>JAJDEQ010000111.1 GCA_029259695.1 Planctomycetota bacterium
CATCCGACGGCAACTTCGGCATCCCCGAGAACGGGCAGTACACGTACGACCACATCATCGCCACCCTGGCGATGTGCGAGGCCTATGCCCTCACCAAGCAGAGCTTCCTCAAGAAGCCTGCCGAGAAGGGCTTGCAGCACATGTACGACATCCGCAATCCGGGGGCGGTCTGGCGCTACTCGCTCGACCACCCGGAGATGATCACCAAACAGAACGACACCTCGGTGACGGGCTGGGCGATCATGGCCATGACGCTGGCCAAGGAGTACGGCCTCGAGTTCGACGAACAGGCGCTCGAGGACTCGATGCTGTTCATCGACGAGATGACCGACCCCACCACCGGTCGCACCGGCTACACCGAGATGGGCCAGCGCCCGCCGCGTGAGAAGGGTCGCGAGGACCTGTGGCCGGACACCCAGACCGAGTCCATGACGGCCGTGGGCATCCTGTGCCGCATCTTCGCCGACCCCGAACTCGAACGTCCCGGCACCAAGGACATGATGGACAAGGGCGTCAAGCTGATCGAACGCCTGCCGCCCCTCTGGGACGACGACGAGCCGGGCCGGCGCGACTTCTACTACTGGTACTACGCCAGCTACGCGCTGTACCAGTACCAGGACATCGACAAGCGTCCGTGGAAGGCGTGGGAGAAGAGCATCGAGACGGCCATCGCCGAGTTCCAGCACGATGAAGGTGAGCGGAAGGGCTCGTGGGACCCGCAGGTCGATCCGTGGGGGCACGCCGGTGGGCGCGTCTACGCGACGGCGCTGAACATCCTCACGCTCGAGGTGTACTACCGCTACGACTCCGTCATGGGCTCGCACTGACGCCCGGCCACCGCGGCCACCCGGGGTCGTCCAACACCGCGCACCTGCGGTAGTAGAGGGAGCATGTCCATTCTGCGCCAGACGTTCGTGGTGGGTGCCGCCGGCGTGCTGTTGGGCCTCACGGCCAACCACGCCAATGACGACGGCCTCGACCTGACCCGCAACTACTTCCCCCGTTCAGCGGCCGAGATCGGCGCCAACGGGAGCGATTCCACCAACGGCGGGGACGCTCCCGGCACCCCCGGGGAAGCCACGGCTGCCGGCACAGGCGCCGGGCCGGTGAGCCCGCCCGCCACCCAACCGGGTCCAGGCCAACCGGGCCCAGGCCAACCGGGTCCAGGCCAACCGGGTCCAGGCCAACCGGGTCCAGGCCAACCGGGTCCAGGCCAACCGGGTCCAGGCCAACCGGGTCCAGGCCTACCGAACCCTGGCAGCTCGAACACGGCCGAACCAGCCGCGGGTTCGACGGACGGGGCCGGGACTCCGGGTGACGGCAAGCCAGCCGGCACGACGCCCGCTGCAGCCGCGTCGAACACCGCCAGCCCGCCCGCCCATGGCGAGGACGGCCACGACCACGAGGCCGAAGTGGCGGCCCGCCTGGCCACCCAGGGACTCAAGGCCATCCCCCACGAGCAGGTCGTCTCGACCTTCGAGAGTGAGATGTACGCCGTGGGTGCGTACGTGTTCGTCGACGCGCGCGACGACGACGCATTCCGCGAAGGGCACATCCCCGGCGCCTTCCAGTTCGACCACTACAAGCTCGACCGCTACCTCGCCGACGTCATGCCCGCGGTCCAGCAAGCCCTGAAGGTGGTCGTCTACTGCAACGGCGGCGACTGCGAGGACAGTGAGTTCGCGGCGCTGCACCTGCTGGCCAACGGGGCCAACCCCGAACTGGTGCACGTGTACGTGGGCGGCATCAAACAATGGCGCGCTGCGGGTCTGCCGGTCGAAACGGGCGAGCGCGACAGCGGTGAGATCACCCCGGCAGGCGATGGCTGAGACGAGACGCACGTGAGCACCGAGAACGCCGACGCAGCAGACGCCCCGACGCCCCTCTCCAGCGGCAGCGCCGGCCCCCAGACGGCAGCGAACGCCGCCCCGCCCCGGGGTCTCGGCTCATGGCTGGTGCTCGCTCTGCGGCTCTGGGTGGGCGGCACCTTCGTCTGGATGGGACTGAACAAGGCCTTCGATCCCGTGGACTTCCTCAAGCTGTTGCGCACCTACGAGGTGCTGCCCGAACAGCCGGCGTGGATCCTGAACGGCATCGCGGGCGTCCTGCCCTGGCTGGAGATCTGGTGCGGCGCGTTGCTGGTGGCGGGCATCGCTGTCCGCGGCGCGGCGGCCCTGACCCTGATCATGTTGACCGTCTTCACCGCGGCCCTCGCCATGCGCGCGGTCGGCATCCAGGAAGCGGATCAGATCGCCTTCTGCGAAGTGGCGTTCGACTGCGGCTGCGGCAAGGGTGCGGTGCCGATCTGCAGCAAGTTGGCCGAGAACGCCGGCTTGTGGATCGGCGCGCTGTGCGTGCTGCTCTCGCGCCGACCGCGCTGGACGCTGAACTGAGCCACGCCCCACCCGGGTCGTGAGTGAAGCCTGCGCAGCAGGCCGCCCGAACGCCGCGAACCGCCTGCCCCCGTTGCGATCGCCAGCCCCGTTGCGGTCGCCAGCTCCGTTGCGGTCGCCAGCCCCGTTGCGGTCGCCAGCCCCGTTGCGGTCGCCTGACCCCGTGCGGGCCCTTGCCGCCGTGCGGGCTCCGGCTCCGCGCGCTGCGGCTCCGCGCTGAACGACGGAACGGCGGACCCGGCTCATGCCGGCCGCCGTTCCACTCCCTGTCGATCACCCCCCGGCGATCAACTCCTGTCGAGTCTCATGGGAGACGTTACGCCCATCGAGCACGGCCGGTAACGAGGTGCGTCGCAAGTTCTCGAAGGGAGAGCCACCGTGGTCCACCTGCAGCACGAACTGGTCCAGTACCGCCCCGAACCGCGCACCTTCGAGGACGCCCTGCGCGATGCCCTCGGCAACGCGCCGTACCTGGGCGCAGCCCTCTTCGTGCACGCCATCGTGCTGCTGATCCTCGCCGCGCTCGATGCGCCGCCGCCGGAACTCGCGCGTGAACTCGCGATCACGTCCTCCGAGCAACGGACGTACGACGAGATTCCGGAGCCGCCCAAGAAGCAGGAGGAACCTCTGGATGAACCGGATGAAGTCGAAGACACGGTCGTCGAGGTCAGCGATCCCCCGCTCGACGACAGCGAGCCGACCGACGACTTCGACCTCGCGCCGGATTCGATCTTCGGCCCGCCGGGCCCCGACTCGACACTCGGCGTGAGCCTGGACACGGGCGGCCCGGGCGGCGGCGATCTGCCGGGCGGGGATCGGCCAGGGCCAGGCAACCCACTGCCCCTCGACTCGCCGGTGCGACGGGGCCTCGAGTGGCTGGCCCACCACCAGAACCCCGACGGCCATTGGTCGGCGGCCGCCTTCGACGCCGAGTGCGGCAACCAGGGCGACGACGTGATCTGCAGCGGGTCCGGCAACCCGATGCACGATGTGGGCGTCACCGGGCTGGCCCTGCTCGCCTTCCTGGGTGCGGGCAACACCGACAAGCACGGCGAGTTCCGGGACAACGTCCACCGCGGACTGAAGTACCTGGCCGACGTGCAGCAGTCCGACGGCAACTTCGCCGATCCGAACAGCGGGCAACACACCTACGACCACCTGCTCGCCACGCTCGCGTTCCTCGACGCCTACGGGCACAGCCGGCTCAATCGCCACCTGCGGCGGCCCGCGCTCGACGGCCTGCGCTACGTCGAACGCATCCGCAACCCCGGCGGCGCCTGGCGCTACGCCGATTTCCATCCCGAGATGGGCGACCCCACCCGCCGCAACGACACGTCGGTCACCGGCTGGGCGATCCTGGTACTCGCCACCGCCCGCGACGCCGGCCTGCCCATCGACGAGACCGCCCTCGAAGACGCCCTGCTGTTCCTGGACGAGATGACCGATCCGTCCACGGGGCGCACCGGCTACACACGGCCCGGAGAACGGCCGGCGCGGCTCAGCGGGAAGGAAGCGCTGTGGCCCGAGACACAATCGGAGGCGCTCACCGCCGTGGCGCTCATGGCGCGCATCTTCGCCGACCCGGAACTGAAGCGCCCGGGCCACCGCGAACTGGTCGACCGGGGCGCGCGGCTCATCGCCAGCATGCCGCCGACATGGAACGCGGACGAACCGGGGCGGCGCGACTTCTACTTCTGGTACTACGGCACCTACGCGCTGTTCCAGTACCAGGACGTCGACAAGCAGCCGTGGCTCGCGTGGGAGGCGCGCATGGCCGACGCCATCGCGGCCCATCAACACCTGGACGGCGAGCGGCGCGGCTCATGGGACCCGGAACTCGGTCCCTGGGGCCACGTGGGCGGGCGCGTCTACTCGACCGCGATCCTCACCCTGGCGCTGGAGGTGTACTACCGCTACCCGGTGCTCGGGTCGCGTTAGCGCAGCCGGTCAGCTCGCGGCGAGCTTGTTCGCCGTGCGGGCCACGAGGGCCTTGCGGCGCGACGCCGTCTTGGCGTGGATCACGTTGCCCTTGGCCGCCTTGTCGATGCGCTTGTAGGCCGCGGGCAGGGCGCGCTTGAGGCGCTCGCCGTCACCCTCCTCGACCGCCTGCTGGACACGCCGGATGGCGGTCTTCATGGCCGAGGCCTTGCGACGGTTGGCCAGCGTGCGCGTGGCCGTCTGGCGGACGCTCTTCTTGCGGTGACTCGAGTGGGGCATGAATCGACGTTCCGGTGGTTCTTGGCGCGCTCTGGTGACTACTCGCCGAGCTGCTCGACCTTGGAGGCGACATCCTTGAAGGCGATGTCGACCTCATAGACGGCCAGGTAGCGCGTGAGGGCCGCCGAAGTGTCTCCCAGACGCTCGGCGACGAGCCCCAGATGGTAGCAAATCTCCTTCCCGCGGTCGGTACCCACGCCGCCGGCCCGCTCCAGGGCCGCCTCGAGCTGGCGCGAGGCCAGCGGGTAGAGCTTCTTGCGCAGGAAGCAGGCGCCCAGGCCCTGGCGGGCATCGAGCTCGTGGCGCGGGTCTCCAACCAGGGCCTGGAAGTGCTCGATGGCCGGATCGACCTCGCCCAGGCGGTAGTGGGCCCTGGCCACCCGCAAGCGCAGGGCCGCCTGGGTCGGATCCCGGGCCAGGCGCGGCCCCAGGACGTCCACCTCGATCCGGGCCCGCTCGTCGCCCAGGCGTTTCAGCTCGGCCCGATCGCCGGCGCTGCGGGCCGCCCGCACGCCGTGCTCGTTGGCAGCCAGGCGCACGTCGCCCCGGAGCTCGCCGAGGAAGACCTCGTCCCCCGCCGAGGGGGATGCCCGGTGGCCGCCCTGCCCGGCCTCATCAGGCACTTTGCCGGCTCCATCAGGCACTTTGCCGGCTCCATCAGGCGCTTTGCCGGCTCCATCCGGGGCTTCGGCGGCTCCGTCGGGGGCCTTGCCGACTCCGTCGGGGGCCTTGCCCGTTCCACCGAGGCGTTCGCCGGCGCCATCGAGCAGCTTCTCGGCCCGGTCGAAGCGCCGGGCCCGGATCAGGGCTTCCACCAGGGCCCGCAGGGCCGACCTGTCCCGGGGGGCGTCGGCATGGGCCTGTTCCAGCCCGCCCAGCTCGTCCACCGCTTCGGCGGCGTCTCGCGGTCGGCCGCGGCGCTCGGCGGCAGCCTCCCGGGCCGTGCTCTTGGCGAGCTGGTGGGAGGACTCGGCCGTGGTGAAGCGCGTGGCCGCCAGCGTGCCCTCGGCCGCGAGGTTCTTGCGCAGACGGCCCACGTCAGCGTCGTGCCGATCGAGTTCGTGGGCTCGGTCGAGACAGGCCGTGGCCTCCTCGATGCGTCCCAGGCGGTAGTGCAACATGCCGGCCGCCTTGAGGGCGGCGAAGTCGCTGTCGTCCAGCTCGAGCCGGTAGCTCCAGGTGGCGAGGGCGGCCTCGGGACGACCCAGGGTCTCGAGCGCCTGGGCCAGCAGCGCCGCCAGCCCGGCGTCGAGCGGGTGGCGCTCGAGGCCGGTCTCGCAGGTCTTCACCGCCGCCCCGGCCTGGCCCGCGCTCACCAGTCCGCGCGCCGTGGCGGCCAGGCCCTTGGCCGCGGTCTTGTCGAGCAGGTTGGGGCCGCCGCGCAGCTCGGCCTTGCGCGCGAACGCCCCCAGCAGCCCCTGCTGGGCCTCGCCGTGATCGGGCGCCGCCCGCAACACCTGGCGGTACAAGGCGATGGCCTGATCGGCGTTCCGCTTGCGCAGCGCCACCCGGGCCTTGTCGAGGTACTTGCCCAGCTCCATGGCCAGAGAAGCTAGCACACCGCCCCGGCGTCGGGTCGGGCTCGCGTGCGGCACCGCGGGCACCGTGCCATAATGGCTCCATGCGTCTGCGCACCTACCCCGACCCCGTCCTGATGAAGACCGCCGCGCCGGTGACCGTCTTCGACGATGAGCTGCGCGAGCGCATCGCCGAGATGTTCACGATCATGTACGAGGAGAAGGGCGTGGGCCTGGCGGCCCCCCAGGTGGGCTGGTCGGCGCGCGTGCTGGTGCTCAACCCCAGCGGCGCGCGGGACGACGAGACCGAGGCCATGGTCGTCATCAACCCGCAGCTCAAGAAGCGCTGGGGCAAGGAGGTCGCCGAGGAAGGCTGCCTCTCGTTCCCCGAGATCTACGTGGACGTCGAGCGGGCCAAGGGCGTGCGCCTCGCGTGGCAGGATGGCGACGGCAGCACCTACGAAGAAGACCTGAACGACTTCCGGGCGCGCGTCGTGCAGCACGAGATGGACCACCTCGAAGGCGTGTTGCTCTACCACCGCATGAGCCCGGTGGATCGCATCCGCTATCGCCGCGAGTTGGAGGAGCTGGCCGCCGCCGCGGGTTGACCGCCGCGCCGGCCGGGCAACCGATGGAGCGGCACGCCGTCCGGGCGCTCGAAGAGCTGCCCCCCCTGCACGAAGCCTCGGTCGCCACCATCGGCGTGTTCGACGGCATGCACCTCGGGCACCAGTCGATCCTCGAGCGACTGGCGGCCACGGCGGCCGAACTGCGCGCCAACGATCGAGTGCTGCCGTCGGTGTGCATCACCTTCTCGGTGCACCCCAAGGCCGTGCTGCTGGGCGAGGCGCCGCGCCAGATCATGTCGATCGACCATCGCCTCGAGCTGCTCGAGGCCGCCGGCGTCGACACGACGGTCGTGATCGAGTTCAGCAAGCAGTTCGCACGGGTCGAACCCGAGGAGTTCGTGGAGCAACTGCTCGTGCGCCGCCTCGGTACGCGCGCCCTGATCATCGGACACGACACGGCCATCGGCCGCCACCGCCGCGGCGATGCCGAGTTCCTGACCCGCGCGGGGCGACGCTACGGCTTCCGGGTGGTGACGGTGGGCGGCGTGAGCGTGGACGGCGCGGTCGTGTCGTCCACCGCCGTGCGCCGGGCGATCGGCTCGGGCGCGCTCGACCGGGCCGAGCGCATGCTGGGTCGCCCGGTGTCCCTGCTGGGCACGGTGGTCAAGGGCGACGGCCGGGGGAGCACGATCGGCTTCCCCACCGCCAACCTCGAGGTGCACTCGGCGGCCTTCCCGCCGCTCGGTGTCTACGCCGTCACCGCACGCTGCGCCGAGGGCGACCTGCCGGCCGTGATGAACTACGGCCTGCGCCCCACCTTCAAGCAGGACGAGCGCCACGCCGTGTTCGAGATCCACGTCCTCGGTCGCGACGACCTGCAGCTCTACGGCGAGCGCATGGAGGTCTTCCTGCACGAGTTCGTGCGCCGCGAACGACGCTTCGCCGACGCGGACGAACTGCGCGCCCAGATCGCCACCGACTGCGAGCACGCCCGTCGCGTGGAGCACATCGTGCCGCCACGCCGCCGGCAGGGCTGAGGCAGCAGACCCGCTTGGGCGCAGCGGGTCTCAGGACGAGAGGAACTTGTCCATCTGCTCGCCCGACACCAGGCCGCCGCGCTTCTCGATCCACTCCGCGTTGCCCGGCCCCCAGGCCTCGTCCTGGCGCACCACCAGCACGCGACACGTACAGCCTCCGGGACAACTGCAGCCCTCTCGCAGCGGCGGCCCCTTGAAGCTGTTCCCGGGCAGCCAGCAGGTGCCGTCCAGATCCTTGCACGCCTGACACGTCGCCGCGCCCGACCCGGTGTGCCAGGTCTTGTAGGCCACCGCAGCCTGCTTGCCGAACAAGCGTGAGAACAAACTCATGGACGACTCCGGGGGACGCTCGCGCAGGCGCGCAGTCTAGCGCGAACATGAGGGTTCCACCCTCGCCATTCGGACTGTCGGGCACGCTGTCCGACCGCGGCCCCGCGGCGTTCACGCCGACGTGTCCCTCAGGGCGCGGTGCTCTCGTCTGCCGCGAGATCCAGCAGGGCCCGGAAGAAGTGCTGGACCTCGAAGCGTGAGTCGAGCACGTCGATGCTACCGCGGGCCACGATCGCCTCGAGCTGCTCGAGGCCCTTGACGAGGTAGCTCGGGTCGCCGGTGCGCCGCCAGGCCTCGGCCTGGCCCAACAGGATCGTGTGGAAGTCGCTGGGTTGCAGCACGGTGATCTGCCCCAGGCTGATGGCGTAGGAGAGCGCCAGCCGACGCTCCTCGGGCTCGGCCACGAACGGGAACAGCTCGTCGCGGGTCCAGCGCGCGAGGTCGAGACTGCGCAGTCCGGTCACTTCGCGCAGCGGGTCGCCGGGGGGCAGCGCGTGGCCGGTGCGGAAGAAGGCCATCGGCCCCAGGCTCGCACTGATCCAACCCCGCGCCTGGAAGTTCTCGCCGGGCGGCTTCTCGGAGACGTTCTGCGCCGCGTTGGCGAAGAAGCCCCGGGCGCCCACCCCGGGCGGCGCCTCCCAGCCCCACCCGGTCACGGCGCTGTGGACATCGATCGTCGGCTCGCTGAAGAACTCCAACCGGGACCGCAGCTCGTCGAGCAACCCGGCCTGCAGCGCCTCGTCGTCGACGACGTCCGCCACGACGGCGAGCGCCCGCAGCGTCTGGTACATCGACCGCTCCTGCGCCGTGAGCGGCACGTGCGGCAGGATCTCGGCCTCGTCGTGGAGCGCCGCGCGAATGCGTTCGTCTCCCGTGAGGTAGTACGCCGCCACCAGGCCCTCGCGATAACGGTGCTCGAGGTCCGAGTCGAAGGCCACGCTGTGCGGCACCTGGTCGTTGGACGCCCCCGGGTCGTCGACGTGATGGAAATCGTCCGAGCGCTGGATCTGCCACTCGCTCTTGTAGAGCGCCAGGTCGAGCGCCGAGAGGAACTGCCCGCCGTGACCGAAGCGCAGGAACTCATCGGCCAGGCGGCGTTCGATCGAGTCGTGGTTGTTGTTGGCGCCGGTCTGCGAGGCGGGCAGGTGCCGCGTGATCGTGAGCCCCTCGTTGGGCAGGATGACGCCGCCGGTCACACCGAGGAACGCGTAGATCGCAGCGTGCTCCGGCAGCGACACGAGGTCGTAGGGGAACACACCGGTGGTGTCGTAGTAGAGGTAGTCGCGAGCCCTGCCGGTGAAGGCGGCGTCGGCGCGGCGGGCCACATCGGCGCGATCGACCGGCGGCGTCAGCGAGTGGAACGAGAAGGTCGCCGTGCGGCTCTCGTGCTGTCGCCAGGCGAAGACGTAGTCGTTGTCGTTCTCGGGCGGGAAGAGCCCGGCCACGATGCGCCCGTTGCCCCGCACGGCGAGCTTCGCCGGCCAGAGGAAGGGCATGTGCCGGATCGTCACCGTGGCACCGCCCCGAGGGCCGGTGAGGTCGGCCCAGCCGTGTCGCGGCCACGCGTGCTTGTCGCCGTCGAACACGAGCGCGTCGCCGACCTGCACGCGGTAGCCCTCGTCGGCCAGGGTGATCGCGTCGAGCTTCGGGATGTGCGGCTTGTAGGCCGGACCCGGCCCCAGCACGCCGAGCGTGAGGCTCGTCGAATAGGCCTGGTACGCGCTCGCCTGCTCGTCGGCGTCGAGCACGAAGGCCACCTGCCCGTCCGGTACGGCCAGCCGGGCCACCGAACCGGGTCCGGACTGGGTGTCCACGACGAGTTCCAGTGAACCGAGCGCACGGTGCGCCGGTCGCTCGATGTTCGCATTGCGCAAGGTGAAGGTGACCGTCGCGTCGCGCGAGCCTCGCGTGGCGCCGATGCGGCAACTGAAGTCGATGTAGTCGTCACCGTGGTCGTCGATCAGTGCGCCGTCCACGCGCAGCAGCGCCCGGGCGGGCCCGTTGTCCTCGAGCGCGAAGGTCGTGTCGCCCACGATCAACGGCTCGCCCAGGGGCAACCTGGCCAGGATCCCCGTGCTCGTGCCTTGCAGCACGAGTTCGACGCCGTCCACGACGACCTCGTCGAACAGGTTGAATGCACCCGTGCGACCCGCGCTCTGGAACAGCGCGCCGCCCTCCGAGTGCGGGCCGCTCTCTACGGCGGGCGAATCCTGACTGGAGAACGTCCCTGCGCTCGCCCCCTGCGCCGGCTCGAGCGGGCCCGTGCGCACGACGAACTGCAGCGGTCCTGTGTCGAAGTGGATCGCGTCGTCAGCGACGGTCGCGATGGCCGACTGCAACGTGGCGCCCGACGCCAGTCCATTGGCGCCGTGCACGATGGTCACCGTCGGTGTGAAGGCGCCTTCGCCCACCTGCGTGAGCACGTCGAGCAGCGCCCAACGCACCGACCCGTCGGGCCAGCGGTCGAGCGTGCGGAACTGCCACGCCGCGGCGCCGGAGACGGCGAGCCGCGGCACACCGTCGCTGATCTCCACCACGGTGCTCTCGGCGAAGGGCAGCCCGAACGTCACGGTCCGGGTGATGGCGGGAAAGGGCTCGGCGTCAGCCGCCGACACAGCGGCCACCGCAACCTGCGTGATCACCCCCTCGGTCGGCGGTCCCCCGTCCTGCGCCGATGCTGTCGCGAGACTGCCGACCGCAAGCCACCCGACACACAACGCCCGACGGACTGCCCGCATCGCGTCACAGCACGTCCCGCCTGTTGCCATGGACCCCACCAAACCGCTGTCGTCACATCGTGGGCGCGTTCACCCAGTCGCCGGCAGTCTATGCGCGATACGCCACCGCGCCGGCGCGAGCCGAGAAGATCCCGTGCTCACACGTCCGCCTTCGCGACGGCGCCCCTTCCGAGCACACACCGTCGACGGCCGACTCGATGACGGAGCGGGGGAACGTGGTGGGCAGACCCGGAATCGAACCGGGGACACCAGCATTTTCAGTGCTGTGCTCTACCAACTGAGCTATCTGCCCCGCCGTTCCTGCGCCGCGCTCGGGACCATCAGGCCCTGGGACGCCGCTCGAGCAGGCGCGGTAGTTTGCGCC
Organism: Planctomycetota bacterium; assembly: GCA_029259695.1. Lineage (GTDB taxonomy): Bacteria > Planctomycetota > B15-G4 > B15-G4 > B15-G4 > OFTM49. Next base: position 11,166 of record JAJDEQ010000111.1, read on the forward strand.
ATCCGCCCCAGACGATCAAGCCGACCCGGGGGGCCCCTACATCTCGTCGGGGATCTCGATGTCCGGCTCGGGCAACTCGTTGCCCTGGGCCCGCCGGATCTCCTCGAAGATCTCCCGCGCGCGACGCTCGGATTCCTCGAGGTCCCGGCTGGCGTCGTCCATCTCCTGCTGGATGCGGCGGCGCTCCTCGATGGCTCGCTCGCTGGCCTGGCGCTGGGCGGCCAGGGCCCCGGCCATGATGTCACCGGCCTCCTTGACCTTGCCCTGGGCGTCTTCGCGGTCGTGGTTGAGCAGTTCGAGCATCTCGGCCTGCTGCTTCTGGGCCAGGGTCAGCCGCTCCTTGGCGGTGCGCAGCAGGTCTTCGGCCTCCATGCGCCGACTGCGGGTGCGCGTCTCGAACGCCAGGCGCTCCTCGATGTCCTCGCGCCGCTTGCGTTCGGCAGCCCCGAGGCGGCGCAGGGTCTCACGCGCCTCCGTCTCCTGATTGGCGAGTTCCTCCCGCGCAGCCATGAGCTCCTCGCGAGCCCTGCGCGCCTTGACGATGTTCTCCTCCGCGGCTTCACGGGCCTCGGCCGCCTGGCCATCGAGCTCGGACAAGTCGCGCCGGGCGCCGTTGCCCTGTTCGACGAGTTCCTCCAGCTCGCTGCGCAACTCGCCACAGCGCAGCTCGAGCGAATCGCGCTGTTCGCCCAGGCGCTTCACCCGGGCGCCGGTCTCGCGCTCGGCCGTCTCGACATCCCGCCGCGCCTCGGCCACGCGCTCCTCGAGCCCGCGTCGCTCCGCTTCGAGACGCCCGGTCTCTTCTTCGGAGCGCAGCACGAGGCTCTCGTGCCCGCGCCGTGTGGTCTCGAGCAACTCGGCCAGCTCCTGCTGACGGCTCTCGGTCTCCACCAGCTTCTCGGTGGCCGCCACGAGCAGGTTGCCCACCCGGTCGGCCTCGGCCTGCGCGCGCTCCTGCTCGATGCGCGCCTGCTCGGTCTGGTGACGCAACTCGCCGTCACGCGACTGGAGCAGCGCGATCTCCTCGTCGAGCCGGGAGCGCTGGGCGCTGAGCCCGTCGATCGCCGCGGCGTGCTCGGCCTTCTCCTCCACCAGGTCGACCAGGGCCTGCTCGAGCGACTCCCGCTGCGAGGCCAGGTGTTCGACCTCCTGGCGCGAGCGCTCCACCAGGTCGGTGTGGGTGACCCGCGCCTCCTCGAGCTCCGACTGCAGCGTGGCGTGCTCCTCGCGCGCCGCGTACAGCTCGCTGTTCGACTGTTCCAGGCTGGCCTCGATGGCCACCCGCTCGGCGTTGAGCGACTCCACCGCGTGCTCGGCCTCGGCGCGCCGACCCTCGAGCTCGGCGATCGTCGCCTCGAAGTGGGCTACGTCGGCCGCGAGACGCTCTTCCCGCTCGGTCCGTTCGGTCTCGTCGGCCTCGCGGGCCTCGGTCAGGTTGAGCTCGATCTGGCGCGTGGCTGCGCTGAGCTCGCGCAACCGTGACGTCGCCGTCGCGTGCTCGGACTTCAGCTCCTCGAGTTCCGACAGCACGTTCTCGCGCTCGCCGTGCATCCCGGAGAGCTCCTCGGCCAGGGCGTTGCGCATCGACTCGTTGGTCGCCCGCTCGTCCGAGAGCGCAACCAGCTGACCGTTGAGGTCGTCGATGCGGTCGCGCAGGGCGGCCGCTTCGGCCTTCACGCGTTCGCCTTCCTCGCGCAACTCGTTGTTGCGTGCCGCGAGCTGACCCTG
>JAJDEQ010000112.1 GCA_029259695.1 Planctomycetota bacterium
AGGACGGTCGCATCGAGCTGTCGCTCGGCGGCCGCCCGATCGACCTGCGTGTGTCCACGATCCCGACGGTCCACGGCGAGTCGTGCGTGCTGCGCGTGCTCGACCGCAGCGTGGTCTCGCTGGAGATGAGCAAGCTGGGTCTGCGCGCCGACGACGAGGCCGGCCTGAATGCGCTCTTGGCCAGGCCGCACGGGATCGTGCTGGTGACCGGCCCCACGGGTTCGGGCAAGACCACCACGCTCTACTCCGCCTTGAACCTGCTGAACGACGTCGAGCGCAAGATCATCACGGTGGAGGACCCGGTCGAGTACGACCTCGACGGGATCATCCAGGTGCAGGTCAACGAAGAGATCGAGGTGACCTACGCGTCGGTGCTGCGCACGATCCTGCGCCAGGACCCCGACATCCTGCTGGTGGGCGAGATCCGCGATCGCGAGACGGCGCAGATCGCGGTGGAGGCGGCGCTGACAGGCCACCTGATCCTCTCCACGCTGCACACCAACGACGCCCCGTCGACGATGACGCGCCTGGTCGACATCGGTGTGGCGCCGTACCTGATCGTGTCGACGCTGCAGGCGGTCGTGGCGCAGCGTCTGGTGCGCACGCTGTGTGCTGAGTGCCGCGTGGAGTACGAGCCCGACGACGACGTGCTGCGCGAGATCGGACTGGAGCGCGCCGAGTTGGAGGGTCGGCCGTTCGCCTACGGCAAGGGCTGCGAACGCTGCAATTTCTCCGGCCACCGCGGGCGGCAGGCGATCTTCGAGATTCTCGTGCTGAGCGAGCGCCTGAAGCAGATGGTGCTCGACGGGGAGTCCACCCAGGCGGTCAGGGCCCAGGCCATCCGGGAGGGCATGCGCCCCTTGCGCCGCTCAGGTCAACTCGCGGTGCTGGACGGCCGGACCAGCGTCGAGGAAGTCCTGCGCGAGACGTTCCTCGACGCCTGACGGCTATACTCCGAGCGACCCATGGCTGCCTCACCCAAGCCCGCCGCCCGCAAACCGAGAGCAGCCAAGCCGGCGGCCAGGCGTCCGCAGGCTGCGCGCCCCGAGGCTCCGGCCGGCGGTTCAGGCCGACGCGGCGCGGGGCGACCGGGTGCGGCCCAGCCGGCCCTGGCCCGGGCCGGCGGCGCCGGTCCGGGACGCACCGCGCGTCGGGTGCCGACCAAGGTGCTGGCCCAGTTCACCTCGCAGCTGGCCACGTTGGTCAACGCCGGCCTGCCGCTGGTGCGCAGCCTGCGCGTGCTGGAGGGGCAACAGAAGTCCGGACCGTTCCAGAACGTGGTCACGGCGGTGTCCGATGAGGTCGAGAGTGGGGCGCCCCTGTCCGAAGCGTTGTCCAAGTACCCGGGGGTGTTCGACCGGCTGTACGTGAACATGGTGCGCGCAGGCGAGGCCGGCGGCGTCCTGGGCACGATCCTGGAGCGCCTGGCGACCTTCGCCCAGAAGACCCAGCGCATCCGCTCGCAGCTCTCGGCGGCCATCGCCTATCCGGCCATGGTGTTGATCTTCGCCGGCCTCGTGGTGCTGGTCGTGATGACCTTCGTGGTGCCGAAGTTCCAGGACATCTTCGAGAGCTTCAACGCCGAGATGCCCCCGGCCACGCGGGTGCTGATGGCGATCTCCAACAGCCTGGTCAGCCATTGGTATGTCTGGATCGGCGTGCCGGTGCTGCTCTTCGTGGGACTCGTCCTGGGCTTGCGCAACGAGCGCTTCGCACGGGCGGTCGACGGCCTGCTGCTGCGCTTCCCGGTCACCGGCGGGCTGGTGCGCAAGACGACGGTGGCGCGCTTCACGCGCACGCTGGGCACGCTGTTGAGCAGCGGCGTCCCGATCCTGGAGTCGCTCACGATCGTGCAGGCATCGATCTCCAATCGCGTCGTCGAGGAGGCGGTGGCCGACGTGTACGACGCCATCCGGGAGGGCGACGAGATCGCGCCGCCGCTGGCCGAGAGCGGTGTGTTCGACGACGTCGTCGTGAACATGATCGAGGTGGGTGAGGAGACCGGGAAGCTCGATCAGATGCTGATGCGCATCGCCGACAACTTCGAGGAGGAGGTCGACACCGAGGTCACGCGCGTGCTCAAGATCCTCGAGCCCACCGTGATCTTCGTGATGGCCGTGGGCGTGGGGTCGATCGTGATCTCCCTGTTCCTCCCGATCCTGCGCTTGATGGAGACGTTCCAGACGGCATGAGCGAGCGCCTGAGTCGACCCGCGGGCCACGCCCGTGCGCACGCGGGGTCGTGATGCTCGCGCTCATGGGCGTGCTGCTGGTGCTCTCCGGTCTCGTGGCCGGGGCGGAGACGGCGGTCTTCTCCCTGCAGCCCGCCGAGCGCCGCCGCCTGGCCGCGCACAGCGCGAGCGTGGCGCGGGCGATCGAGAGCCCGGCCTCGCTGCTCGTGGCGCTGCTGCTCGCCAACCTGGTGATCAACGTGGCGTACTTCAGCGTGTCGGCCTCGATCAGCTTCGCGCTGATGGCGGAGGGCCGCGGCGCGTTCGGAGCCCTCGTGGCGGCGGTCAGCGTGGTCGTGCTGGTGATCGGCGGGGAGATCGTGCCCAAGACGCTGGCCCTGGCCGCGCCGGCCAAGTCCGTGGTGCGGGTCGCCCCGCTGCTGGTGGCGCTGCGCGTGGCGCTGGCGCCGTTCGTGTTCGTCGCCGCTGCCGTCACCGGTCTGTTCGAGCGGCTGCTCTTCGGCCGGCGCATGACGGCGCAGCGTCTGGGCGCGGCGGACTTCAAGTCGGCCATCACGAGCAGCGGCACCTTGGGTGTCTACCGCGCCGTCGAACTGGCCCTGCTGCACGACGTGATCGACTTCGGTGAGCGCAAGGCGCGCAACATCATGGTGCCGCGGGTCGACGTGGTGTTCCTCGACCTCGCCGATTCGCGCGAGGCGTGGTTGGAGACCATGGCGACCGAGGTGTACGGCGTCTATCCGGTGTGCGAGGGTTCGCCCGATGCGATCGTGGGCACCGTGCGCACCGCGCTGCTGTTGTCGCGACCCGAGGCGCCCCGGGCCGAGTTGATCGAAGCGCCGTTGTTCGCGCCACTGGGGCTGGAGGCCGAGCGGCTGGTCGAGCGCATGGAGGCGGAGGACGCGCGCCTCGCGATCCTGCTGGACGAGTACGGCGGCGTGGCGGGCGTGGTGGGCTTCTCGGCCCTGGCGCGGTCGGTGCTCGGTGAGATCGCGCCGGTGGCCGCGGCGGCCGACAGTGACATCGAGGTGCGCGCCGGCGGGTCCTACTCGGTGCGGGGGGACTGTCCCCTGCACAGCCTGCAGGAGCACCTGGGGATCGAGCTTGCCACGCGGCGCGCGGACACGCTGGGCGGCGCGCTCGCCGAGGCCTTCGGTCGCGTGCCTGCTGCGGGGGACGAACTGCACTTGCAGGGTTGGCGCCTGCGCGTCGTGCACATGCGCGGGCGGCGCGTCGAACGGGTGCTGGTGCGGCCCGCGGTGGACGACGGACCCGCCGCCGGCGTTGCGACGGAGGGCGACGCGTGATGCTGCTGGCGTTGTTCGCGGGCATCGTGCTCTCGGCGCTCTTCAGCGGCCTGGAGACGGGCATCTACACCACGAGCCGACTGCGTCTGTTCCTCGACGAGCAGGCCGGAGTCACGGCTGCGGGTCGCGCTCGGCGACTGCTGCGCGACATGCCGTCGTTGCTCACGGTGCTGCTCGTCTCGAACAACCTGGCCAACTGGCTGGCGAGTTTCTCGGCCCAGGCGTTGCTGATCGCCGCCGGTGTGGGGGCGGCCGAAGCGGTGGGCACCGTGGTCGTTTCGCTGCTGCTGTTCGTGTTCAGCGAATCGGTACCCAAGAGCGCCTTCCGGCAGGCCCGCGAGCGGCTGCTGTATCCGTCGCTGCCGATCCTGCTCGTGGTGCGCACGGTTCTGGGGCCGCTGGTGGCCCCGATCACCTGGTTCGCGGGTCGATTGGCGGCGCGCGTGGCCGACCGGACGGGCTCGGCCCGGGGCAGGGAGAGCGTGTTCGACGCGGGCGTGTCGGAGGGCTTCCTGACCCCGTTCCAGGAGCGGGTGGCCCGCGGGATCCTGGCCATGCGCACCCGCACGGCGGGCTCGGCGGCCGTGCCCCTCGGCGGCTTCCCGAGCGTCCGGCTGGACAGCGCCGACGTGTTGATGCCGGCTGAGACCCGCGAGCACCGATTGCTGGTTCTCGACCGCCTTGGGCAGCGAGTGCTGGGTTGGGTGCCCCTCGCATCGTTGTGGAAAGACGGTGGATTCAGGCCTCCCCAGCGGGCCGAATTGCGCCCCGTGATCCGGGTCGGGGCCGACACGGCGCTCGACGTGGTCTACGTCCAGCTGGACAAGGGCGGGGTCCCGTTCGCGGTCCTGCCCGACGGCCGGGTGCTGGACGGTGACCGCCTGCGGCGCGCCGTGATGGGCACGCTCAGCGAGGGGCCGGCCGCCGCCTGAGGCGAACGTCACGCCCTTCCGCGTTGCAAGGCCCCCGGAGGCCTCCTAAGATCGACCGTCGAACCCGGCGGAGTGAGCGCCCGCGATCCCGTGGCGCCCCGTGGGTTTTCCTGACCGCACCCGCGGAGTATCGAGCGTGGCCGAAAAGGACTACTACTCCTTCGAAGACGTCCTGAAGGACCTGAGCATGGAGGAAGACGAGCTCAAGCGGCTCGTCTCCGCCGGCGAGATCAGGGCCTTCCGTGACAACGAGACGATGCGCTTCAAGGCTGAAGACGTGGAGCGTCTGAAGGACCAGGACGACGAACTCGATGATCTGGACCTCGAACTCGATCTCGGCGACGACGCCGAGTTCGAACTCGAGGAGACCGATCTCGAGGACGACGGCGGCGACCTCGTGATCGAGGACCTGGACGATCTGCTCGACGAACCCGAGGAGATCGACCTGGTCGAGGCGGCCGAGGAGCTCGAAGTCGAGGAACTCGACCTGGCTCCCGAGAAGCCGGCCAGGCGCGGCCGCGGTGCGGCGGCAGCAGCGGCTGCAGCCGGCTCAGCCGCGGGCGCCCCGCGCGCTTCGCGCAAGGTGGGAGCAGCGGCTCGCGAGGAGGACACCGAGACCGAGGGCGGGCTGATGGTGAGCCTGCTCGTGGTCGGTGCAGCGATTCTCTTGTTTGCCAACTTCGTCGTGTTCAGCGCCGTGGCGGGGAGCTCGAACGCAACGAACAGTTGGCTTGTGGATTTGTTTGCGAAGTAGTTCGCAGTCGTCATGGCGGTCCGACCCTGGCGGGGTCGGTCGATATCGTTGGGAGGGACACCAGTGCTGTCACACAGCATCAAGACATTCTCTGTTTGCTTGGTCATCACGGGGCTGATCGGCCCGGGTTGCGTGAGCCAGGCCAAGTACAAAGAGCTCCAGCTCAAGTATCGCGGCTCGCTCACCAATCTGGAGAGCGCGCGGGCGAACCTCGACGAGGTCGAGGCTCTGCTGGCCGAGGTCGACACGACCAATGAGTCGTATCGGCAGCAGGCGCTTCATGCCGAACAGCGCGCTGCTGAACTCCAGCGCATGATCGAGGACCTGGAAGCGAACGGTGGTCTCACGCAGGTTGACGGTGCGACCACGTTCACCAACGCCGATCGCGGCGAGGTCGGCTATCGCATGCCGGGGGACGTGACGTTCGCCAAGGGCAGCTCGAACCTGACCAAGGAAGGTCAGCGCATCCTGCGTGACGTGGCGGTGGAACTGAAGAAGCACAACGGTGAGTTGCGCATCGACGGTCACACCGACACCGACCCGGTGATCAAGACCAAGGCCAAGTGGCCCGAGGGCAACATCCAGCTCGGGGCCATGCGGGCCATCTCGGTCTACAAGTTCCTGATCGGACAGGGTCTCGAGCCGGGTCAGTTGTCGATCGCCTCGTACGCGGAACACCGTCCCGCGGTGACTGCCAAGTCCGAGGCCGCCAAGAAGCAGAACCGGCGGGTGGAGGTCGTGATGATCCTCCAGCCCGGCCAGACTGCTGGCTGAGGACCTGGACCCAGGTCGACTTCGTTGTCGCGGAAGGCGTCTCTCGGGTGACCGAGAGGCGCCTTCCCGCGTGAAGGGATGAACTCGCTGCCGCCCGACGCTCCCGAACCGCTGCCGCCCATCCCGCTGGCCCGTCTGCGCGCGGTGCTGGCGGCCCAGGGGGCTGCACCGCGCAAACGGCACGGGCAGCACTTCCTGCACGACACGAACCTGCTCGCGGCCATCGTGCGCGATGGGACGGTCGGGGCCGACGACACCGTGCTTGAGGTGGGCCCCGGGCCGGGACTGCTCACGCGGCACCTGCTGGCCACCGGGGCGCGGGTGCTGGCGGTCGAGATCGATCCCGCCATGACCGCCGTGGCCGCCCAGCTGGTGGAGCCCCGGCTGTCCGAGCGCCTGACCTGGTTCGAGTCGGACGCCATGGCGGGGGGGCGCAGGCTGTCCCAGGCCACCGAGGAGGCCCTCGGCCGGTGCACGAAGTTCGTGGCCAATCTGCCCTACCAGATCTCCGGGCCGTTGCTCGGCGGCCTGCTGGTGCGCAAGGCCGGCCCGGACCCGATCGTGGCCATGGTCCAGCGGGAGATGGCCGAGCGCCTGCTGGGAAGCCCGGGACAGAAGAGCTGGGGGCCGCTCGGGGTGCTGGCCGCCCTCGGGGCCCGTGGCGCGATCCGGCGCCGGGTACCGCCGGGCGCGTTCTGGCCCGTGCCCAAGGTGGATTCGGCGGTCGTCGTGCTGGAGCGGCGCGCCGACCAGCCCGGGCCGGAGGACCTGGATCGGCTGCAGGCCTTCCTGCCGCTGGCCTTCCACACACGGCGGAAGACGCTGGTCAACTCGGTGGCGGCGGCGACCGGGCTGAAGTCCGGTGAGGTGACGGAACGGTTGGGGAAACAGGAAAATGTGGAGAAATTACGAGCCGAGGCCTTTGATGAGCTAGAATTGCTCGACTTGGCCAGACATTGGGCCAGCCATGCGTCGGGCGCGCACGAACGCCCTGACCCGGGGTGATTCCCTGGGCGTCATGTTGCCTGCTGCCCCCGGACGCCGAGCGTTCATAGCGCTGGGGATCCGTCTCCGGGCCGGGCAGAAGCCACCGAACGGCACGACAGCCGTGGTGTCGGTGGTCGCAGTGAGAGAGAGAGAGCAACGACCGGAAGACGTCCGGGACGTTCCAGAGCACATCGCGCCCAGGTGCGATGCGTGCTGGCGTGCCGCCCGTGATCCGGTCCCAGAGTGAGAGCATGATGTCGTTGGCTTGCGCGCGGGTGCGGTGTCCATGAGGACGCCGCGCCGATGAAGGACCAGTCCGCAGAGAAGCAGCTCATCAAGGAGCGCGTGCGTCTCGAGGACCTCGTGCGCGAGGTCGTCGCGGACCTCCGTCCGCGGGGTGCCGAGCTGTGGGCCTGCTGTCCGTTCCACACCGAGGACACGCCGTCGTTCCACTTGCGCCCTTCGCTGGGCGTGTACAAGTGCTTCGGCTGCGGTGAGAGCGGTGACGTCTTCAGCTTCGTGCAGAAGACGCGCGGTGTGGGCTTCCGCGAGGCGCTGGAACTGCTCGCCGAACGGGCGGGCGTGGAGCTGGGTTCGCTGACACCCGAGGAGCGGCGCCGGGCCGCCGAGATGCGTCGCCAGCGCGAAGTGCTCGGCCAGGCGCTCGAGCTGTTCCGCAAGGCGCTGCCGGCGGGTGGTCACGGAGCGCTCGCCTACCTCGAGGGCCGCGGGTTCTCGCACGACACGCTGAAGCGCTTCGACATCGGCTACATCTCGCCGGACTTCCAGGCCGCCCTGCGCCGGACCGGCATGGACGGTCGTGCCCTCGAAGGCGCCGGATTCACCCGCGCGTTCGGTGGACGGGTGGGCTTCGGCATCCGCGACAGTCACGGCTCGCTGGTGGGCTTCGGCGCGCGCCGGTTGGGCGACGAAGACGGCCCCAAGTACGTCAACACGCGCGAGACACCGGCCTTCAACAAGAGCCGCTTGCTGTACGGCCTCGACAAGGCCGCGACGGTGCTGGCACGCACACGGCGTCTCGTCGTGATGGAGGGCTACACCGACGTGATGATGGCCCACCAGGCCGGGCTGCAGGAAGCCGTGGCCACCATGGGCACGAGCTTCACCGCGGAACACCTGCGACTGGTCAAGACAAGAGTGGGCAATCTCGTGTTCGTCTTCGATGGAGACGAAGCCGGCGAACGTGCTGCCGAGCGCGCCGTGAGCATGGTGCTCGAGGCGGGGCTGGAGTGTCGCGTGGTGCTCTTGCCCGAGGGGCAGGATCCCGGAGACTGGTTCGCCCGCAACGATCAGCAGGCGTTCGAGGAACTGTTGGCCGATGAAGCGCTGAGCACGGTGAGTTTCCTGGCTCGTCGCCTGTTGGGTCGCCTCGACCCGGGTCAGCCCGGCGGGCGCGAAGCGGTGGCCCGGGAACTGCTCGAGCAGACCCGTGTGGTGACCGATCCCATGCGCCGCGACGCCATCGTCGCCGACATCGCCCGGGACTGCGGTGTGGACCGCAACATGCTCCGGCGCCAGGGCGGGACCGCGCGCGTGTCCCACGAGCCGAGCGCCCACGACGACGGGGGAGCACAGCGGGGCCCCGTGCGCGCTGCGGTGCGCAGTCAGTTCGTCGCGGTCGGAGGACTGTCGTCCGAACCCGAGGCGATGGAGGCCCTCTCCCAACTCGTCGACGACCGTGCACTCGACCACCCCGGTGCGCTGCGCCTGCTCGAACTGGGTCGGCCGCTGCTGGCACCCGGCCAGTGCATCGACGCGATGGAATGGCTCGACGCGGTGCGCAACGCCGAGCCGTCGCTGGTCCCCGCCCTGGAGCGCGTGCTGATGCCGCCCCAGGACGTGATCCTCCCGAGCTGGGCTGAAGCGATCGCCTACCTGCGTCGTCAGGTCGCCGAACGACGCGAACAGACCACGCGCCGCGAGGCGTTGTCCCGACCGGACCTGGCCCGCGACGACGAAGCCCTGCGCGCACTCGCAGCCAGCCTGCGTGACGCACGCCGAACCAACACGAAACCCTCAGCCGGTCGCACGCACGACCGGTCCTCCGGTACCCCGCCCACCCCCGATGCGCCCACGAGCGAATCGGGCTGGGGAGTTACCGGGCCCTCGGCGCAAGCGCGCCAAACGATGCCCCTATGAGATCGATCCCCGTCGAAGGCGCTCCCCCGCGCCCCACTTCCCCGAACGAATCAAGACAGAGAGCCGTCAGGCGGCCAGACCGAAGGAGCCAGGCGAACGTGAGCAGTGCGATCGAGAAGCTCGACCAGATGGACCCCAGCGTGCGGGTCCTGGTCGACAACGGAAAACAACGCGGCTTCGTCACCTATGAGGAGATGAACCAGGTCCTGCCCAACGACATCGACAACATCGATCAGGTGTTGACGTTGCTCGAAGAGCAGGGCATCGAGATCCTCGACGAGTCGGACCTGACAGAGGAGCAGCAGGCCAATCGCGTGGGCGACCGGACCGCCGCCGAGCGGGTCCCGACCAAGGCGGTGCCGACCGAGCGCATCGATGACCCGGTGCGCATGTACCTCACCCAGATGGGCGAGATCCCCCTGCTCACGCGGCAGGAGGAGATCAACCTCGCGCGTCAGATCGAGGTCACGCGGCGGCACTTCCGGCGCCTGATCATGGCCACCGGCTTCGCGATCAAGGAGGGCATCCAGATCGTGGAGGACGTGGAGTGCGGACGGCTCGCGTTCGACCGCACGCTCAAGGTCTCCACCAGTGGTTTCGAGCCGGGCAAGCAGGAGGTCTCGGCGCGCCTCAAGGGTTCGATCGTCACGGCGCGCTCGTTGCACGCCCGGCTGGGCGAGGACTACAAGCGCTACCTCGGCGGCAAGGGCACCCAGGTGCAGCGCAAGCTGCTCGTGAGTCGCATCGGGTGGGGCCGCCGCAAGTGCGCCGAGCTGCTGGAAGAGCTCCAGATCCAGCTCAAGAAGGTGCGCCCGATGATCGAGCTGGTGCGCGAGAAGCACCAGGAGATGGCCACGCTCGAGCGTCGGCTGAAGTACTTCAAGGGCAGCACCCAGAGTCGTGAGTACAAGGAACTCCGTTCGGACTTCGAGAGCCTGCAGACGCAGGCGCTCGAGAGCCCGAAGCGCCTCGCCGTGCGGCTCAAGCTGATCGACAAGCGCTACGCCGAGTACGAGGAGGCCAAGCGCGACCTGTCGAGCGGCAACCTGCGTCTCGTCGTCTCGATCGCCAAGAAGTACCGCAACCGCGGGCTGTCGTTCCTGGACCTGATCCAGGAGGGCAACACGGGTCTGATGAAGGCGGTCGAGAAGTACGAGTACCGCCGCGGGTACAAGTTCTCGACCTACGCCACGTGGTGGATCCGCCAGGCGATCACCCGATCGATCGCCGACCAGGCCCGCACGATCCGCATCCCGGTGCACATGATCGAGACCATGAGCAAGCTGCGCAACGTCACCAAGAAGCTGGTGCAGCAGCTCGGGCGCGAGCCGACGATCGAGGAGATCAGCAAGTACAGCGACATCTCGATCGAAGAAGCCAAGCGGGTGATGAAGATCTCCAAGCACCCGATCAGTCTCGACCGACCCATCGGCGAAGGCGACGACAGCTACTTCGGTGACTTCATCGAGGACGAGAGCGCGATCTCGCCGGTGAGCGCGGCCGCTCAGGAGATGTTGCGCGAGAAGATCATGTCGGTGCTCAACACGCTCTCGTTCCGCGAGCGCGAGATCATCAAGCTCCGCTACGGCATCGGTGACGGCTACACCTACACGCTCGAGGAGGTGGGCCGGATCTTCAAGGTGACTCGCGAACGCGTGCGTCAGATCGAGGCCAAGGCCGTGCGCAAGCTGCAGCACCCCGTGCGCAGTCGTATGCTCGAGGGCTTCCTGGAGGCAGCCGCCCAGGTCAGCTGAACGGGCTCCCGCGGTGGGGGGGCGACTGTCCCCCGGAGCGCGACGGATGCGGCGCGGCGCCGTGTTCCCGGCAGGGCTCCGTCCGCGCGGGCGGGGCGGCGCGGGGGCACCTGCGGCACCGGGTCTGCGGCACCCCGGGAACGTCGGACGATGTCGTGGCCCGAGGGCTCAAGGGGGTTTTTTTCCGCCCGGAGGTTGGTACGCTCCGGGGCTCTCCCCCGCCCCTCGACAGAAGGTTCCGTGGCACAGGAACAACGGCAACAGACGCTGCATCTCGTCGCCCTGAGCGAGATCGACCACCGCCGCTCCGAAGCGCAGTCCCTGATCGACTCCGTACCGCGCGTGCTGGCCTCGCGCCATCGTGAATCGAGTGGCGCCGAGACCGGGCTGGCGGCCGCCCGCGAGAAGCTCAAGGGTTTCCAGGCGCGGCTCAAGAGCCTGGAGCTGGACCTGGCCGCCCGCGAAGAGGAGCTGCAGAAGTCCCGCGGCAACCTCCTGACGGCCAAGACCAATCAGGAGTACACCGCGCTGATGGAGGAGATCAGCCGCAAGCAGGAGAACAAGAGCGAGGCCGAGTCGGCCGTGCTCGAGCAGTTCGACGTGATCAAGCAGGGCGAGCAGATGGTCGTCGAGGCGCAGGGGCGCCTCGCGGAAGCCGCCGAGGAGTATCAGGCCTTCGAGGAGCGCGCCCGCGGGCAGCTCGCCGACCACCAGAAGGACCTGGGCGAACTCGATGTCCGGCGCAACGAGATCCGCACCCAACTCGAGCCCGAGATCCTCAAGATCTACGACCGCGCCTACGGTGCCCACGGCAGCGGCGTGGCCCCGGCCGAGGGCAACATCTGCCAGGGGTGCTTCTCGACGCTCACCCCCAACGACCGCGCGCGCATGATCTCCGGCCGCGAGCTGATGATCTGTCGCTCGTGCCAGCGCATCCTCTACCTGCCCGAAGCGGTGCAGGCGTCGCCCCCGTAGGGCAGCCGTGACGTCGTCCGAGACGCCGATCCGCAGCGTGATCGTCGGTACGGCGGGGCACATCGAACACGGCAAGTCCGCGATCGTCAAGGCGCTCACGGGGACCGACCCCGATCGCCTCGTCGAAGAGCGCGAGCGCGGCATGACGATCGACCTCGGGTTCGCTCGTTACCAGCACGACAGCGGCGCGCTGGTGGGCATCATCGACGTCCCGGGGCACGAACGCTTCATCAAGAACATGGTCGCCGGCGCCACGTCGATCGACGTGGTCATGCTGGTCGTGGCGGCCGACGACGGCGTGATGCCGCAGACGCGGGAGCACCTCGAGATCCTCGAACTGCTCGGCGTGGAGCGCGGCCTGATCGTCGTCAACAAGATCGACCTGGTGGACCAGGACCTGCTCGACCTGGCGGTGGAGGACATCCGCGACTTCGTGGCCGGGACCTTCCTCGACGGGGCGCCGCTGGTGCGTGTCTCCGCGACCGGAGGCGTGGGCATCGACGATCTGCGCGGCACCCTCGACACGCTCGTGGCCGAGGTCCCCATGCGCTCCGATGCCGGGCCGTTCCGCCTGCCAGTGCAGCGAGTCTTCTCCGCCAAGGGCCACGGCACCGTAGTGACGGGCGTGCCGGTGAGTGGCGCGGTGGCCGCCGGCGACGTGTTGGATGTGGTCGGGACCGGTCACGAGGTGCGGGTGCGCGGCATCCAGGCCTACGGCGACGCGCGCGACAGCGGCCGCGCCGGGCACTCCACGGCACTCAACGTGACCGGCGTGTCCAAGGACGAGATCCGCCGCGGGGACGTGGTGGCGACTCGCGGCCTGTACCGCCGCCGCCGCCGCGTGCTGGCCAGCTACACCCATACCGACGCGTCAGCCGTGCTGCGCAACAACCATCCCGTGCGGCTGCACGTCGGCACGGCCGAAGTGCTGGGCCGCGCCGTGGTGCTGGACGGCGACGGCGTGGAGCCCGGTGGGCGGGCCTACATCCAACTGCGCCTCGACGAGCCCGTCGTGTCCGCCGCGGGAGACCGCTACATCCTGCGTCATGCCGCCTCGCTGCGCGTGCTGGGAGGCGGCCGCGTGCTGGCCGCCGGCGACGGGCGGCTCAAGCGTTTCAAGCAACGCGTGCTTGGTGAGGCCCAGCGACGTGAAGGCGCCCAGGGTGATCCCCTGGCCCAGGCGCGGGTGGTGCTCGAGCTGACCGGGCGCCGCGGCGTGGACACCGCCAGCCTGGCCCAGGAGACCGCCACACCGGAAGCCGAACTGGAGCGCGCCCTGGCGTCGCTGGTGGAGTCCGGCGCCGTCGTGCGCCCCACGCCCCATCAGTGGCTCGACGTCGGCGCACTCGAGGAGGTCGCCGACGAGATCGACGAGGTCCTGGCCGACGAGCACGCCCGCAACCCGCTGCTCGAGTGGCTCGACATCAAGGACCTGCGCAGCCGCGTGGACGCGGTCGAGTCGGTCCTGCGCGTCGCGCTCGAGCAGGACCGGCGCTTCGAGCTGAGCAGTGGCGGGCGCGTGCGCCGCGCGGGCTACGAGGCGACGCTCAACAGCGATCAAGCCGCCGGGCGGGAGCGCATCCTGTCGGCCCTGCGGGCGGGCGGCACCAACCCGCCCGAGGTCGATGGAGCACTGACGGGCCTGTCCGCGGCGGACACGGCGGCGCTCGTCGCCACGATGAGCCAGGCCGGCGACATCGTGCGCGTCGGCACGCAGGTCTATCACGGTGAGGTGATGCAGGAGCTGCGCGCGACGGTCCTCGAGCACGGCCGCGAACGCGGCGGCGAGATCCACATCCCCACGTTGCGCGACGCCCTGGGCACCACGCGCAAGTACCTGATCCCGCTGCTCGAGTGGTGTGACGCCCAGGGCATCACGGTTCGCCGAGGGGACAAACGGGTGCTGCGGGGCGTGTCCTGAGCCCACGGCCTGGGTGGCGCTCCCTGACGTGAGCGCACGGAGCCCTCGCGCGACGACTCAGTCGATCCGCGCGAGCAGCGCCTGCTGCTGCTCGATCAGGGTGTGCAGCTTGCCCAGGACCTGTTCGCCCATCATCAGCCCCTGCTCGGGGTTGGTGCGCATGAGTCGGTCGGCGAGCAGGGCCTGCCCTTCGAGGTCGGCGAAGCTGCCGCCCAGTTCGAGGATGCGCACCGCCAGCGCGTCGTCGTCGGGTGCCCGTTGCGACAGCTCGTCGCGCAGTCCGCGGGCCTCACGCAGCAGCGGCGTGCAGGTCTCCATGAAGTCCCGCCGAACGGTCACCTTCTTCGCCAGGACGATGGCGCGCTGCATCAGGTTGTCGGTCGAGGCGACGATCTGGCGCATGCGCGGCAGGCGGGCGCGCGGGTCGAGAGTCGCATCGGTGGTCACGTCGAGGCGTTCGTTGCGCAACCGGGCGAGCGAGGTGACGATGCCGTCGTACTCCTCCTTCAGCGCCAGGACCAGACCCTGCTGGCCGAGCCACTGGTAGTCGGGGGTGAGCTCGCGCAGCTTGTCCTCGACGGTTGCGAAGGCCACGTCGGTCTCTTCCACGCCGCGGGTCAGGCCGGCCTCGGTCGGATCGCGCAGCGCCAGCCAGAGCAGCAGGGCTGCCAGCGACGCGACGATCAGCAGGATCTGGGCGCCTCTCACGGGGCCGCGTCCGAGGGGCCTCGCGCGCGCGCGGTGCCCGTGTCCGAGGGGGCCCGTGCGCGCGCGGCGGCCGTGGCCGTGAGTTCGCGGTGCGGGACGATCGCCTGTTCGAGCACGGCGTCGGCCTCGACCCGGCCGCCCGGCATGACGATCGAGGCGTGCACGACGGCACGAGCGGACACCGTCGCGTCCGCGCCGATGACCGAAGCGCGGACCTGGGCCGTGGGATGGATGTTCGCGCCGGCGTGCACGAGGCTGACGCCCCCGGTGCCGGGCGCGCCGGGGCGACCGTCGGGGTCGCGCAGGGCGCCGCCCCGGGCGAGCAGGGCCGGCGCGATCGGCAGTCGTCCGTCCAGCGCCCGGGCGCTGGCGTCGAGCAGCAGTTCGGTGTCGCCGATCTCGCCCCACGGTCCGTGATCGACGTGTGCGCCGCAGGTGACGTCGTCGGCCAGCAGCGGCAGGTAACCGTCGCGCACGAGGCACGCCGGGCGCCGGGGCAGCCGCGCCACGAACCCGGGCTCGAGCACGTGGGCACTGCCGTTCACGCCCCGTTGGGCGGTGGGGCGCGCGGCGGGTCGCTCCGTGGCGCGGGCCAGCAGGCCGGCGATGTCGATGATCTGCCCGTTGGCGTCCACGTCGATGGCTCCATAGCGCCCCACGTCGGCGGAGGTCACCACGAGCATCGTGGCGGGACTGTCGCCGACGGCATGGCGCCGGGCCAGTCCCTGCAGATCGAGCGGCCCGGTCAGATCGCTGGTCAGCACGAAAACCGGGCCGTCATCCAGCCAGTCGGCGAGGTTGGCGATGCCCCCGGCCGTCCCGAGCAGCTCCTGCTCCACCTCGACGTGCAGCTCCAGGCCGTCGGGCGCCAGGGCGTTGCGACGGGCGGCGTAGGCGACGAGCTCCTCGGCCCGGTACCACGCGTTGAGCGCGACGCGGCGCACGCCGGCGTGCACGAGCTGCGCAAGACCGTGTTCGATCAACGGCAGGTTGAGGAACGGGACCAGCGGCTTCGGGCACGAGTCGGTGATCGGCCGCAGGCGTCGGCCTTCGCCGGCGGCGAGGATGATGGCCTGGTGCGGGCCGGCGCCGGTCGACACGGGGGGCGACGTGCTCACGGGCGCACGCCGTCACCGGAGGCCGGATGGTCGGGGGCACCGGCGGAGCCGGCGATCAACTCGGCCAGTGCGTCGTCGAGGGTCGGCAGCGCGAGGTCGTGGCGCGCGGCCAGGCGGCGCGCCTGTCGTGCGGCGGGCACGATGTAGCGCGACCAGGGTCCGCGGTGCAGCGCGTAGGTGCCGACCGCCTTCGCCAGTCGCTGCACGGCAACGGCGGCGATCGTCTCGGGCGGCGTGCTGTCGACGGCGTGGACGGCGATGGCATCGCGCACCACATCGGGCAGCTCGACGTAGGGATCGTAGGCGAGCGACACGTGGTCGTAGCAGGCCGGCCCGACCAGGGCGTCCTGATGATCGACCACCCGGACGCGGTCGGCGTGCACGAGCAGGTTGCGCGCGTGGTAGTCCCGGTGGCACAGGGCCCGCGGGGCGCCGGCGCAGCGGGCGATCAGCCGCCCGAGGTCGTCGCCCAGCTCCCGCGCCCGGACCGGCCCCATGGGGGGCAGCGCGTGCTCGGCGAACAGCTCGAGCTCCCGGGCGAGGCGCGCCGCGGACAGGGGCGGCTCGGGTGACGTGTCGACGCGCAGTGCCGCGATGACGGCGATGATCTCGAGCGCCTCGTCGTAGTGGCGCCGGACCGTCGAGGGGGCGGACGGGACGTCGGCGAGCGTCACGTCGCCCAGGTCCTCCTGGAGGATCCAGCCGGCGGTGGCGTCGGTCTCGAGCGTCAGCGGCACGGGGACGCCGCCGGCGGCCAACAGCGCCGTGGCGCGCTCGACGCGACGGACCTCGGCGGCCGGCGTTCCGTCGGCGAATACCATCAGCACGACACTGGCCTGGTCGCTGTCGCCCGCTTGGTCGCCGTCGCCTGCCGGGGCGCCGGCGGCCGCTCGTCCCCCCACGAGGCGGGCGTAGCGCCGTGTCGAGGCCTCGGCGGGCAGCCAGCGGGCTTGGTCGCAGGCCAGCCGCGGATCGGCAGGCGGCAGCGTCAGGGAGACCAGCATGGACGGCAGTCTATCGGTCGCGGGGCCGCCGTTCACCGGCGCTCTGGGCCACTCACGGAGCCGTGCCTTCTCCGAAGGGGCAGGCCCCAGTAGGTTGGGGGCATGCAGCGCCTGCTCCCGACCCTCTGTCTCGCGACCTTCTGGGCCCTCGCCGTGGGCTGGGCTCCGGTCGACGAGGACGATGACCTCGTGCGCGAGTTCAAGGTCTACTATGACGACGACCGCTCGCCGCGGGAGCGCTTCGAGGCCGTCAAGGTGCTCGAGGACGTGGGCTCGGTGGCCGCGACGCGGGCCTTGCTCGAGGCCTTCGAGGACGAGGACTTCAACGTGCGCCGCGCGGCCATCGAGGTGGTCGGCGGCTACGGCCGCGAGGACGTGGCCCGGGTGCTCGTGGACGAGGTGCTGCTCGAGAAGAAGACCGCGCGCAAGAAGCTGCTGCGCGCCGGTGCAGCCGAGGCCGCCGGCATGCTCGGCTTCGACTTCGCCCGCGAGCCGCTGCTCGAGATGCTCGAGTCGAAGGAGATCGAGTGGCAGCTGGCCGCCATGGCGGGCCTGGGTGCGCTCGCCGACCCCGCGGCATGCCCCGCGTTGTCGGCGTTCCCCGCGGGCAACGACGGCGCTCTCGCGGTGGGTGCGCTGCGAGCCCTGGTGGCGATCGGCGCGTCCGAGCCGGCCGAGGACGCCGTCCTGGGCGCGCTGCAGCACGACGATTGGCGTGTGCGTGCCGAAGCGGTCCAGGCCGTGGTCCAGCTGCGCATCAAGGCCGGCATTCGCGGCCTGATCGAGCGCATGCGCGTGGAAGAGGGACGCCTGCGCGGCGACGCCTACGAAGCCGTCAAGGAGCTGACCATGCGCAGCTTCCGCGACGACCCCGACATCTGGCTGACGTGGTGGGATCGCACCGAGGATGACTTCACCCTGCCCGACCCGGAGAAGCTCGCCGAAGCCCGCAAGCGTCTCGCCGAAGAAGGGACCAGCTACACCTTCGGCTCCAAGAGCTTCCTGGGCGTGGAGACGACCTCGGAGAACCTGCTGTTCGTGATCGACGTGTCCGGCAGCATGGAGACGACCTTCGGCAACCCGGAGCGGCTGGCCGCGAGCGGGCGCGACTACACCTCGTTGCAACGGCTCGAGATCGTCAAGGAGGAGCTGACCAACACGGTCGCCGGACTGCCCGACACGACCTCGTTCAACATCCTGGCCTTCGCCCGGGACGTGAAGGCCTGGAAGAAGGGCGCCGCCCGGGCCAACGTGCTCAACAAGAACAACGCGAGCGGGTGGATCGGCAAGCTGAAGCCGCTCGGGGGCATGGCCGATTCGTTCCGTGCCCGCACGGGGTTGAGCGACGACCAGGCCAACGAGGGCGGCACCAACACCTACCTGGCGCTGATGTCGGCCCTGGGTGAGGAGGTCGACGACAAGAAGCGGCGCGGCCCGGCGCAGTACGTCACCAAGCCGGGCAAGGATCCGGTGGACACGATCTACTTCCTCACGGACGGCGACCCCACCGTGGGCAAGACGGTGGACATGAACGAGATCCGCGCCGAGGTGCAGCGCGTCAACTCCTACCGCGGCATCGAGATCCACGTGATCTACGTGGGGGCCCTGGGGGGGCAGGACTTCAAGGCGCTGGCCGAGGAGAACGGCGGCGTGTTCGTCTCCCTCGGGGGCTGACCCCGGCCCGGGCCCCCGGCTCGAGCGGGGGCTGGAGCGCGATTGCCGACCGGGTTGCGTGCCCCGGTTGCCGCAGGCATCATGAGGAACTTCGTCGCGCCACCAGGATCTGGGGGCGCGGTGCGGTCACCCGCTCGGGGTGTGGCTCAGTTTGGTAGAGCGCAGCGTTCGGGACGCTGAGGTCGCTGGTTCGAATCCAGTCACCCCGACCATGACCCCCTCGGATCGCCATGGCGACGAGGGGCGCGGGACCGCCGGTGGGCCCGGATCACATCAGCGTGCCGGCCCGTGGGCCGGGGCGCATGGGGGTCGGCCGCAGCAACTGCCCCAGCCCCGCCAGGACGATGGCGAAACCGAAGATCAGCACGTGTGCGCCCACAGCGGAGGCGGCGGCGGCGGTCTTCTCCACGCCCGCCAGGACGTAGCCGGCGGTCCAGCCCGCTTCCCAGGCGCCGACGCTGCCGGGCGTGTTGATCGGCAGGATCCCGGTGAGGTGCAGGCCGGTCGTGCCCACCAGGCTGGTGGGGAAGTCGATCGCGTCGAGCGTCGGGCCGATGGCGGCGCCGCGGGCCGTCGCTCCCCGGCCCATGGCCAGCACCAGCAACCAGCACGCGACGTAGGTCAGCAACCAGGTCACGCCGGAGACGGCGGCGGCCGAGGCCAGGCGGGGGGAGGACACGGCGCCCATGTGCGCCGCCGAGCGGGACAGGAAGTCGCGTACCCGTCCCGGGCCGGCGAGGCGCGGGCCCCAGCGGCGCGCCGCCGGACGCAGCGCGGCCAGACCCAGCGCCAGCGCCGCCAACACGAGCGCCACGCGTCCGACGATGGCCGGCGCTCCGGCGTCTCCCGCCTCGACGCCCAGCGCCACGCCCAGCAGCAGGAACGCGCAGACCCAGGCCAGGTCGAGCACCCGGCAGACGAACAGTGCCGCGGCGCCCTCGGCCAGGCTGCGCCCGGTCTCGCCCTTGAGCAGCAGGGGCAGCGACGCCTCACCCGAGCGGAAGGGCAGCACCATGTTGAGGAAGGTGTGCCGGGCCGAGATCGACGCCAGGTGCAGCAGCGGCGCGGGCCGCTGCATGAGCGTGCTCAGGCGCAGGGCGCGGCCGAAGTAGCTCACGGCGTACACGCCCAACGCGCCGGCGACGTGGCCCCACGACAGGTCGCTCAGGACGGCCGCCACGTCTGCCGCCCGCAGGTCGGTGGCGGTCACGACGAGCGCGGCCAGGAGGGCGGCGAGCAGCAGCGCCAGGACGAGTCGCTTCACGCGGTCACGGGCGTCCCGTTCGCCGACCCACTTCGAGCATCGTGTACCACGACTGGTTCTTCACCACGGGGATCCGCGCCAGCAAGCGGTCGACGGCGCGCAGGGCCGCGGCGATGCCGCCGGCGAACGGCAGCAGCTTGAGCACCGGCACGAGGTCGGGGTTGTCGCACAGCGGGTAGGCGATGAACCCGAAGCGCTGCTCGCGGCGCACCTCCAGGCCGGCCTGCTCGAGCAGTTCGCGCAGCTGGCGTCGCGTGTAGGCCCGGTCGATGGTGTGCAGCTTGCCGAAGCTCGGACGTCGTCGCACCCACCAGCGGGCCGCGCGCGTGAGCACGTTGTCGTTCGCCGGTTCGCCCAGGATCAGGCTGCCGTCGGGTGCGAGCACGCGGCAGATCTCGCTCAGCACGCCCACTTCGTCATCCATGTGGTGCAGCGCCGAGCGACAGACCACGACGTCGAAACGGCCCTCGAGGAAGGGCAGGGCGGCCATGTCGGCGCGGACCAGCTCGACCGGGCTGTCGGGGCCCCGCTGGTAGCCGTCGAGCATCTCCTGGCTCACGTCGACGCCCACCGCTTCGCCGTAGCGCTCCACCAGCAGGTCGATGGTGATGCCCGTGCCGCAACCCAGGTCGAGGGCGCGCACGGTTGCCGCGGCGGGGACATCGGTGGCGGCTGTTCCGGCCGGCCCGGGCGCGGGGCGCGCGGGGGCCAGGGACATGAGGATCGCGTTGCGCTCGTCCTGGAAGGCCTCCGCGAAGGGGTAGGCGGAGCGGCGCCGGTACATGTGCGCCACCTGACGGTGCAGGGCGATCTGCTCGCGGGTGTGCTCGGAGAGGCCGGCCATCGACGGCAGCATAGCCCATGGAGGCTCCGGGCCGAGGTGGCGGTGGTTCCGCGCCCGCGGGCCTGAAACAATGCTCGCATGCTCGGTGCACTCGCGACGTTCACCCGTAGGGTCGTGCTCGGCGCGGTCGTGCTCGTGCCGCTGGCCTACGACCCGCATGGGTTCGATACGCCGGGGATCAAGTCGCTGGTGCTCACCCTGGGGGGCATCGCCCTGCTGCTGCTGGGCGGCCTGGCCGTGCTGGGCGGGCAGACCTCGGCCCGTCGCCCCCGGGCACCGGAGCTGCTGCTGCTGGCGCTCACAGCCTGGGCGGCCTTCTCGATCGGCTGGGCCGTGAACGCCCAGCTCGCCGAGACGCGCACCCTGGCCCTGCTCGGCATGTGCGGCGTGGCCGCGGCGGCGCGCGATCTGGTGCCGGACTCGGCGGGTGTGCGCCGCTGGCTGCTCGCGCTGCTGACCGTGGGTTGTGCCGCGGTGGCCATCGACGCCGTGGCGGTGGTGCGAGAGAGCGCCGACCTGCCCGACTCGATCCGCAAGTACGCGTCGATCCTGTTCGTGCACAACAACATGGCGTCGAGCTACGTGATCCTGCTGGTGCCGCTGATCGCCGCACTGACGCTGGTGTCGCGGGGAGTCGGGCGCTTCGTGGGACTGGCGGCGCTCGCCGGCCTGGTGGGCTACCTGCTGCTGCTGCGCAGTCGCGCGGGGCTCGCCGGCGCGGCCCTGGGCCTGGCCCTCGTGGGCCTGCTGTACGTGGGCCGCGCGCGCATGCGCGCGATCCAGAGCCACAAGCTGGGGTGGTCGGTCGGGATCGTGGCGCTCGTGCTGCTGGGCGCGCTGCTGCCGCTCTCGGAGCGCGCGCGCGGTCTGGCCAAGGACGGCTTCTACCGCGGCGTGAACCTGATCGGGCTCGACGTGTGGGACTCGCAGTTCCGCCCGCGACTGTGGGCCAAGACGATCGAGATGGTGAAGCAGGACCCCGTGCGCGGCGTCGGCGCCGGGAACTTCCCGGTCAACTACGCCCGCTACGAGCGCCAGAAGATCGCCAAGCCCCACGCCCACAACGACGAGCTGCAAGTGCTGGCCGAGCTGGGGCTGCCGGGTCTGGTCCTGTTCCTCGGGCTGCTCGCCGCCCTGGCGGGGGCGCTCGTGCATCGACTGGCGAGCACGGAGGACCCCGCCGACTGGTCGCTGGCCGCAGGCATGACCGGGAGCCTGGCGGTGTTCGTGGCCGGGGGCATCTTCGAGGTGCCGTTCGCCCTGGCTGCCACCGCGACGCACCTGGCGCTCTTGATCGGACTCAGCGCGGCGCTGGGTCGCGCGACGCCGGCGGCAGCGAGCGGGCCGGCGACGCGCGTGCCGTTGGGGCTGCTGATGCTGCTGGTTGCGGTGCCGGCGCTGCTCATGACGTTGCGGCGCGCGCCGGGGAGTGAGCTGCGCGCCGAAGCCGAGCAGCACCGTGAGGCCGGCAGGCTCGAGCAGGCCTTCGAGAGCTACCAGGCCGTGGCGGCGCTGGGGACGGGGTCCGCCGTCCCGCACCGCGAGGCGGGCCTGATCGCGTTGCAACTCGGTGACGGCGAACGCGCGCTGGAGCAGTTCGGCGCGGCGCGCGCGCTGTGGCCCTTCGGCAAGGAGTACGGCGAGTACGAGGGCGACGCGTTGATGTTGCTCGAACGCTACGACGAGGCGGTCGACGCCTATCACGAGGCGGTGCTCGGGCACCCGTCGCGCAGCGCGCCGCTGTTCAAGCAGGCCGCGGCGCTGGAGCGGGCCGACCGCCCCTACGAAGCGATCGAACTGCTGACGCACGAGATCCGCGCCGACCCCCAGAACATCGGCGCCGATGTGTTCTGGCAGCTCGCGCTGGTGTGGCGCCGGGTCGCCGATGAGTTGGAGGGACGTGGCGAGGGCACGACCGAGGAGTGCGTCCGCGCGCTCGTGGTCGCACGTCACTTCCACGCGGTCTTCCTGCAGGACGGCGAACCGAGCCAGCGCGAGGCGGTGAACGAGAGCTACAAGCACGTGACCCACCGCCTGCAGTTGCTCGCCGGCTCTCCCGACAGCTGGTGGAAGACGACCTACCAGGACTTCCTCGACGACGGCTGGCCCATGCCGGCCACCGCCCTGTACTCGTCCATGGACGAGGACGGGGTCAAGCTCTACCCCGGCTGGCACGAGCCCGAAGGGCCGCCGCCGCCGCGCACGATGCGCTACTGAGCAGTCCCACGCAGGAATCTTCCGGATCTCCTGGATGGCTCTGTTTGGCCGTTTCCTGCGGGCCTGCGGGGGGCCTGCAGGAAGTCGCGTGTCGGACTGCCAGCTGCGCTCAAGTCACCGGGGGGCGAGTCCGAAGAGAAGAGCCTCTCCTCCTTCTCTCACGCCCCGGGCCTTCGGGGGGTTCGTCCCCCGGAGGCCCGGGTTCTTTTGTGCCCGTCGTGCGCTTCAACCCTGCTGGCGATTGTGTTCCAATTGCCCGATGGAAACGCGCCATACTCCACGGCAGGCGTCTTCGGCGCCTTCGACTGCGACCCCTTCCGCCGGCTCACCTGCTCACGCGGGTTCGAGTGGCACGACCGACACGAGCCGCGTGCAACCCGCGCTGCCGTCGATCGACGAGCGCGTGCTGGCCGAGGGACTGACCTTCGACGACGTGCTCTTGTTGCCCCGCCGTTCGGATGTGCTGCCCAGTCAGGTCTCCACGAGCACCCGCCTGACCCGGGGCGTGGAACTCAACATCCCGATCCTCTCGGCTGCCATGGACACGGTGACCGAGTCGGCCCTGGCCATCGCCCTGGCGCAAGCCGGCGGCATGGGCATCGTCCACAAGAACCTGACGCCGGCGGATCAGGTGCGGGAGGTGGGGAAGGTCAAGCGCAGTGCGCACGGCGTGATCACCGACCCGGTGACGCTCTCGCCGGATGCGACCATCGGCGAGGCGCGCGCGATCATGACGCGCCAGAACATCTCGGGCTTGCCGATCGTCGATCGCGATCAGGTGGTGGGCATCCTCACCAACCGCGACTTGCGCTTCCACCGCGTGGACGAGACCCGCATCGCGGACGTGATGACGACCGAACTGGTGACCGCGCCGCCCGACACGACGCTCGAGACGGCCAAGGACACGCTCCACGCGAACAAGATCGAGAAGCTGCTGCTGGTCCATGCTGACGGTCGGCTCGCGGGCTTGATCACCATGCGGGACATCAACCAGACGGCCCGCTGGCCCGACGCGTGTCGCGATGCCCGCGGGCGCTTGCGCGTCGGCGCGGCGGTCGGCGTCAACGAACTCGAGCGCGTCGAGGCGCTGGTCGCGGCGGACGTGGACGTGGTCGTGGTGGACACGGCCCACGGGCACAGCCTCAACGTGATCAGGACCGTCGAGGCGATCAAGGCGCGCTTCGACATCGACGTGGTGGCGGGCAACATCGCCACGCGCGACGCGGCGCTGGAACTGCTCGCCGCGGGCGCCGATGCGCTCAAGGTCGGCATCGGTCCGGGCTCGATCTGCACCACGCGCGTCGTGGCCGGCGTGGGGGTGCCCCAGCTCACCGCCGTGAGCACCGTCGTCGACGTGGCCCATCCGGCCGGTGTGCCGGTGATCGCCGACGGCGGCGTGCGCCACTCCGGCGACGTGGTCAAGGCCCTCGCGGTGGGGGCGTCGTCGGTGATGATCGGCGCGCTGTTCGCGGGGCTCGACGAGAGTCCCGGCGAGCGCATCCTCTACAAGGGCCGCTCGTACAAGACGGTTCGGGGCATGGGCAGCCTGGGCGCGATGGTGGAGGGCAGCAAGGACCGCTACGCCCAGAGCGACGTCGCCGAGAGCGACAAGCTCGTCCCCGAGGGCGTGGAAGGCCTCGTCCCGTACAAGGGTCAGCTGGCGCCGTTCGTCTACCAGATCGTGGGCGGGCTGCGGTCGGGCATGGGCTACCTGGGCGTCGGCAGCGTGGCCGACCTCGCACGTCACGCGCGCTTCGTGCGCGTGAGCTCTGCCGGTCTGCGCGAGAGCCACCCGCACGACATCGAGATCACCAAGGAAGCCCCCAACTACCAGGTGGCCCCGTGACCCTCGGCGGTCGCGCGACCACAGCCCGTGCGAACTTCGCCCGCGCCGTGTGCGCGACCGCGGTCGCGTGCGCGCGGCCCATGCGAGCCCGGAGGACATGACCGAAACCGTCTCCCACGACCCTCGACCACGCGAAACCACCGTGACTCCACAGGACGCGTCGACCCCGCAGGACACGATTGCCGTCGTCGACTTCGGCAGTCAGTACACGCAGCTCATCGCGCGACGCGTGCGGGAGGAGGGCGTGTTCTGTCGCATCCACCCGTGCACCGCGCCGATCGAGGAGATCGTCGGTGATCGCGCGGCCTTGCGCGGCATCGTGCTCTCGGGCGGACCGGCGTCGGTGTACTGGGCCGACGCGCCCGTCATGCGTCTGGAACTCCTGGAGCAGGGCGTTCCGGTGCTCGGCATCTGCTACGGGTTGCAGGCTACGATCAAGGCGCTCGGCGGCGCCGTCGCGCCGGGGGACGCGGGCGGCGAGTACGGTCGCACCGAGCTGCACGCCGAAGCCGTCCCCGGGGCACCCGAGCGCAGCGTGGTTTGGATGAGCCACGGCGATCGCGTCGAGTCACTGCCCGCCGGGTTCACGGCCATCGCGTCGTCGGATGGTTGCCCGTTCGCCGCGGTGGAGGGTCTGGAGGGACGCTTCCTCGGACTCCAATTCCACCCCGAGGTGTCGCACACCGAGTACGGCGCGGCGATCCTCTCCGACTTCCTGCACGATCGCTGCGGGGCGGGCCGCGGGTGGCAGATGGGTTCGTACGTCGAGGACGCCAGTCGCGCCATCCGCGAACGTGTGGGCGACGGGCGCGTCATCTGCGGCCTGTCGGGTGGTGTGGACAGCAGCGCGCTGGCATTGCTCCTGCACCACGCCCTGGGCGACAAGCTGACCTGCATCTTCGTCGACAACGGCCTGCTGCGGCAGGGCGAGGCGCGGCAGGTGGTCGACACCTTCCAGGGCGCCTTCGGTCTGCGACTGCAGGCCATCGACGCCGGCGACGAGTTCCTGGCGGCGCTCACCGGGGTGACCGACCCGGAGGCCAAACGCAAGGCGATCGGCAAGGTCTTCATCGACGTCTTCGCCCGGGCGGCACGGGACTGCGGCGACGCCGCCTTCCTGGCCCAGGGCACGCTGTATCCCGACGTGATCGAGTCGATGGCGGCCCACGGTGGGCCGACGATGACGATCAAGACGCACCACAACGTGGGCGGACTGCCCGACGACCTGAAGTTCAAGCTGATCGAGCCGTTCCGCGAGCTGTTCAAGGACGAGGTCCGCCAGGTGGGCCGTCTGCTGGGCTTGCCGGAGGCCATCGTCTCCCGGCACCCGTTCCCGGGGCCCGGGCTGGCCGTGCGCATCCCGGGTGAGATCACCCGCGAGAAACTGGCCACCTTGCGCGCAGCCGATGCGATCTTCCGCGAGGAGCTCACCCGCTCGGGCTGGATGGCGCGCACGGCCCAGGCCTTCGCGGTGCTGCTGCCCGTGCGCAGCGTGGGGGTGATGGGGGACGTGCGCACCTATGAGTCGGTGGTCGCGTTGCGCTGCGTCGACACGCCGGACTTCATGACGGCGGACTGGAGCCAGTTGCCCTACGAACTGCTGGCGCTGGTGTCGAGTCGCATCATCAACGAGGTCGCCGGGGTGAATCGCGTCGTCTACGACATCTCGAGCAAGCCGCCCGCCACCATCGAGTGGGAGTGAGCCGGACGCTGGCCGCGGTTCCCGCGGCCTGACCGCCGACGCAGGTTCGAGACGGGGGCGTGGCCACTGACGCCGTTTCGAGACGGAGCGTAGCTGCTGACGCCGTTTCGGGGCGGGGCGTGGCTGCCGACGTCGTTTCGAGACGGGGCGTGGCTGCTGAGTCGTTTCGGGGCGGGTGGTGGCCACTGACGCGGGCCTGGGGCGGGGCGCCGCCGCCTGGGACGTGGGTCTCAGCCGGCGGTTCTGACCCGTGGCGCCCCTGGTTGGGTCCTCATGGGTGTCCCCGCTCGCGGCGTGGTGCCTGGTGCGCCGCGTCCCGAGGGAGTCCTTTCCAGATCGGGCCCGAGGCGTCATCCTAAGGGGGACGATTGGTGGTGGGGTCGGGCGCGGACGCGTCTGCGGCCCCGTTGGGAAAACGGCGATGTGCCAGGCGGCAGCGAGCATGCGCGGGGAGCGACCCGCGCTCCGGAGGGTCGTGACGTGACCCGCCAGGACTGGTACGTCGCGACCGATCGCGGTGACGTGGGCCCCTACACGGCGCTCGAGTTGCGCGAGTTGGCCCAGACGGGCCGCATCGCCGCGCACACACCCGTGCGGCGGGGCGACATGCAGCAGCCGGTGCGCGCCGACAAGGTGCGCGGTCTGGTGCCACGCCGTCGGGCCCGAGATGCGGCCCCGGCGGGGACGGGGCCGGAAGCCGCCGTGGAGCAGGGCGCCCTCAGCGTCGTCGACGCGGCCCCGACGCCGGCGCCGCACGCGCAGGCCGCGCGAGCAGGCGCCGCCGCGCCGACGGGCGTACGAGACGCCACCGCCGCGGCGGGCGGAGACGCGTCGGACCGCGCGAAGGCGAAGCGGGGCGCTTGGATCACCCGCTCGGAGCCGACCTCACGGGACCCGGACCGGGCCCTGACGTTCGAGCAGTCGGCGGCCGCCCATGCGCGCGCCATGGCTGACCTCGCTCGTCGCGACCCGCACGGCGACGAGCCTGGGGCCCCGGGTCCGCGCGACGTCGAGGTGCCCGCGGGCCGTGCCCGGCCCGTGTCGTCCGATGGGGAGCCTGAGCCTGCTCCCCGTCCCACGCCCAAGGATCTCTCCATCGACGGCGACGTGCCCGAGCGGCCGTTGCGGGTCGAGCCGGTGCAGACTCACGAGCGCGCCGCGGCGCCGGCTCAGCCCCGACGTCGGAGCTCTCGGGCGGAGAGCGAACGCCGCAGCGACGGCAGCCGCGGGAGCGGCGGTGGGGCGGGTGGGCGCGGCCGGTCCGCCGGCAGCAAGAGAGAGTCGCGCGGTGCGACTGTTCGCGGCAAGCGGACTCGCCGCCCCGAGCGCCCCGGTCAGGTCCTCTCGGTGGCCGGGTCACGCGCGCTGCGCGCCTTCGTCCCCGCCGGCGCGACGGCCCACGCCTCGACGGCCGCCCTGCTTGTCTCGTGCGTGATGCAGATCGTGCTCATCGGGCGCGAGTCCGCCTGGCGCCATGGGGCCACGGCCGCGCTGAGCGGCGACCCCGCGGCACTCGACTCGCTGACCGAGGTGAACAAGGCCGTGCTCGTGGCGACGGTCATCATGGTGGGTTCGTTGCTGGGCGTGCTCGTCGCGTTCCTGTTGTGGCTGCAGCGCAGCTACGAGAACCTGTCCGCCCTCGATGCACCGCCCCTGCGTTCGACGCCCGCATGGGCCGTCGGCTGTTTCTTCGTGCCCCTGGTGAACTTCTTCAAGCCGTACCAGGTGGTCCAGGAGGTGTTGCGTGTCAGTACCCGCTCACGCGTTCCCGCCATCGCGAAGGACCGCGTGGCGATTCCGGGCACGCAGCGCGTGATGGTCTGGTGGGCGACGTGGCTGCTGGCCTTGGTGGTGTTGCCCCTGGCCGGCATGGTGGGCAGCGGCCGGGTGGACGTGTCGCCCGGAGCCATCGTGGCGGCGGTGGAGCAGGCACCGAGCGGCGCTGCGGCGAGCGACATGGCGGTCATGCGTTCCGAGCTGCGCCGCCGCTGGGTATTCGACCTGTCGGAGGCCCTGGCCCGGACGGTCGCGGCCCTCGCCACCGTCGTGGTGGTGGTGACGATCTCACGTCGGCAGGCCGGAGCAGCGCAGGCCCTGGGAGCATCACGCCCGGTCTGAGCATCAGGCCCGGCGCCGCCGCAGGACGTCGATCAGCGCGGCCCGGACCTCGTGCGTCATGCCGGTGATGCGCAGGGTGGCGACCGCGATGGGTGTCGGGTCGACCTCGCCGGGATCGTCGTCGTCCCGGTGATGAGCCGCGGGAGGTGTCTTCTCGTCGGCCCGGGTCGGTGTCGGAGCGATGCTGTTCGCGTGGTGGGGCAGACTGGCTTCGAATCGACCGCAGGTGGTCGCGAGGGTGCGCGCGCCGACCCGGGTGGCTGCGTGGCGCAGGGCGCGAGCGGCCGTGATGAGTCCGTCGGCGTCGCCGTTGTCGTGGGCGATCACCAGCGAGGTGACCGACTCCTCCGACTCTTCGAGGAACAGCTCGACCACGTCCTCGAACACGCCGTCGAGGTGGGCTGCCGAGGCCACGGACTCGAGTTGCGCCAGGGCGTCGGCATCCAGGACGGGGGCGCCCGCATGGGAGCTGCCGGAGCGGGAAGTCGACGGCCGGGGGCCCGCGGGTCGCCGTGGATCGTCGCGCAGTTCGGACGTCATGGGTTCGGGGCTCGGCAGAGTGGTGTGGGCGGGCGGGGGGGCGGAACGCCCGGGGGACAGCGCTCTCATCGGCCGCGTCGCCGTAGGGACTTGTCACCCGATTGGCCGTGGGCGTCCACAGGGGCCGATCCGCCCGAGAGGGTGCGATCCCAGCCACCTTGCAGCGGGAGCCACCTTGCAGCGGGAGCCACTCTGGAGCGGGAGCCACTCTGGAGCGGGAGAGAGACCGGCGGCGAACGTCGGCTGACCCGGGGGAGCACGACGCCGCCGTCGGCGCATGGGCTGGTGAGTGGTTCCGGCATGGGCGGCATGGTGGGGATCACCGTGACGCGTGCAGCTCCGGGTTGCGCGGACCCGGAGCGGCACTCCGCGCGGTTCAGTCCGGACCGGACGACGCGGGGCACCCATCCATCACCAATCACAGCCGTTGCCGAGAACCTGTTCACGAGGGCTCCATGCAGCGCCCATTCGCGAGCGCTCGATGGCAATGTCGCACCCGACGGTGCGACGTTACGGAGACAGCCGACACGCCCGGAGGTTCGCGGCTTCTCAACGGAAGTCCCGCGACGGCGAGGCGAGCCGGCCCATGAGCCCGTCGAGGTTCTCGAGCGTCTTCACGATCACGTGCACCACGGGGCCGGCGCGATCGACACGCCCGCGGGCCAACAGCACGACCGCATGGCGTGCTGCCTGTCGGTAACGCTCGAAGACCTCGGCGTGCACGAGCAGGTTGCTCGTGCCGGTCTCGTCCTCCAGCGTCATGAAGATGATGCCCTTGGCCGTGGCGGGGCGCTGTCGCACGAGCACCAGTCCCGCCGTGCGCACGGGGGCGCCCTGACGGCAGTGTTCCTCGTCGGCCAGCCGTGAGGCGGGCACGACGCCCAGCTCGTCGAGGCGCGGGCGCAGGAACGACAGCGGGTGGGCCTTGAGCGAGAGTCGCTGCGAAGCGTAGTCGTGGGCGACCTTGCGCAGCGGGGAGATCTCGGGCAGTGCCGGTGGGGCGTATGCGGGTGCGGACGTGTTGTCGGCCGCGTGACCTGCCGCGTCGGCACCGGAGGCGGACTCGGCCACGGCCAGCCCCGGGCGCGGCGAGAACAGGGACACCACCTCGTCCCGCAGGGTGCGCACCTGCCACAGCCCGGACTGACGATCGAGTCCCAGGGATTGCAGGGCGTCGGCGTAGGCCAGGGACTTCAGGGCGGCGATGCGCACGCCGCTGGCGCGGTGCAGTGCCTCAAGCGATTGGAAGGGCCCCGCCTGTCGCACCGCTGCGACCATCGCCTCGGCATCGACCTGCCGCAGGCCCTTCACCAGGCGCATGCCGAGCCGCAGGGCCATCACCTGACGTCTTCCGCGGTTTCCGATGACCCCGTTGTCCGCGCCGTGGCGGGCCTGCCCGGCAGGTCCGTCGTGGACAGGCGATTCGCCCGAGGCGCTGGATGCGTCCGCGGGGGCCGCACCGTGTTCGTCGTCGGCGTGTTCGAGTGTGCAGTCCCAGGTGCTGTGCTGGACGTCGATCGGGCGCACCTCCACGCCGTGCTGCTGGGCGTCACGCACGAGCTGCGCCGGCGCGTAGAAGCCCATGGGCTGGCTGTTGATCAGGGCGGCGGCGAAGGCGGCCGGTGCGTAGTACTTCAACCAGGCCGAGACGTACACGAGCAGGGCGAAGCTCGCCGCGTGGGACTCGGGGAAGCCGTACTCACTGAAGCCCTTGATCTGCTGGAAGAAGCGCTCGGCGAACTCGAGCGGGCAGCCGTTGCTGCACATGCCGTCCACCAGCCGGTCGCGGAAGCGCTCGATGCCGCCCTTGCGGCGCCAGGCCGCCATGGCGCGACGCAACTCGTCGGCTTCGCCGGGCGTGAAGCCGCCGGCCACCATGGCCAGGGCCATGGCCTGCTCCTGGAACAGCGGGACGCCCAGGGTCTTCTGCAGCACCTTGCGCACACCGGGCGTGGGATAGCTGACCTGTTCCTCGCCGTTCCGGCGGCGCAGGTAGGGGTGCACCATGTCGCCCTGGATCGGGCCCGGGCGCACGATCGCCACTTCGATCACGAGGTCGTAGAACTCCCGCGGTCGCAGGCGGGGCAGCATGGTCATCTGCGCTCGCGATTCGATCTGGAACACGCCGACGGTGTCGGCGGCGCAGATCATGTCGTACACCGCCGGGTCTTCGGGCGGAATCGTGTGCAACGCGAACCCGCTGCCGTGCGGCACGCGGAAAGCCACGGCGTCGGCGTGTTGCTCCAGCAGCGCGAAGGCCTTGCGCACGCAGGTGAGCATGCCCAGACCCAGGACGTCGACCTTGAGCATGCCCATGGCGTCGATGTCGTCCTTGTCCCACTCGATGACGGTGCGATCGGCCATGGCCGCGTTCTCGATCGGCACCAGCTCGCTGAGCAGTCCTTCGGTGATCACGAAGCCGCCCACGTGCTGGGACAGGTGCCGCGGGAACCCGAGGATCTCGCCCGTCAGGCGCGCGGCCAGGCGTGTCGTGGTGGCGTTCGGGTCGAGCCCCAGGGCCTGCAGCCGCTCGGGGTCGGCCGCGCCCTGGTGCCACCAGTCGACGTCCCCCGCCAAGCGGTCCACGCAGTCGAGCGAGAAGCCGAGGGCCTTGCCCACATCACGGATCGCGCTGCGCGCGCGGTAGGTGATGACCTCGGCGGTGAGCGCGGCCCGGTCGCGGCCGTACTTGGCGTAGATGTACTGGATCACCTCCTCGCGCCGCTCGTGCTCGAAGTCGATGTCGATGTCGGGCGGCTCGTTGCGCTCCTTGCTCACGAAGCGTTCGAACAGCAGGTCGATGCGGTCGGGGTCGACCGAGGTCACGCCCAGGCAGTAGCAGATGGCCGAGTTGGCCGCAGCGCCGCGCCCCTGGCAGAGGATGCCGCGCGAACGGGCGAAGCGGACCAGGTCGTGCACGGTGAGGAAATAGGGCGCGTAGTCGAGTTCGGCGACGAGTTCGAACTCGTGTTCCAGCAAGCCGCGGATCTTGTCCGGCACACCGGCGGGATAGCGTTCGGCCGCGCCGGCCCAGGTGAGCGTGACCAGACTCTGCATGGGCGTGAGGCCGGGTTGGGCCACTTCGGACGGGTACTGGTAGCTGAGTTCGTCCAGGGAGAAGGCGGCGGCGCGCTCGGCGATCTCCACGGCGCGGGGGACGGCCGTCGCGTGGCGGCGGAACAGGCGCGTCATGCTGCGCGCCGACTTGAGGTGACGCTCGGCGTGGGGGAAGAGGCGGAAGCCCGCGCTCTCCACCGTGCAGCCGTGACGGATGGCGGTGAGCACGTCCTGCAGCGGGCGGCGCTCGGGCAGGTGATAGTGGACGTCGTTGGTGGCCACGAGAGGCAGTCCGGTGCGGCGGGCCAGGACGGCGCGGGCTTCGAGGCAGCGCCGGTCGTCGCTGCCGAACAGGGCTGCCGCGCCGATCGAGAGCCGGTCGTCGTCGAAGACGTGGGCCAGGCGCTGCAGCAGGGCCGGCGCGGCATCGTCGTCGGGGACGCCCTCGGGTGCCGGTCCCGCCTCGGGCAGCGCCACCACAAGCAGTCCTCGTTGGTGTTCGAGCAGGTCGTCGATGCGCAGCGAGCAGCTGCCCTTGGCCGCGCGACGCTTGCCGAGCGTGAGCAGGCGGCACAGGCGTCCATAGGCGGCCCGGTCGGTCGCGTAGGCGAGCAGCGTGAGCGGTGCGTCGTCGAAGACGAGTCGGCAGCCCACGGCGAGGGGCAGCCCCGCTTCCTTCGCCGCCACGTGGGCGCGCACGATGCCGGCCAGGCTGTTGCGATCGGTGACGGCCAGGGCGCGATGGCCCAGCTCCGCCGCCCGTGCGACGTACTCCTCGGGGTGGCTCGCGCCGGTGAGGAAGGTGAAGTTGGTGGTGACGTGCAACTCGGCGTAGGCGTCCTGCTCGGGGCGGGTGCGGCTGAACGCGGTCGGCGTTCCAGGAGCGTGCGGAGTGCGCCAGGGATGCGGGCGGTGCTTGGGGGCGGGGACCTCGGGCATCGCTCAGATCCACTCCCCGTGGACGAACCAGCGCCTACTGTCGAGTTCCCGGAAGACCCACAGGGCGCGGCCCGTGGTCGTGTGCACGCGGAAGTAGTCCCGCGTCTCCCGCGGATCGACGCGCGCGCCGTGCCGGGGTGCCGACGCCCACCAGGGAGCGGCGATGCGCTCCGGGCCGTGCCAGGCGAGCACGTGGTGATCGTCCCGTCGCCATCCGAATCGATCGGGGAGTGCGCGAGCGTGGCTCGTGATGCGCAGCGCTTCGGGCGGCGCCAGCAGCTTCGAGGGGCGCTCGACCCGCGCGGCCACGTCGGCTGCACCCGGCTGTGGGGGCACGCCGCCGGCGAACGGCTGCAGGGGGAACGCCTGTTCGGGCACGTGGGAGGCCACGCTGCGGGGCATGAGGATCGCGCGGGCACCCAGACGGCTGCTGAGCACGTCCACCAGTTCGGCGAGCTTCTCGTCCAGTTCCGGTTGGCGCCGGGCGCCGCCCGACTCGAGCCAGAAGGCCTGGTGATCGCGCCGGGCCGGTGCGGTGCGCGTGGCGGTGAGCTCGATGCGTTCGATGCCGAAGCCCAGCGAGGCGCACTCCAGCCGCGGGCGCAGCAGCGTCCACAGGTGCGCCGCCTCGTGGCTGGGGCGGCTCAGGACGACGGTGATGATCGTGGGCGGGAGGTCGGTCGAGATCAGCTCGGTGCGCAGCTCCCACGCAGCGCGTCCGCGTGACACGAGTTCGGCCACGAGTTCGTCGAGCGTCGCGCGCGTGGCGAGCATGATCGTCTCGAGGTCCCGGACCGGCCCGTCGAAGCTGCGTTCGAGCTGCGGCGGGTTGTGCCACTCGATCGGCACCAGGGGTTCGATCACGCGGCCCAGCGCCTGGTTGATGCGCAACGGCAGGGCCGTGCCGAAGCGGGCGCTGAGTTCCGCGTGCGACAGGCGCAAGAGCTGGCCGATGGTCTCGACGCCCAGTTCGTGCAGACCGTCGCGGAGACCTGGGTCGAGCCGCAGGCCCTGCACGGGGAGCGGGGCGAGGGCGTCGCGTTCGCTCCCGGTGGGGACCTGGGTGCGCACCGCGTGACCGAAACGCGCCACGGCCCAGGCGCAGCCCACCGAGTCGGCCGCCGCGGCGCGCACGCCGATGCGCAAGGTCTCGACGGCGTCGGCCAGGATGCCGATCAGGCGTTGCTCGCCGCCTGCCAGTCGTCCCAGCCCTTCCAGGTCCACGAGCAGGCCGTCGGGCGGGTCGAGCGCGACCACCGGCGAGAAGCGCAGGGCCCAGACGGCGAGGGCCTGGAGTGCGTGCAGGTCGCGTTCGGGGCGGAACGGCTCGACGTGTGGCTCCTCCGGGGCGAGCAGGGCGCGGGCTTCGGCCAGGGTCATGTCGCGTCGCACACCGAGGGCGGCCGCGGTTCCGTCGTGCGCGGCGACGAGCGTGCGACCGGCGTGCGTGCGCACGAGCAGTGTCGTGGGTGGGGCGGCGTCAGCCGTTCGTCCACGGGCGTTCGCGTGGGGCCGGGTGGAGCGCGTGCGCCGACGCAAGGCGAGATCGATGGACCACGACGGCAGGTGGAGTGAGAGCACGCGTCGCACGTCTGGTCAGGACATTCCGGGGCGGCGCACGCGTTGCAGTCCCTTGGCGCGCAGCAACTGCAGTTGCCAGCGCATGGGCACCCGGGCGTCGGGACGCGGGCTCCGAGGGGCGCGTCGGACGCGCCAGCGGGTCGTGGCCGCAGAGAGCTCCCGTGCCTCCCAGGGGGGACGGGCGATGAGCGCCAGGGCGCCGCCTTCCGCCGCCGCCAACTGCAGCCGGCGCGTCGCCACCATCGACAAGGTGCTGCCGTCGGCGACGATCGCGGCGACCCCGGGACAACGCAGCGCGCCGTCGATGGCCCACAGCCGGGCCTCGTCGTGAGCTGGGTCGAGCAGCAGCGAGCGGGAGAAGAGTTGCTCGGCGTGCCGAGCGTCCTCTCTCGCGTGCCACTCGAGGTCGAACGAACACAACGCGTCGTCGTCGCGAGTGACGGGTGCGCGTCGCGATCCGGTCATGCTCTCGCGGACGACGGCCTGGCCCATGAGCGTGCGCCCGTAGGGCCACACGCGCCTGCCGATCCAGAGCACCCAACCGGCCCCCGACGTCGAGGCGCCCATGGGTTGTCGCAGGGCCTGCTCGGCGAGGTGGGTGAGCAGCGACAGCGGTGGTGTCCAGCGGTCGAGCGTGCCCCGGCGAGCGAAGTCGCGGGATGAGCTGTGGGGGGCGCCGCCGGGTCGTGCGTGCTCCAGCCCCAGCCACTCGTGGAGCACGCCGCGGGCGAGACCCGGCACGTCCGTGCGTTGGGGCAGGGACTCGCCTGCTGCCGGGGCGCTGATCAGGGCGTCGCAGGCGGGCCAGTCGGTGCACACGGCCCCGAAGGAGGTCGGCGCCTGTTGCCGGGAGCGGACGAGCCGCTCGAGTTCCTGGACCGCGGTGCGCGAGCGGACGGGGCTGAGGTGGGTGCTCATTCCACCATGTTAGGTGTTTGTTTGGTGCCCCGTGGAGACCCTACATGCAGGCCCTGCCTGGGCTGCAGGCACGACATGTTGTGCATGCGCCCCTTCCAGGCTCCGATTCCACGGAAGGCCTAGCCCGGACTTCTCACCAGCTTCGTCGTGAGGGTGCGACTGGTGCTGGAGGGCAAGGAGCGGGCGCGAGGACAGCGTCTCGGCCCGGGCGTTGATGCCGCGGAAGGCGGCCTTGGCGTCCCGGTCGCGGGGTGGCAGCAGGCCCCACGAGAGCAGGTCCAGTCGGCGCGGTGCGGGTTGGTCCGAGCGTTCCTCGGTGTCGTCGCGGGTGGCCTCGGCGCTGTCCACGGCGCGCACCACCGGCGCCCTCTGCGTCGGGGCGATGTTGTAGCGCGGGGCGATTTCCGGGACGCCGTCGAGGCCGAACAGAGCGGCGATCAGGTGCGGTTCAGACGTCAGTGCATAGCGACCACACATGCTCTGTCCCCGGGGGTGTGCCGGCCCTAAGCCAGGCCCGTTGGCTTATGATCGAGCACGACCAGATCTCCCCGGAGCAGCGAGCATGACCCCTGCGACACGCGAGCACGCCCGTGAGATCGAGCTCCCGCTCGAGCCGCAAGCGGCCTTCGAGCTGTTGATCCGTCCGAGCGCGATCCGCGCCTGGTGGTCGGCTACCCGGGTCGTGATCGTGCCGCGGCAAGGCGGCGTGTGGGCCGCCGTGTGGGGAGCGGACGAGGACGATCCGGACTTCGTGACCACCGCGAAGATCGAGGTCTTCGATCCACCGCAGCGCATGCTGCTGTGCGACTACGACTATCTCGCGAAAACCGGGCCATTGCCCTTCGACGCCGACTTCCGCACGGAGTTCAGTGTGCGCCCTGCCGGCGAGGGGCGTTCGATCGTGCGTGTGGTCCAGGCGGGGTTCCCCGCCGGGCCCGAGGCGGACGACTTCTACGCCGGTTGCGAAGTGGGTTGGCGCGACACCCTGGCGGCGTTGCAGGCGCACGCCCAGTCGCTGGTCGGGCACGTCTAGGGCGAACTCGCCCCGGCGGCGTCACGCGCGTCGATGTCACGCGCATCGATGCCGGCGCGTTCGAGCACGCGGGCGGCCATGCGCGTCACGCTGTCGTCGGCGCCCCGCTCACGCAGCAGTTCCGCGTGGGCGTGGCGGACCAGCTCGACGCCCTGCTGGGCACGGCCCAGGCCCACGAGCGCCATGCCGTGGTTGAAGCGCCACGCGCCGCGCTCGAACTGGGCGGCCAACTCGGGGGCGTCGGTGCGGGCCAGCAGGTCGGCGTACAGCGCGGCGGCTTCGCCCCAGCGTTCGTTGTCGACGTAGAGCACGCCCAGGACGTTCGTGGTGAGCAGCGTGCGGCGAGCATGGGGGCCGAGCGTGCGGTCGAATCCCGCGATGGCGTCGCGCAGCAGGCGCTCGGCTTCCTCGTAGCGACCGAGGCGCCCGACGGCCAGGGCGAGGTTGAGCGCCGCGATGGCCGCGGTCTTGCTCTCGTGTCCCAGTTGCGCCCGTCGGGCGTCGAGCACCTCCTGCTGGAGCACGGCCGCCTGCTCGAACGCACCCGTCTGCTGGAGCACCACGGCCAGGTTGTTGCGGGCGCCGATGGTGCGGTCGTGATCGGGGCCGTGCCGAGCGCTCGCTGCAGCCAACAACTCGCGGGCCAGTTCCTCGGCCTCGGGCAGGCGACCCTGCTGCATGTAGATCCAGGTCAGCCCGGTCCGGGCGAAGACGACCAGGGGACTGTCCTCGCCCGCCGTCTCGCTGAGGTTGGCAACGGCGCGCTGCAGTTGTGACTCGGCTTCGTCCAGGCGACCCCGCTGCATGATCGCCTGGGCGTAACGCTGCATGGCCATCTGGGTGTGGGGGTGATCGTCACCCAGGTGCAGACGGCGCAGCTCCACGAGTTTCCCGTAGGCCGCTTCGGCAGCCGCGTGATCCTCGCGCCACCCGGCCAGTGCTCCGGCGTCGTCGACCAGCAGTTCGTCGCGCTGGGCCCGTTCGCTGCTCGTCGGGTCGCCGTTGTCGACGTGCTCACGGGCGCTGGCGAGCAGCGTCTCGGCGTCATCCAGCTCCCCACGCCGCATGGCCAGCAGGGCCCGGCAGCGCAGGAGTTCGAACCAGCGCTCGTCGTCTCGCGCCCAGTGCTCGGCGTGGCGCTGGGCGTCGTCGAGCAACTCGGCCGCGGGTGCGGCGCGCCCCATGTCGGTCAACAGGCGGGCCAGGTCGATCTGCACGCGCGTCGTCCACGCGTGGTCGGCAGCCAGGTGGTCGCGCAGTTGTTCCCAGGCGGCCTGGAGCTGGTCCTCGCCCTCGGAGTACAGGCCCAGGGCCCAGAGCACGTGTCCCAGTTCCTCACGGATGGCCGCCTGGCGCACGGGGTCGCCGGCGAAGGCGGTGCCCACGTCCGCCGCGGCTCGCCGCATGAGGTCCACGACCCGGGTGTCGACCGGTTCGCGACCGGGGCCCACCGCCGTGAGCGTGTCGATCAGGAACTCGTTCGCCGTGCGGGCGCGCCGGGCTTCGAGCTGCGCCTCGGAGAGCGAGTGACGGGACACGATCACCGCGCCGGCCAGGGCCGCGAGCACGACGAACAACGCGGTCGCCGGCAGCCGGTGCCGTCTGAGGGTCTTGCGCAGCACGTACCAACCGCTGTCGGAGCGGGCGGCGATCGGGCGATGGGAGAGCCAGGCCAGGATGTCGGCCTGCAGGGCGTCGACGCTCTGGTAGCGGCGCTCGACGTCCTTCGAGAGCGCGCGCAAGCAGATCGTGTCGAGGTCGCCGTCGATCCCCGACGCGTGGCGACTGGGAGGCGGGGGAGCGCCTTCGGTGACGTGCCGCACCGCGTCCAGCAGCGGGCCGTCGGTGGGGTGTGGATGGCGGCCGCTCAGGACCCGGTAGAGCATCACGCCCAGGGCGTACACGTCGGTGCGGACGTCCACCCGCTCCGGTCGGCCGCTGACCTGCTCGGGGGACGCGAAGGCGAGCGTGCCCACGAACTCGCCCGAGCGCGTGGGGGTGGCCTCGGTGCCCGGCAGCGTGGGCTTGGCCAGGCCGAAGTCCAGCACGCGCGGTTCGCCGCGGGCGTCCACCAGCACGTTCTCCGGCTTGAGGTCGCGATGGATCACGCCGCGCTGGTGGGCGTGGCGGATCGCGTCGCACAGGCGCGCGAACAGGCGCAGGCGATCACGCAGTGCGGGCAGCTCGGCGGCGCACACGTCCAGCGGCCGGCCGTCCACCAGCTCCATGGCGTAGAAGCGTCCGCCGCCCGGGAGATCGCCGCGGTCGAAGATGGTGACGATGTTCGGGTGGTCGAGGCTCGCCGAGAGATCCACTTCCCGCTCGAAGCGCAGGCGGTGTCGTGCCGAGGACTCGTGTCCGCTGAGCAGGACCTTCACGGCGACGCGCCGGTCCGTCGACCGCTGCAGCGCGACGTAGACGATGCCCTGGCCTCCGCGCCGGAGTTCGCGCACGACGTCGTAGCCCACGGCGCGCAGGGACTCGACCAGCGGAGTGTCCGCGGCGGCTTGGCCGGCGCCGCGGCGGGCGGCGTCGCGCAACCGCGGCACCAGCTCGGCGTTGGCGCGCAGTTCGGCCAGTCGCTCCGTGCAGGCGGCGCAGCGCTCGGTGTGCGCCGTGATGGCCTGCGCTTCGGCGCCGGCGAGGGCGCCCTGGACCAGGCGGTCGAGGTCGCCGAGGGGCGGGCACGACGGGGGCGGGGGCGTGCTCACGCGATGCTCTCGTAGTCCGCTTGCATCTCCCGCAGGCGTTTGAGCACGCGGTGCTTGGCGATGAACACCGCGTTGCTGGTCATGCCCAGGTCGCGCGCGACGTCCTCGGCCGGGCGGTCGGCCAGGACGAAGGCCTCGAAGGCCTCCATGGTCTGGGGGCGGAACTCCCCGCGCACCCGGTCCAGGCAGCTCTCCAGCACGACCTCCTGCCACGATGTGTCCCAGGTGTGCCGCGCCGCGCCGTCGTCCGGGAGTTCGTGCAACGGCGCGGGCGTGGCGGCCTCGGGGGGACTGCGCTCCCGATCCCGGGCCGCGCGCCGGCGCCAGTCCAGCACCCGTTGACGGGCCAGCACGAACAGCCACGAACTGAGGCGCCCGCGCAGGCGGTCGTAGCGCCCGCGGCGCCAGGTGTCGACGAAACCGAGCAGCGCATCCTGGGCCACGTCCTCCGCGTCTTCCCGGGGCAGGCCCATGCGCTGGGCGAAGCGCACGACGGGCTCGCGGAAGCGGCCCAGGAAGTCGTTCCACGCCGCGTCGTCGGCGTCGGCCAGGCGGTCGAGCAGGACGGTCGTCGTGATCCAGTTCAAGGCGGTGTGTGTCGCCGATCCGGGAAAGGACGTCGAACCGGCATGGTAACGGGTGGGCGGCGACGGGCGTCAGCAGGGCCCGGGCCAGGGAGCGTAGAATCCCGCTCATGGAGCGTGTCCGACGTCCGCCGCAACTCGCGCCACTCGTGGCGAGCCTGGCGAGCCGGGACGTCGCCTACGTGGTCACCGGCTCCGTGGCCGCGCTGTGGTACGGGGTCGATCTGACCCCCGGCGACTTCGACGTGGCGCCGGCCCTCGACCAGCCCAATCTGCTCCGGTTGGCCGCGGTGCTCGCCGACCTGCAGGCCGAGCCGGAGAGCTTCGGCCACTGGGAGACCGGCGACGACGGGGAGCGACGCTGGGTGGACCAGGAGTGCTCGCCCGAACAGGTCGCGGCCTGGAAGCCCAGCCCCGACGACCTGTCGAGCTTCGACCACCTGTTCCACACCCGTCACGGCAGCCTCGACGTGGTGCCCGAACTCACCGGTTCCTTCGAGCTGCTCCGTCCGCGGGCCCTCGAGCGCTCGGTTCACGGGCAGCGCGTGCTCGTGGCCCACGTCGATGACTTGCTGGCGACGCTCACGCTGCCGCGCCGGCAAAAGGACATCGACCGGGTGCATCGCCTGCGGGGCATCCAGCGAAGTCTCACATGCCCT
This sequence comes from Planctomycetota bacterium, assembly GCA_029259695.1. GTDB lineage: Bacteria > Planctomycetota > B15-G4 > B15-G4 > B15-G4 > OFTM49. The sequence continues at coordinate 40,273 of JAJDEQ010000112.1, forward strand.
CCGAGCGCCCCGTCTTGAGTGGGCGGCCGGCCGCTGCGGCCGGGTCCCGGGCCCGGATCCGGGGCGCGGCGCCGTCAGACGGCTAGCAAGGTGCCCACCACCCCGGCCGACATGTCATCATCGGTCTCCCCCTCACCCGCTCCCTCCCCGAGGAACGGCACGCCATGACCAATGCCTCCCAGCGGTCCCCCGGCGCGACGACGGTCGCATCCTCGACCCGACGACCCGGATCCAGAGGTCCCGGCAGGAGAGGTCCCGGCAGGAGAGGTCCCGGCTGGAGAGACCCCGGGTGGAGAAACCCCGGGTGGAGAAACCCCGGCTGGAAAAACACAGCATGGCAGTTGCTCGCCGCGGTGGCCGGCTGCGGTCTCTGGTGGGGCCTCTCCAGCGGCCCCGCGGCCGCCGCCGGCTCGGCGCCGGAAGAAGTCGAGACGGTCGCGGTGCAGCCCGCCGAGGGCTACTCCGAGATCAGTGAGGAGATCCTGGAGCGTCTCGACGCCGAGCACTATCGCGACGTCGTGCTCGATGACGGCATGTCGGAGCGGCTGTTCGAGCGTTACCTGGCGCGGCTGGATCCCTGGCGCGGGTACTTCCTGGCCTCGGACATCGAGGAGTTCGCGCCTTGGCGCGACCGCCTGGACGACTTCCTCCGAGTCGGTGACTTCGAACCGGCCTACGCCATCTTCAACCGCTTGCAGGAGCGTCGCCTGGAGCGCTTCGAGCTGCTGCAGAACCTGCTCGAGGAGCGCCTCGACGAGCTGACCTTCGACACGGACGAGGTGCTGCCGGTCGATCGCGGCGACGCCGCCTGGCCCGCTTCCCACGAGGAGGCCAACGATCTCTGGCGTCGGCGCTTCGAGAACGACGTGCTGGCGCTGCGTCTCGCCGATCGGTCCGCCGATGAGATCGAGTCGGTCCTCGACCGGCGCTACAGCAACCAGCTCCGCCGCCTGTCCCAGGTGACCAGCGACGAGGTCTTCGCGCTCTACATGGGTGTGGTGACCGGGACCTACGACCCGCACACGCAGTACATGCCGCCACGCGACGCCGAGAACTTCGACATCTCCATGAGCCTCTCGTTGGAGGGCATCGGTGCCCTGCTCGGCAACGACGGCGAGTACTGCGAGATCGTGCGGGTGATTCCCGGCGGCCCCGCGGAGAAGAGCGGCATGCTCAGTGCCGGTGATCGCATCGCCGCGGTGGCTCAGGATCGCGACGGACAGTCGGTCAACATCGTGGGCTGGCGGACCACCGAAGCCGTCGAGCTGATTCGCGGGCCCAAGGGCTCGATCGTGCGACTCGAGATCCTGCCGTCCGGACTGCCCGCGGGGGGCACCACCCGGGAGGTGGAGATCGTGCGCGACGAGGTCAAGCTCGAAGAGCAGGCGGCGCGCAGCGAGATCGTCGAGGTCGAGCAGGCCGGTCGGACGTACCGCATGGGCGTGATCGTGTTGCCGGCCTTCTACGTCGACTTCGAAGCGGCACGTGCCGGTGACCCGAACTTCCGCAGCAGCACGCGCGACGTGGCCAACCTGCTGTTCGACCTGCAGCAGCAGGACATCGACGGTATCGTCATGGACCTGCGCGACAACGGCGGCGGCTCGCTGGTGGAGGCGCGCACGTTGACGGGGCTGTTCCTGGGACGTGAGCCGGTCGTGCAGGTGCGCGGTCCGGGCGGGCGCGTCGAAGTGGCCTACACACGCCAGCGTCGGGCACTGTACGACGGCCCGCTGGCCGTGCTCGTCAACCGGCTGAGCGCCTCGGCGTCGGAGATCTTCGCCGGGGCCGTGCAGGACACCGGACGCGGCGTCGTCGTCGGCACGCGCACCTTCGGCAAGGGCACCGTGCAGAACCTGGCGCCGCTCGCGGGCGGCCAGCTCAAGCTGACCCAGGCCAAGTTCTACCGCGTGTCCGGAGCCAGCACCCAGCACCTCGGCGTGGTGCCCGACGTGCTCCTCCCGGCGACCTACGATCCCGAGGAGATCGGCGAGAGTGCCCTGGAGGACGCGCTCCCCTGGGACAGCATCGAACCCGTGGAGCACGGCAAGAGCGATGTCGTGCGGGCCACGCGCGAACGCTTGCAGGCGCTGCACGAGGCGCGCCTGGGCGCCGACCCCGAACTGGCGGCGATCGTTCGTCGCCTGGCCATCTTCGACGAGCAGAGCAGCCGCACGGTGCTGCAGCTCAACGAGGAACAGCGCCGGGTCGAGCGCGACGTGCTCGAGGGCCGGCTGCTGGAGATCGAGAATCAGCGTCGCGAGGCTTCGGGTGACGAACTCATCGCGAGCCTCGACGAGATCGGGCCGCGGCCGCTCGACGAAGTCGACGCGTTGGCCCGCGAGGCGGCTCGTGTACTGACCGACCTGGTCGTGGTGCAGGATCCCGACACGCCGCGCTGAGCGGCGCGGGGCAACTCCTGGGAGGGGATATGTCGCAGCGGACGCACAGCAAGGGCGTGGGCTACATCCTGTGGATCTTCGGGTTCATGGGAGCGCACCGTTTCTACTTCGGCAAGCCGGTGAGCGGCACCGTCTGGTTCTTCACCGCCGGGTTGTTGTTGGTGGGCTGGATCGTGGACTTGTTCCTGATGCCTTCCCTGGCGCGCGGCGCCGACGAACGCTACGCCGAGGGGCACGTGGACTACATGGTGGCGTGGGTGTTGCTGACCTTCCTCGGCGTGTTGGGCATCCACCGTTTCTACATGGGCAAGTGGCCCACCGGGATCCTCTACCTGCTCACCGTCGGGCTGGTGGGGGTCGGTGTGCTGTACGACTACTGGACGCTGAACGACCAGGTGTCGCGGCTGAACACATCCGACTGAGACCGTCCTGCGGATGAGACCGAACCTGCTGCCACAGCGATGGAGCCGGGGCGCACTCCTGGTGGTCTGGCTCGTGCTCCACGGAGTCGCCCCGTTGCGGGCGAGCCAGGACGTCGAAGGGCGCTACGGGATGTTCGCGGCGCAGGTCGATGCCCGCCGCGAACCGTACGCTGCGGCGTTCCTGCCCGACGGACGCCTGGCGGTGCTCGAACGAGGCGCGCCCGGCGTGGTGCTGATCGGCGTCGACGGCAGCCTCACGCCCCGCTGGGGCGTCCGCGGTGACCTGCCCGGGCAACTCGAGCGCCCGTCCGGCCTGACGGCCACGCCCGAAGGCACGCTGCTCATCGCGGACACCGGAAACCACCGGGTGCAGGAGTTCACGCCGGACGGCCGGCTGTTGAGGGTCGTCGTCGGGGCCGGCGTGCTGCGCTCCCCGCAGGGGCTGACGCTGGCGCACGGCCGGCTGTACGTCGCCGACACGGGCAATCACCGCCTGGTCGTCCTCGATCGCGAGGGTGCGGCGCTGACGACCATCGGTGAGGGCGATCTGCGGCGGCCGGCGGACGTGGCGGTGGACGCCGCTGGGCGTGTCTACGTCGCCGACGGCGGTCATCACCGGGTGGTGCGCTTCGGGCCGGACGGTCGTCTGGACTCGGCCTGGGGTGAGCGCGGACCGTTCCCCGGCCTGTTCGTGGAGCCGGCCGGGCTGGCCTGGCACGGCGACCGTCTCTACGTGGCTGATCGGGACAACCATCGCATCCAGGTGTTCACGTCGGAGGGTGTGCGGCTCTACGAGTGGGGCAAGCACGCCCGTCGGCCGCGCGAGGGCGAGGGTCACCTGCACTACCCGGACGGCGTCGCCGTGGCTCCCGACGGAGCGAGCGTGGTCGTGTGCGAGTCGTTCGCGGATCGCTGGCAGGTGTTCCGCCCGGCCGAGGGTGAGGCCACGCTCTACGCCGCCGACCCTGCGTTGGTCAGCGGCGGTGCCAGTCCGCACTTCGGACCGCCCGTCGCAGCGAACGACGAACTGATCGTGCTGATCCAGCCCGAGACCCAGTCGGTCCAGGTGTTCCGCATGGGCGAACCGCCGCTCATGATCACGCGCTTCGGGGGCTACGGAGACGGCGTGGGCCGCTTCCTGCAACTGACCGACGTCGCCCTGCACGTGAGCGCCGACGAGCAGACGCACGTGCTCGTGTGTGACGGGGACGCGGGTCGGGTCCAGGAGTTCCGGTTGGAGCGGGACGCTTCCACGGCGGTGCGCTTCGACCCGGCCATGGCGCACCTGATGCGCGCGGTGGATCTGTCGGTCGTGCTCGCCGCTCACGGGTGGGGCACCGCGGTGGTCGAACCACGGGCGATCGCCCGGGATGCGGAGCACGTCTACGTGGCCGATGGGCGCGGTCGGAGGGTGCTGGTGTTCGACGCCGGCTGGCGTTGCCTCGGTGTGACGGCGGAGGGACGCGACGCCGTCGATCTGGCGCTCGGGGAGGACGGTCGCCTCTGGGTCCTCGACGGAGGGCGTCGTGAGGTCGCGGTGTTCGAAGCGGGCGGTGGGGCGGAGGTGGCAAGCCTGGCCGGCGAGGTGTTGTTCGATCGGCCCGGGGGCATCGCTGTCGGCCGGGGCGGCCGGGTCGTGGTGACGGACACCGGGCGCCACGGTTTCGTGACGCTGCCCGGCGAGGACGGCGTCCCGAGCATGCTCGGCGCGCCGGGGCTGGGCGCGGGCGAGTTCTTCAAGCCCCGCGGCGTGGCGTGGCTCCCGGACGGGCGCCTGGTGGTCGTGGACCACGGCAACCACCGAGCCCAGTTGTTCGAGGCGGACGGCACGTTCGCCGATGCATTCGGCGCGCGTCTCTACGTGCGCGAGGCGCGCCGGAGCGCGAACCGATGACGCCCGAGACGTGTACGCTCGCGGCGGGAGCCGGCGACGGGCAGCGGACCGGGGTGCGGACCGGGGTGCGGACCTGGGTGCGGACCTGGGTGCGCGCCTGGGTGCGGGCCGGCCTGTTGCTGGCGGGGTTGCTGCTGGTCTCGCTAGCTGCCTGCCGAGGAGGCCCGGGTCCCGCCCGGCGGGGGGCGACCGCGATCGACCCCGGGTCGGCGACGCGGGGAGGCACAGGCGCGAGCGAAGGTGAAGTGAGCACCGCTTTCGGCACCTGGCGCGTTGCCTGGCGCAGCGTCCCCGCGCCGGTCCCGCTCAACACGCCGTTCGCCGTCGAGGCGTGGTTGCGCCCGGCAGGGGGCGACGGCTCCTGGGAGGGGGACACCTGGGACGGAGGCGCCGCGGGTGACGTGCAGCCCTCGCTCGTGATCGATGCCGGTATGCCCCACCATCAGCACGGTATGAACCGCACGCCGGAGCTCTCCCGGCTCCCGGACGGGGGTTTTCGTGCCGACGGCATGTTGTTCCACATGCCCGGCGCCTGGACGCTGGTCTTCGACGTGAGCCGGGGCGGCATCACCGAGCGCGCCGAAGTCGTCCTCACGGTGGGCGAATGAGCGCACGTCGTCAGCGCCGCCGCGCGGGGTCGGGCGCGTTGCTCGCTGCCCTGATCGCGGTGACCTCGTCGTCCTGCCAGCCGGCGCGACAGACAGCGCCGGGCGCCGGGCAACGGCCCTCGACTGCCGCGACCTCACCTGCGTCTTCGACGCTGCTGCTCGACGAGCGCGAACGGCGGCTGGCCCTGAGCATGTCGCCGTTGCCCGCGCCGCCCGCCGATGAGACCAATCGCGTCGCGGACGACCCGCGGGCGGTGCGCCTGGGTCATCTGCTGTTCTTCGACCCCGGACTCTCGGGCGCCGGGGACATCTCCTGTGCGACGTGCCACGACCCCGAGCGGGCCTTCACCGACGGGCGCCCGGTGGGGGTCGGTCGGGGTGAGGGACGACGCAACACGCCCACGGTCATCGACAGCGCGCACCAGCGCTGGTTCACGTGGGACGGTCGGGCCGACAGCGCGTGGGCCCAGGCCACCGGTCCGCTCGAGCACCCCGACGAGATGGCCGGCAGTCGCGTCGCCATCGTGCGGCAACTCGTCGGGGATCCGGTCCTGCGCGCCGTGTACGAGGACCTGTTCGGCCCGCTGCCGGAGGTCGCCGGTCTGCCCGCGGCCGGTCGGCCGGTGCCCGCGCAGCCGCAGCACCCGCACCAGCGGGCCTGGGCCGGACTGGACGGCGACCGCCGGCGGCAGGTGGACCGCGTGTTCGTCAACGTGGCCAAGGCGCTGGCTGCCTATCAGCGCCGGCTCGTGTCGGGCCCGTCGGCCTTCGACGACTTCGTCTCCGCGCTGCGGCGTGAGGACGCGTCCGCCGCGCGCAGCCTGTCCGCGTCGGCGCAGCGGGGCCTGTCGCTGTTCCTCGGACGTGCCGGTTGTCGTCGGTGTCACTTCGGTCCGACGCTCAGCGACGGGGAGTTCCACAACACCGGTGCACCGCCCCGGCGCATGGCGGATGCCGACGACGCCGGTCGCTACGAGGGTGCGCGGCTCCTGCTGGCCAGTCCCTTCCACGCAGCCGGCGAGTTCAGCGACGACCGCGACGGGGCGCGAGCGGCGACCCTGCGCACGCTGCGCCAGAGCCCCGAGACGTGGGGTGAGTTCAGGACGCCCAGTCTGCGCCACGTCGCCCTGACCGCGCCCTACATGCACGCCGGCCAACTCCCGGACTTGCGCGCCGTGCTGCGCTTCTACTCGACCTTGGAGGGTGCCCTCGCCGTGAACCACCACGGCGAGACCGTGCTCACGCCGTTCGCGTTGAGCGATGCCGAGACGGACGACCTCGTGGCGTTCCTCGAATCGCTCACGGGCGGCGCCGTGCCGAACGCGTGGCGCACGCCGCCGTCCCGACCCTGATCCCGGGCGCGCCGAGGTCGCTGGCTGGGCCGGCGGGCGACGGCGGTCCGGAGTACGGGCGCCTGCGGGGCTGTTAGGGAACGAGTTCCAGGCTGACCGGGTTGCTGGCGAAGTCGAAGGGCGACGTGAGCACGTAGGCGTGGTGGAACAGCAGCCCGGCGAACTCACCGAAGCCGGCGGGCATGTTGAACGACGCGCTGGCCTGTCCCGACCCGTCGAGCGTCCCCAGCGAGTTGGCGATGAACGTGTTGGCGAACGCGATCGTGAAGTCGGTGTACGGGTCGAAGTTGTGCGGGACGCTGGCAGTGCCGATGTTGAAGCCCGGCGTGGTGCCGGTGTCGCTGCCGTTCAGGAAGTAGGTGCGGCCTGGGT
>JAJDEQ010000113.1 GCA_029259695.1 Planctomycetota bacterium
CTGCCAAAAGGGGTATTACTTTTTCAGGGCCGGACCGGGAACTACCTACTACTACGACGGCTGGCGGGTTGTGGAAGAACGTGACGGCTCCGACGTCATCACCCAGCAGTACACCTATGGCAACTATCTCGACGAAGTCTGGACCCTCGACGACCGGCGGGGCGGCATTACCGTAGAGGTGGTCATCCTGCTTTCGTGTCCTTCCGGCAAGCGTGCGTGAGTTTGGCTCCTTCGGTTGGTATCCTGGGTCCTTTGCGTGGCGTAGTGGACGAAGGTTCCCAGGAGGTTGACCGATGTCGAGAACTGGAAGGGTCCCGCCGGCGTCGTTGTCCCGGGCCGCGCATGCGTTCGCGAAGTGGCGGCGGCAACGCACGCGGCGGAAGATCCCTGAAGGGCTGTGGAAGCGGGCGACGGTGCTGGCCCGTCGCCACGGCGTTCATCGGACCGCGCGCGCCCTGCGCCTGAACTATGGGGACCTGAAGCGTCGCGCGGGGGACGGGGCCGCACGCGCGGCGTCGCGGCCGTTCGTGGAGATGCTGCCGCTGGCGGGCGCCGGCGAATGCGTGGTGGAGTTGGAGCGTCCCGACGGCGGGAAGATGCGGATCCATCACAAGGGATCGAGCGCGCCGGATTGGGCGGGCCTGAGCCGGGCGTTCTGGGGCGCGGAAGCGTGATCCAACTCACCCCGCAGATGCGGATCCTGGTGGCCACCGCGCCTGCGGACTTTCGCAAGGGCATCGACGGCCTGGCGCGGCTGTGCCGCGTGGAACTGGCGAAGGATCCTTTCTCGGGCACGCTCTTCGTTTTCGGCAACCGGCGCCGCACGGCGGTGAAGGTGCTGGTGTACGACGGGCAGGGGTTTTGGCTCTGCCAAAAGCGATTGTCGTCGGGCCGTTTTCGCCATTGGCCCCGGCGCGGCGAAGGAGGCGTGCGGCGCCTCAAGGGGCTCGAGCTGCAGCTTCTGCTGTCGGGCGCCGATCCGTCGGGGGCGCGCACCGCGACGCCGGAATGGCGGCGTATCCACACCGGCGGCTGAGGGACGCGGCCGCGTTTTTCAGGTGCAGTCCCCGGCGCGTGGCTCCGATACTCCTTCTGGGTTGGGGGGGAAACTTCGGATGGCGCGCCATGGCACGGAACGTCGAGCGAGTAGAAGTGAACGCCGAACAACTGGCGTCCATCGCGGATCGCGCGCGCGGCGTCTTGAGCGACGAGGAGTACAAGACGCTTCGCGCCGCGCTTGAGACGCTGAGTTATCTCACGAAATTCATCGCCAGTCAGAAAGCCTCGCTGCGCCGGCTGCGGGAGGTGTTGTTCGGTTCCAAGACCGAGAAGACCGCGGCGGTGTTGGACCAGGCCAAGCCGGACGCGCCGCCTTCCGCCCCCGAGGACGGCCTCTTCCCGAAGGACCCGAAGGCCAAGCCCCAAGGACACGGGCGCAACGGCGCGCAGGCTTACGGGGCCGCCGAACGTGAAACGGTAGCGCATCCCACGCTGAAGCCCAAGGACCGCTGCCCCGAGTGCCGCAGGGGCAAGCTGTACGCGCTGCCGCCGGCGCAGGTGGTGCGCGTGCGCGGCCAGGCGCCGCTGGGCGCCACCGTCTACGAGTTGGGCCGCGTGCGCTGCAACCTGTGCGGACAGGTCTTCACCGCGCCCGAGCCGGGCGGCGCGGCGGCGGCGAAGAAGTACGACGCGACGGCCGGGAGCATGATCGCGCTGTTGAAGTACGGCAGCGGCTTGCCCTTTCACCGCCTGGAAGCGCTTCAAAGGGATCTGGAGACGCCGTTGCCCACTTCGACGCAGTGGGAGATCGTCCGGGACCTGGGCCGGGCATGCGAGCCGGTCCACCAGGAACTGATCCGCCAGGCGGCGCAGGGCGAAGTGCTCCATAACGACGACACCGGCATGAAGATCCTGGAGTTGATGAAAGAACATCGCGAACAAATCGCGCGGGGCGATCCGCCGGAGCGCACCGGCGTCTTCACCTCGGGCATCGTATCGACGAGAGAAGGGCGGCGCATCGCGCTGTTTTTCACGGGCAAAAAGCACGCGGGGGAGAACCTCGCCGAGGTGCTGGCGCGGCGCAAGGCCAGCGTGCCGCCGATTCAGATGTGCGACGGCCTTTCGCGCAACCTGCCGCACCAGATGCGCACGATCGTGGGCAACTGCCTGGCGCACGGGCGCCGGCAGTTCGTGGAACTCGTGGAGACCTTTCCCGAACACGTCGAGCATCTGCTGGTCGAGATCGGCAAGGTCTACGAGAACGAGGCGAAGGCCAAGGCGCAAAAGCTCTCGGCGGCGGATCGCTTGCGCTTCCACCAGGAACGAAGCGCGCCGGTGATGAAGGCCTTGAAGGCGTGGTTCGAGGGCCTGCTCGCCAACAAGCAGGTGGAGCCCCACTCCGGCTTAGGCAAGGCCATCCGGTACATGCTCAAGCGCTGGGACAAGCTGACGCTGTTCCTCCGGGCGCCCGGCGTCCCCCTCGACAACAACCTGTGCGAGCGGGCGCTGAAGAAGGCGATCCTGAACCGAAAAAACGCGTACTTCTACAAGACCCAGAAGGGCGCGCGCATCGGGGATTTGTTCATGAGCCTGATCGCGACCTGCCAACTCGTCCATGCCAACCCTTTCGAGTACCTCACCGCGCTCCAGCAGAATCTCCGAGAGGTCCACCTCGCCCCGCAACGCTGGATGCCCTGGAACTATAAGAAGGCCCTACGGGACGCCACCCAAAACTAAACCGCCCTGCCGCCCGCCCACAGAAGCCCGAAATATCTTCACCTACGCACGCCTGCCGGAAGGACACGGTTGTTCGCTAAAATTCCCACCAAGGATCGTCTCGTTACGACGGGCACGACGGGTCGCACGGGCTCTGGCATGGTGTGGAGTCTAGAGAGTGGGGATTTGGAAAATACGCTTTATACACAGGAGATACATGCCCCCGTATTTTATGAAGCGCATTCAACACATGGTAGATACCTATTGGTTAACAAGAATGGAGATCGTTGGAATTTGTGGGATCTTCAATCCAACAATCCAACTTCAATAAAAATTGAATTGCCTGACAGTAAGCCCAATGAATGCGTTTTTTTACCTAAGCGGGAGTTACTATTTTTAATCTATAAGAACTACGCGCGACTAGTTAGCCTTAAAAACGGCAAGGAGGTGGGTCGAATTGAGAGGTCACTTTCTTACGTTACGGTTTCTCCTGATTGCTCCTGTTTCGTGGCCTGCGATGATAATGGAGGTTTTTACATATGGCGCTTTC
>JAJDEQ010000114.1 GCA_029259695.1 Planctomycetota bacterium
GTGGTCGCCGAGCGCATCGGTCTGCCGGGGGAGGTGGTCAAGAAGCGCTGGCTGCGGCTGCTCGTGCGGCTCCAGGATCGGCTGCTGCCCTCCGGCTTGTTCGAGGACTGAGCCGGCTCGTGGGGCGCCCCCCGGGGGGCCGGTCCCCGCCCGTCTCGTTTCTTCTGGCAGTCGGCGCCCACGCACTGCGAACGCGCTGCTGCTCTCGCTCTTCGCCGTGCAGCGCGAGAAAAGCCGCCGCGTGCTGAAAGGTCCCCCGGGTCCGCGACGGATCCCCGTTCGAGGCTGCCGACCGGCCGGACACGGGGTCCGGCGCGGGTGTGCGGCCCGGCCGTCTCTCGGGCTGTGCCGCGGGGGGCTGTCTCAGCAGAGCTCTTCCGCCCGCGCGGCGGTGAAAGGAGCGGCGATGGCCACTCTCCAGAAGGTGTTCCTGGCGGTCTTCAGCGGCAACAAGAAGTGGGGCGGGACCAAGAGCCGCATGTACGTGGTGGGCAACCGTCAGGACCGGGACGAGCTCTACCTCACGTTCTTCACCGATCGCGACCGGCTCGAGGTCAATGGGCGCAGTCACCTGTTCGTCTGCCTGCACGTGCTCACCGACCTGGTCCCGCGGCAGGGCAAGACCTACGCCTGGGACACCGACGGCACGACGATCGACGGGGCCGACCTGTCGGATGTCTACTTCCGGCTGGGCATCGCCGGCTCGGACGCGTGGGTCGCCCGCCACGCCTTCATGTGGGCCGAGACCGACGACGGTGTGGTGCCCCTCGCCCTGGCCACGGACCTGGACGACGACAACATCGTGCTCAGCTCCGATGGGCGCGAGGGTCTGGGCTCGATCCCGCTGCCCAAGGTGGGTCGGGCGCGGGGCGACACGCAGTTGGACCAGTTGCTGCTCGTGGCCGGGACGGGCGGCGCCAGCGGCGCCGAGTCCGACAGCCCGTTCGAGGTGGTGATCGTCGAGAACGGCCAGGAGATCGAGTCGTTCCGCATCGATCCCGAGCGCAAACGTTTCAACGGTCGGACCTTGGTGCAGGTGCTGGACCTCAGCCAGTCACGGCGCCAGAACGACCTGTTGCGGACCGGGGCCCAGGTGATCGTGCGCTCGCTGGGCAACGACTGGTGGCACCCGAGTCGCGTGCACGTGTTCGGGATGACGCGCGGTGCGCCGCGCGCCATGGTGCCGCTGGTCTACCAGCCGGGTTGGGACCTGGGCGGCATCAGCGCCGAGGCCTCCGACTCCGGCGCACCCGAGGTGACGCTCGATCTCGTGCAGTGACCGGCTGAGCGCGTCCGGCACGCGACACGTCGCACGGGGAGTCCGCCGCTCGCGCGGGCTCTCCGTGCCGCCGCGATCCTGGTCGGGTCGCGTGCGAACGCCGACGGGTCAGGCGATGCGTTCGTAGCGGCCGCGCGCCACGCGGCGGAAGCGCTTGTCCCGGGACAGGGCCTGGATCACGACGGCGCCGAAGTTCGCGGCGGTCGTGCGGTAGCCGGCGGCCACGACGCGCCCGGCGGCTTCACGGGGTGAGATCACGTCGCCCAGCTCCATCACGCCGGCGATCGCGGCCGGCAGGGGCAGCGTGCTCACGTCGCCGGGACGGGCGGGGCGGGGCGATGGATCGGACGCGGCGGAGGGTCCCGCCGCCGGGTCGAGCATGTCGCGCCCACCGAGGTCGAGGATCTCCGCCTCGACGGACGCGAGTTGCTCGGCCAGCCGGGCGCGTCTCGCGAGCAGGACCCGCAACGCGCTCTGCCGCCTGCGCAGTTCGGCCAGGATCTCCTCGGCGGGGACCTCGGCCAGGGACGGATCGGTGGATCTGGGGACTCTTGCCAAGCGAGCGCCTCCGGTCCAGCCGGGCGTCCACGCGAGAGCCCGGTGGACTCCCGCGTGTCTGCGCCGTCTGGACCGAGTCGGTCTACGCGCCGGCGACGTGGGGGGACGTCCCGGCACTCGTGAGCCGCGGGCGCGGCTGGGGGGCAGCGCCCGTGCGGCGGCCTACTTGACCCGCTTGTACTGCCCGCGTCCCAGTCGCTTGAACCGGGTGTCCTTGGCCAGGGCGTTGCTGACCATCATGTTGAAGTTCTTGGAGGTCGTCTTGAAACCGTTCTTCTTGACGATGGCTGCGGCTTCCTTGGGTGAGACGACCGCGCCCTTCTCCATCGCCTGGGCGATGGCCTCGGGCAGACTCACATCGTTGCGGGCGCGCTTGCGCGTGCCACCGGTACGCTGCTTGGCGCCGGTCGACTTGCTCTTGCCGCGGCCCTTGCCGGGCGGGCGTCCCGGCCCGCGAGCGCCGCCCTCTTCGAGGGTCGAGAGTTTCGCGTCGAGGGTCTCCAACTGCGACGCGAGCTTCTCACGTTGCGTTCGGAGTTTCTTGGCTTCCTTCTCCCTGCGCGCGAGCTCGGCGTGCAGGGCTGCTGTGGTGAGACGGCGAATGGCCATGGTGGATCCTCTTGGGGGGGGACCCGGGGCGAACTTCCGGGTCGCAGTCAATGATGAACGGGTCTCACTTACTTTTCAACTCGGCCGGTTCCCGGCTGCACGGGCCCCTCGAGGTCCACACATGTCATGCGGGCGCCGGATCGAAGGCGTCTCGCCGTGATCCGCCTTGGCAGCTCCGCGGTGTGGATTGCGCCACGAATGGCCTGCAGCACCTGCGCACGGTTGACACACCCGAGCTGCTCGTGCTCACCTGCGAACGCATGCACGACGAGCGAGCCGCCGGCCGTTGGCGGGATCTGCTGGCCCAGGCCTACGCAGGACCGAGGGGCCACTGAACCAGGCCATGGAGCCGGGTCCCGGAAGTGTCTCCGCCCGGCGCCGAGGTGGGCGCATTCGCGTTCGGGGGGCGCTACGCTGTGCGCCGAACGATGTCCCCAGACCACGAAGATCGACGGCGACTGCAGCGGGCACAGCGACTGGCGCTGCTGTTCGGGAGCGTTGCGCTGGCCGCGCTGGCTGCGTTGACCCTCGTGCTGTGGGACATGGGGCGCGACGATGTGTTCGTCGCACCGGAGTCCGTGGACGACGCGGCCCGGGAGGCGGCGATCGCGTCCATGGTCGCGGACGCGACCGGGGTGTGGGACAGTCACGTCGACCCCGACGTGGGTCGGGTGCTGCAACCCCAGCTCGCCGGTCGCGAGTACCGCGGGGTCACGATCCACAGCAATGGTTACGGCATGCGCGAGGCTCCCTTCACCTGGGAGAAGCCCGCCGGCACCCGGCGCGTGATCCTGCTGGGCGACTCCTACGTGTTCGGCTTCGGCACGGCGGCTGAAGATCGCATGGGGGTGTTCCTGCAGCGCTTCCTGGCCGAACGCGCGGCGGATCAGGAGGGACCGTTGGAGGTGCTGCACCTCGCGGTCTCGAGCTGGAACATCCGCGCGGAGAGCGCCTACCTGCGCCGCCAGGTGAGTCGCCTGGCGCCCGACCTCGTCGTGCACGTCGTCTGCGGCAATGACCTGGACGACTGCGCGGGTGTGCGCGGATTCGGGGGCATGGCCCGCTTCAGTCCCCAGGTTCGCGGCCGGGCCGACGGGCTGGTGCAGTTGTCCCATCCGCGGTCGGCGTTCGGCGTGTCCAGCGGCAATCACATCCTGTACGGCATCGATGCGGAGAGCCGCGGGCGCTACCGCGATGCAGCACGGGACCTGGGTGCGCTGGCACGCTCGGTCGAGGATACCGGTGGACGCTACCTGCTGCTCGCCCGCTGGACGCGCTACCTGCCGCTCGTTCCCCAGCAGCTGGCCGTCGAACTGCGGCCGGAACAGGTGGCGTATGTCGGCGACGAGTTCGCCCTGGAGCCCCGCTACTGGATCGAACCGGGCAACGCCCATTGGAATCGCGCCGGCCATGAACAGATCGCGCGCCTGATCTACGGCCTGGCACGGGAGCGAGGGTTGTTGCCGGAGTTGGGGTTGGCCGCGTGGCCCGCCGCGGCCGAAGCGGTGACGGCGATCCACACCGCGGGCGCACGCACGGCTGCGCGCACGGCGGACTTCGCGCAACGGGTCCGGCGCCTGCGGATCGGGTCACGCCTCGACGTGGCGGATGTGCCGCTCCACGCCGCGCAGCAGGTCTACGCGGGGTGGGATGGCGAGGGCCGGCTGGGTCCGTACGCGTCGTTCATGCTCGCGCCGGAGGGCGGGAGCCAACTGCGACTCAGCGGCGCCTTCCTCGGCCGTCCCGAGCTGGCGGGGACACGCATCGAGGTCTTCGTCGAGGATCGGCCGGTGGGTGAGCTGGTGGTCCCCGCGGACGATGGAGGGGCGTCCTGGACCAGGACCTGGGCGCTCCCCGCCGGAGTGGCGACGAGCCGCGCGGTCAACGTGCGCCTGCAAGCGGACGACTACGTGTACGACCACCCGACGGCGCAGCGTTGCGTCGTGGCCCATCTGTCGAGCGCGGCCATCGTGCCCTGACGCCCGCGGGGCGCTCCGCGCCGGCGGTCAGGATTGCGTGCGGGCGACCGGATGGTCGAGCAGCCGTCGCACCGCGCTGGCGAGCTGGTGCGGTGTGAACGGCTTGGGCAGGAAGTGCGTCTCCGGTTCGATCGAGCCGTGTTGCGCGATCTCGTAGTCGGCGTAGCCGGAAGCGAACAGGGTCTGGACCTCGGGGCGCGTCCGCGTGAGCTGTTCGGAGAGTTCACGGCCGCCCATCAGCGGCATGACGACGTCGGTCACCAGCAGGTCGATGGTGCCGGAGTGAGCGTCGGCGAGGCGCAGCGCTTCGGGGCCGGTCGCCGCCGAGAGCACGGTGTAACCCCGGCGCTCCAGCTCGGTCACGATGATCTCGCGCAGGACGTCTTCGTCCTCGACGGCGAGGATCACCTCGTCGCCTTCCAGCGAACCGGTCGGTGGGGGCCCGCTGTCGACCTGGATCGGCCCGCGCGCAGCGGGCAGGAGGATCTCGAAACGGGTGCCCCCGGGGGAGCTGTCCACGAAGATCGCGCCACCGTTCTGGCTGACGATGCCGTCGCACGTGGCCAGACCCAGTCCCGTGCCGCGGCCGCGTTCCTTGGTGGTGAAGAACGGCTCGAAGATCTGGTCCAGGATCTCGGGCGGGATGCCGCTGCCGGTGTCGCTCACCGCGAGTTGGACGTAGGCGCCGGGCATCAGTCCCTCGCGGGCGGCGGCCTGCAAGGGCGCGAGCGTGACGGAGGTGACCTCGAGCACGAGCCCGCCGCCGGCCGGCATGGCATCGCGGGCGTTCACGGCCAGGTTCACGATGACCTGTTCGAGCTGGTTGGGATCGATCAACACGGCGCAGGGCGCCTCGTCCATGCGCGTGACGAGTTCGATGTCCTCGCCCAACGTGTGGCGCAGCAACTCGTGGACCTCGCGGACGCTCTCGCGCAGGTCCACGACCTGCGGCTGGGCGATCTGCTTGCGCGCGAAGGCCAGCAACTGGGCGGTCAGGGCGGCGGCCCGATCGGCCGCCTGGTGGATCGCGTCGACGCCCTTGTGCACGGCGGGCTCGAGCGCGTGGCGTTTCAGGATCTCCACGTGGGCCAGGATGGCGGTCAGGATGTTGTTGAAGTCGAGGGCGATGCCGCCCGCCAGGCGGCCGATACCCTCCATCTTCTGGCTGTGCAGCAGTTGGTGCTCGAGTTCACGGCGTTCGCGCAGGTCGCGCATGACCGTCGCGACGAGCGGTTCGCCCAGCTCGTCATCGAGCGGCACGATGATCTGGGAGACCGGGATCTCGTGGCCATCGATGCGGTGACGCAGCATCGTCTCGCCGGACCAGGCGCCCTTCTCGATCACGGTGGGGAGCGCGTCGCGCACGATGGCGTCGTACTGCTCCGGCGAGTGGAAGTCGCTGATGTGCTCGTGGCTGATGTCGTCGTCTTCACTCAGGCCGACCAGCTCCCGGCCCGCCTTGTTGACGAATCGGACCTCTTCCGTCTGCACCGCGGCGATCCCGATGAAGTCGGTGGTGGCGCGCACGATCGCCTCGAAGCGGCGCAGGTGCTCCTCGACGCGCTTCTGCGCGGTGATGTCCTGGAACGTGCCGAACGCGACGGAGGGGCGACCCGCGTCCCATTCGACCTCGACGACGGAACGCACGCGGATGCGCCGCCCGCGAGCGGTCACGACGTCCAGCTCCAGGTCGTACGGCTCGCCCAGGGAGCGCGCCCGCTCGAGCGCCGCGCTGATCACCGGCACGCTCTCCGGCGCGTAGAAACCGAGGGCCGTGGAGACCTGGGGACGGTACTCCTCCGGAGAGGTCTCGTGCAGCCGGTAGGTCTCGCGCGTCCAGGTGAGTTCGTCCGTGCGCAGATCGAGGCGCCAACCGCCCAGTCGGACCGCCGAGTGCGTGTGCTCGGTGAGGGCTTCAGCTCTGTGGCGCGCGGTGACGTCGCGGGCCGTGGCATACACCAGGCCTGTGTCGGGGGCCACGCGCGCGCTCCATTCGAGCCAGCGCCAGCCGCCTTGCTTGCTGCGGCAGCGATGCTGCACTCCCGTCAGTCGTCCCTCGCGCAGGAGTTGCTGCAGTGCGCGCTGCGACAGCTCGAGGTCGTCGGGATGGACGAGCTCGGCGGCGGGGCGGGCGATCAGCTCGTCGCGGTCGAAGCCCAGTGCCTCGGCGAGCGCGGCGTTGACGTCGCGCACGGTGCCGTCGAGGCCGACCGAGCAGGCCATGTCGGGATACGTCTCCAAGCCCACGTCGAGGCACTCCGATGGGGTGGGGCTCGGCGCGCTGTGCGCCGAGGGCGGTTCCTGCGACCGGGCTGTTGGCATGCTGGGCGCGGTGCGATGCCCCATGCGTCTTCCGGGTGAGTCGCGGGCCATGATTCGTTGTGCAACGCGGCAAACCCAGTCTCGATCCGCAGTTTCGGTCGGGCGGCCAACGGCGTTGTCGTCCTCTCGGCGACAGGTGCGAGCCCGGCATGGCCGACCCGTCGTCGAGTCGTGATCGGTTCGTGTCCGCGGCGATGTGAGACAGACCATTCACAGACCCGTCATGCGGCGCGGCGGAGGCAACGCGCCCGGGTGCCCGGCCGCATGGTCGCCGGGGCGACCTGCCTGCATCGGCGTCTCGGTGGCGGACGATCGGGCCGGGCCGATCGCCCGCAGCCGAGCCTCGAGACGTGGCCGGCCCGGTGGGCGGGTTATCCTGTCGGCCTCGACCCTGTCACCGCGTTGCCGGACCCGGCGACGCGGAGCCGGTACCCGGAGCGATCATGACCACACTGCACGTCAACGGACAGGAGTACACGCTCGACGGGGTCGACCCGGAGATGCCGTTGTTGTGGGCCCTGCGCGACCACGCCGGGCTGCGCGGCACCAAGTTCGGCTGCGGCATGGCCCAGTGCGGTGCCTGCACCGTCCACGTGGACGGCCGGGCGGTGCGCTCGTGCGTCTACCCGGTGGGCGACCTGGGGGACCGCGAGGTGACCACCATCGAGGGCCTGTCCGCGGACGGCGGGCACGCGCTCCAGCGCGCCTGGACCGCGCACCAGGTGCCCCAGTGCGGCTACTGCCAGCCGGGGCAGATCATGGCCGCCGCGGCCCTGCTGTCGGAGAACGAACGCCCTGATGACGCGGCGATCGACACCGCCATGTCCGGCAACATCTGCCGCTGCGGGACCTATCAGCGCATTCGCGCGGCCATCAAGACCGCGGCGGAAGGGAAGTGAGCATGATCGCGAACGTCAGTCGCAGGAGCTTCCTGAAGGGCCTGGCAGGGGCCGGGGGCCTCGTGCTGGGCGTGCAGCTGTCCCCGGTCGCCGTGCTGCTCGACGATCAGGAGGGTGACGAGGCGCAACCGTTCGAACCGAGCATCTGGCTGTCGATCGATACCGACGGCCTGGTCACGATCGTGGCCCACCGCTCCGAGATGGGCACCGGCATCCGCACCAGCCTGCCCATGATCGTGGCCGACGAACTCGAGGCCGACTGGGATCGGGTGCGCATCGAGCAGGCCGTGGGCGACCGCCGCTACGGATCGCAGAACACGGACGGCTCCCACAGCATCCGCGCCTTCCACGACGGCATGCGCCGCGCGGGAGCCGCCGCCCGGCAGATGCTCGAGACGGCCGCTGCCGAAGCCTGGGACGTGGACGAGCGCGAGTGCACGGCGCGCTTGCACACGGTGGTGCACGAGCCCAGCGGGCGCAGCGCCGACTTCGGGGAACTCGTGTCGAGCGCGCGGGAGTTGCCCGTGCCCGACGCGGGCAACCTCGTGTTCAAGACGCGCGACGAGTGGCGCTACGTCGGCAAGGACGTGCCCATCATCGACAGCGTCGGCATCACCACCGGCGCGGCCCGCTTCGGGCTGGACGTGGTGCTGGACGGCATGAAGTTCGCCATGATCGAGCGCTGCCCGGTCCTGGGCGGCACGCTCAGCAGCCTCGACGCGGACGACACCCTGGCCGTCCCCGGCGTGGAGCAGGTGATCGAGCTGCCGCGCTACGAGGGCTCACCCGCCTTCCAGGCCCTGGGTGGGGTGGCCGTGATCGCCAAGGACACCTGGTCGGCGTTGCAGGGCCGCCGCGCCCTGCAGCTCACCTGGGACGAAGGCGCCAACGCGACCTACGACTCGACGACCTACGCCGAGACCCTGCTGGAGTCGGCGCGCCGACCCGGTGCGGTCATGCGTGAGTCCGGCGACGTGGACGCCGCCATGGCGGCGGCAGCCGAGACGATCGAGGCCGACTACGAGTTGCCGCACCTCGCTCACGCACCGATGGAACCCCCGTGCGCGGTGGCGCAGGTGACCGCGGACGGCTGCGAGGCCTGGGCGCCCACGCAGAATCCCCAGGCGGCGCAGGGCATGGTGGCGAGCGCGCTCGGCTTGAGCCCCGACCAGGTCACGATCCACGTCACGCTGCTGGGCGGAGGGTTCGGGCGCAAGAGCAAGCCCGACTACGTGGTCGAGGCCGCCCTGCTGGCCAAGCAGATCGGCGCGCCGGTCAAGCTGACCTGGACGCGCGAGGACGACATCCGGCACGACTACTACCACACCGTCGCGGCGATCCACATGCAGGCGGGCCTCGACGGAGACGGTCGGCCCACGGCGTGGCTGCAGCGTTCCGCCTTCCCGCCCATCGGGTCGACCTTCGATGCCCGGGCGAGGTCGGGCGGCGCAGGCGAGATGGGCCAGGGCTTCAGCGACATCCCGTTCGCGATCCCCAACCTGCGCTGTGAGAACGGACCCGCCGACGGCCACGTGCGCATCGGCTGGTTGCGTTCGGTGTGCAACATCTTCCATGCCTTCGCCGTGTCGTCGTTCGCCGACGAACTGGCCGCCGCAGCCGAGCGGGACCCGCTCGACTACCTGCTCGAGCTGATCGGCGAGCCGCGTCGCATCGACCTGCGAGCGCAGGGCGTCCCGTACTCCAACTACGGCGGTTCGGCCGAGGACTACCCGATCGACACCGGGCGGCTGCGCCACGTGCTGCAATTGGCCGCGGGCAAGGCGGGCTGGGGGCGCGAGTTGCCCGAGCGCGAGGGGTTGGGGATCGCCGTGCACCGCAGCTTCCTGTGCTACGTCGCCATGGCCGTGCACGTGCGGGTGGACGACCGCGGCAGGATCGCCATTCCACGGGTCGACGTCGGCGTGGACTGCGGACTGGCGGTGCACCCGGATCGCGTACGGGCCCAGATGGAGGGCTCGGCGGTGTTCGGCACGAGCCTGGCGCTCACCGGTCAGATCACGGCCAGCGCCGGGCGGATCGATCAGAGCAACTTCCACGACTACACGGTGGCGCGCATGAACGCCGCGCCGCGTGAAGTGCACGTGCACCTGGTCGAGAACGAGGAGCCGCCGGGAGGCGTGGGTGAGCCGGGCGTGCCCCCCTTCGCGCCGGCGTTGTGCAACGCGATCTTCGCCGCCACGGGTCAGCGCATCCGCAGCCTGCCGTTGAGTCGACACGACCTGTCCAAGGCCTGAGTCGCGCTAGTCGACGGCCGGCCCGTCGGGTGGTGGGGAGCCGGGTGGGGGGGGTGCGCCGCCCGCGAACACGTGTCGCACGGCGCGGAAGTCGACGATGCGCCCTTGTTCCGAGACGGAGACGCCCTCAGCCCGCAGGCGTCGTCGCTGCTCGGGACTGGGCTTGCCGTCCTTGCGCACGCTGATCTCGCCGCGCGCGTTGACCACCCGGTGCCAGGGGACCTCCTCGCGCTGGGCCGGCAGGGCGGCCATGGCGTAGCCCACCTGCCGCGCCACGGACCGGAGCCCGAGGCGGCCGGCGACGTCCCCGAACGTCGTCACGGCCCCCGCGGGCACCGAGGCCACGACGGCATACACCTGTTCACGGAAACCCGGCCCGACCACGCGGCGCGGTCCGTGCTGTGCCGGGTCGTAGGCGCTGCGCGAGGTCATGCCGACCTTGTACCGCAAGGTCCGCCCCCCAGGCGAACGGAACGGCCCGGTGCGCCGGCCCCGGCGGCTCTCCTCTCGCCCGCGGTCGCCGGGCATGATGTGCGGCCCCCGTCCGGAGCGTCGTCGCCGTGAATCGCCGTGGCCTGCTCGCCCTGTCGTGCCTCGTCCTGGTGACGGCGTTGGTCTTCGGGGTCTTGGGGGTGCGCAGCTACCTGCGGGTCGCGGTGGGGTATGCGGCCAAGGTCGCCGGCTCGGCGGTCTTCGTGGCCGGGCGCGAGTTGGACGACGTGCGGCGTGAGGAACTGCGCGAACTGGACTGGGTCGACGTGGAGCGGCGCGGACATGCGCTGGTGGCCCGGGCGTTCGGCGTGTCCCGCCGGGCGCGCTGGCAGCCCGGGCTCGGTGTGGTGCTGCTGCCGCTCGCGGACGATGACCGCGACCCCCCGCTCGACGAGCGCGGCCCGTCGGACCGGGCGCAGGCAACAGGCGGTCGCACTCCGCTCCCCGACGGGCTCACGGTCGACGGGGACGACGTCGCTCCGGTGGACGCGGCGGGGTCGGTGGAGGCGGGCGGTCCGGAGGATGTCGGCGGTCCTGCGGAGGCGGACGGTCCGGTGGACGCGGCGCCGGTGCGCGCGGTCGTCGACGCCGTGTTCGCGCGCGAAGCGGTCGCGTGGGAGCGGGGTGATCGGCGTTTCCGGACCCGCGCGCTGCTGGTGCTCCACGAGGGCCGGCTCGTGGTGGAACGCTACGCTCCGGGCTTCGGCCCCGACTCGGTGTTGCCCGGCTGGTCGATGACCAAGAGCGTCACCAACGCCCTGGTCGGCATCCTCGTGCGAGACGGTCTGCTCGACCTCGATCGGCCCGCCCCGGTCGCGGTCTGGTCCGGCGCCGGGCGAGGCCCGCCGGCGATCACGCCAAGGCATCTGCTGCAGATGAGCAGCGGACTGGCCTTCGACGAGACCTACACCGATCCCGACGCCGACGCCGTGCGCATGTTGTTCCTCGAAGCCGACACGGCCGGCTACGCCGCGTCCCGCCCGGTCGTGGCGCCACCGGCCGCGGTCTTCTCCTACTCGAGCGGGACGACGAACATCCTGTCGCGCCTCGTGGGTGAGGCCGTCGGGGGTGGGCCGCGGGCTGTTGCGCAATGGATGCGCGAGCAGCTCTTCGATCCGTTGGAGATGTCGGCGGCGCGCATCGAGGTCGATGCCGCGGGCACGTTCGTGGGCTCGTCGTTCGGTCACGCCACGGCCCGGGGTTGGGCGCGCTTCGGGCAGTTCTACCTGGACGACGGCGTGTCCCACGGGCGCCGCATCCTGCCCCCCGGGTGGGTGGCCTTCAGTGTCGAGCCCGCCCCGGCGGCGACGCGCGGTGAGTACGGGGCCCACTTCTGGCTCAACCGAGGTGGGTCGGGTGCTGGCCCGCCGCTGGCGTCCGTTCCCGAGGACGCGTTCATGGCGCGCGGGTTCGCCGGGCAGTTGCTGGCGGTGATCCCGTCGCGGCGGGCCGTCGTGCTGCGGCTGGCTGCCGATGGACTGGACGCCGAGGTCGATCGGGACGGCTTGCTGCGCGACGTGCTCGCCGCCCTCCCGGACTGACGTCCCTCAACGCTGCTCGAAGGGCGTGGGGCCCGGCGGCGCGAAGGGTTCGGCGGACTCGACGGCCAGCCTGCCGAAGCGCCCCGAGCCGCGAGCGGGCGCGAAGATGTACTCGATCAGACCGCGGACGTCTTCGAGGGGCACGCAGCCGAAGCTGCGACTGTCGACGGAGTTGGGCCGGTTGTCGCCCAGCACGAAGCACGTGCCCGGCGGCACGCTCAGCTCGCCGTCGAGGATCTGCCGTGGCGCCGTCTTCTTGTCCGCGATCAGGATCGCGTACCGGCGCTCGCCGTTGTGTTCGTAGACGGCCGTGCGATCGGGCGCGGCGACCAGGCGCAGCAAGGGCTCGTCCCGGACCGGGGTGAGCGGCAGCGGGCGTCCGTTGACCACGAGCTTGCCGCGGTGCATGCCCACGCGATCGCCTGCCAGGGCCACGACCCGTTTCACGAGCAGTTGCTCGCGCTTGCCCGGCTGGGCGAAGACGGCGAGGTCGCCGCGTTGCACGTCCCGGTGCTTGTTGGCCAGCACGCGATCGCCGGGCAACAGTGCCGGCAGCATGCTCGACTCGACCATCAGGAAGGCCTCGTACGCGTGCTCGCGCAGGTACTGGCCGGCGCCGACGGGATAGGCCAGGCCGACCACCGCGAGCACCGCGGCGAGCACCGGCCCCAGCGTGGTCGGGCCCGCGCGCCGGGCCGTGAGGAAGGCATCCACGATCGAGTAGAGGTGCACGCCGAGGGTCACCACGACCGTGATCAGGACCAGTGCCAGGACGCCGTCGGAGGCGCCGCCCCGGGCGCAAGCCAGCACGATCGGAGCGAACAGCAGGGAGGCGCTGAACAGGATCGCAGCGCGAGTCGTGCGGCCGCAGTAGAGCTGGCCCAGGCCGGCGCAGAAGCAGGAGAGCAGGACCGCGGCGAGCGGCGAGGGCCGGCGGGCCGCGGGCGTGTCGGAGCGCGTGTCGTTCATCGGTCGGGTCCGGCTCGAGGAGGGGCAGCGAGCGCGTGCGCGGGGGAGCGCATCACGGCAGCAGGACGTCGGCCACGTGCCAGAGGCGCACGAGGCACGCGGCGGCGGCGACCAGGATCGCGGCGGCGCGGCGCAGGGGCGTGGCGAGCACGGCGGGGCGACGCGCGGGGGCCGGTCGGGTCGGGGCGCGCTGCGCAGTCGTGGCGTTCGGAACGCGTGAGTCGTCGCCTGGCGCGGCGCTGTCCGCGGTGGAAAGGCCGTCCGCGTGGGAGGAGCCGCCCGTGGTGGAGTGGCCGTCCGCGTGGGAGGAGTCGCGTGGGGGCAGGGCGTCCATCACCCGTCGGGTGAAGTCGGGCGCGACCGGCGTCGCGGCGCGGCGTGCCTTCCACTCGGTGTAGAGCTGGTCGGGGTCCATGGGTGCGTCTCCGGCCGGTGCCATCACGGTGTCTCCGAAGGGTGGGGCAGGTGGGCACGCAGCTTCTCGCGCGCTCGGGCGATACGGGACTTCACCGTCCCCAGACCCACGCCCTCGATGCGGGCGACGTCGGCATACGAGCAGCCCTGGAGTTCGAACAGCACGAAGGCGCTGCGCTGTTCGAGCGGCAGTGCTGCCAGCCCGGCGTCGAGCCGGCGGAAGACCTCGGCTCGCTGCGCGTCGACGTCCGGGGTGACGTGGTGCGTGGTCTCCGGGACCTCGGCTCGCGTCTCGGGGCGGCGCGCCTTGAGCACGTTGAGGCAGCGGTTGCGCGCGATCGTGAAGAGCCAGGTGGAGAAGCCGCCGCGCTCGGAGCGATAGGTGTGCAGGCGGGCGAAGGCCGACAGGAACACGTCCTGCAGCACGCCTTCGCGGTCCTCGTGGGGGGGCAACAGGTTGCCGACGAAGCCGGCCAGTGGTCCCTGGTAGCGCTCGACCAGTTCGCCATAGGCCGCCGAGTCTCCCCGCAGGACACGGCGCACGGCTTCGTGGTCACTGGTCAAGGAGGGCAGCTCCGGTCGGGGCCTCGCAACCCTTCTACCACCGAGCTCCCTCGATGTTCCCGATCCGGCGTGTTTCGCGGAGTCGGCCCCTGCCGGTCAAGGCAGGAAGCGGATGCCCACGGCGTTGCTGGCGAAGAGCGGTGCTCCACCCGCGCCGAACAGGATCGCGGCGTGGTGCACGCGCAGGCCCGACAGGAAGGCCGGCGAACCCGGCGGCAGGGTGAACTCGACCACGGCCCGGCCGGATCCGTCGAGCGTGCCGGCGGAGTTCGAGAGCGGAGCGGCGCCCGGGGTCAACAGGGTCAGGTCGAAGTACGGGTCGGCGTTGAGCGGGACCTGGAGCCCGTCGAGCGGGAAGCCCGGCTCGCTCCCCGTGATCGTGCCGAGGACCTGGTAGACCGCCCCGGCGTAGACCGGGTCGACCTGGATCACCAGGGACTGCACGCCGCCGCTGGAGACCGAGATGTTGCTGGGCACGCCCGTGAGCGCGGGGCAGGACAGCGCGTCGAGTTGCTCGAACAGCAGGGCGCCCTGGTCGAGTTGCCCCTGGGCGTCGAAGTGGACCACGTCGCAGACACCGTCGGGCAGGGTGCAACCGATGGTGCTCAGGTCGCTGGGGTCGAACAGCCCCGTGAAGCGGTCCTCGCACGCCACCCGGGCTTCGGCCATGCGCACGGTATCGAGGAAGCAGCCGTCACAGGTCGGTTCGGACGGGTCGATGTCGAAGACGAAGTCGGGCGTCTGCGAGATCACGAAGGGCGTGGTCAGGTCGGTGCCGAGCGGAGCGAGGAGCGCCCGCAGGTCGGCGATGAAGGCCGTCAGGTTCGCCTCGTAGGCCGTGGCCGCGGCGGCATCGCCGGTGTCCGACGAACCCTGGATCCAGAAGATCCCCTCGATCTGCAGCTCCCGACCGAGGGCGGCGGCCTTGGCCTGCGCGGATTGCAGCGTGCTCAGCAGCAGCGGGAAGAGGCTGTCCTCCGCCGGACTCCAGGTCGGGAACATCTGGCCCGGTCCGGGCGAGGCCAGGTAGGCACCGTCGCGGGCCAGCTTGAAGATGTAGATCTCGTCCCCATGGTCCTCGGCCAGCAGGGCGCCGAGCGACACCTCGGGGCCGAAACGGCCCGGGACGGGGGAGGCGGTCTGGGTGTTCTGGCCCGCGTGCAGCGGCTCCCAGGCGGACGCCGAGGGGGCACCGAAATCGATGTGGAAGATCTTGGCGTTCGGCTGGGGTTGAGCCAGGGCGTGTTCGGGGTGCAACTGTGCCGGGCCGGTCCCCAGCATGGCGTGACCCTCGGCGTTCGACTGGCCCAGCACGAGGTAGGTGGGGACGGGCGTGAACTGTGCCCGTGCTCCCGTGGTGAGCACGCCTGCCAGCACGGATGTCAGCACGCACGTCAGCACGCATGGCCCCGAGTGCCGCCGCGACCGAGCCGTGCGCTGGTGTCTTCTTTGCGTCGTCATCGAAGGGTCACCTCTCCCACGCAGTGGCGCACTAGGCTCCGGTGCAACGGGGCGCGGCGGTCGGTCGCAGCGCCTCTTCCGAGTGCACAGAGTCACCATGAACGACGTCAGTTCCAGCATCGAAACCATGACCATGCGTCGCTCCCTCGGCGCTGCCCGGCGCCCGTCGCGTCACGACATGAACGCACGCGGGGGCGTGGGCCGTCGACGCTCGACCGCGGTTGAACGCGTGCGGGCTTGGCGTCGTCTGCGGCGCCGCACGCGCTGGGGATGGCTGTTCCATCCATGGAGCCGGTTGCGGCGGCGCTCGCCGAGCTGATCCACGCTGTGACACAATGTCGCGCGTGAGTGATCTGTTCCTCGGTCTCGACGTGGGCACCCAGGGCACCAAGGCTGTGCTGGTGGACGCTGCCGAGGGCCGCGTGGTGGCCCGGGCCGGCGTCTCCTACGGGTTGATCGAGGGTCTGCCCGCCGGGGCGGCCGAGCAGCACCCCCACACATGGATCGACGCCGTCGGGCGAGTGGTTGGCGAACTGCTGGCTGCCCCCGGTGTGAACGCCGCCGACGTGCGCGGCCTGGGGGTCTCGGGCCAGCAGCACGGGCTGGTGGTGCTGGACGAGCACGACGAGGTCGTGCGGCCGGCCAAGCTCTGGTGCGACACGTCCACGGCCGCCGAGGCCCGGGCCCTGTCGCGCGAGGTCGGGCGCCTGGTGCCCACGGGCTTCACGGCGCCCAAGGTGCGCTGGATGGCGCGCCACGAGCCCGACCTGTGGGCCCGGGTGCGCACGGTCATGCTGCCCCACGACTAC
Organism: Planctomycetota bacterium; assembly: GCA_029259695.1. Lineage (GTDB taxonomy): Bacteria > Planctomycetota > B15-G4 > B15-G4 > B15-G4 > OFTM49. The sequence goes on from JAJDEQ010000114.1 coordinate 16,152, forward strand.
GTCAACTTCCGGCTCACCGGCCGCAAGTGCGCCGAGGCCGGCGACGCGTCGGGCACCGGTTACTTCGACGTGCAGCGACGGGACTACGACTACGGGCTCGCCGCGGAGGTGGACGACCGCTTGCCCGACCTGCTCCCGCCGCTGCTGGGACCCGGCGAGGTGGCCGGTCCACTGAACCCGGCCGGGGCGGCGCTACTGGGCCTGTCCGCGGGCATTCCGGTCGCGACCGGGGGCGGCGACAACATGCTCAGTGCGATCGGCAGCGGCGCCACGCGCCCGGGCGTGGTGGTGGTCAGCCTGGGGACGTCGGGGACGATGTTCACCCACTGCAGGTCACCGGTGATCGATCCGGAGGGACTGATCGCCCCGTTCTGCGACTCGATCGGCGGCTGGTTGCCGTTGTTGTGCGTGATGAACCTGACCGGCGTCACCGAGGAGGTCCGGGCCGCGTTCGCCGGCGCCGATGGTGAGCCCGCGGACCTGGAGCAGCTCACGCAGCAGGCGTCCCTGGTCCCGGCCGGGTGCGACGGGCTCATGTGGCTGCCCTACCTGCAGGGCGAGCGGGTGCCCGACCTGCCTCTCGCCAGCGGCACCCTGTTCGGCATCCGGCCCGGCAGTCTGCGCCGCGAGCGTCTGTTCCGCGCCGCCATGGAGGGCACCAGCCTCAACCTCGGTTGGGGTGCCGAACGCTTGCGGAAGCTCGGCGTGCGGGTCGACGAGGTACGCCTGGTGGGCGGTGCGGCGCGCAACCCGCTCTGGCGTCGGATCCTGGCCGACGTGTTGGCCGCGCCGGTGAGTTGCCTGGAGGAGCCCGAGTCGGCTGCGCTCGGCGGCGCGATCCAGGCGGCGTGGACCGTTCGCCGTGCGGCCGGCGAGGAACTGGACGTCCACGCGGTGGCGGAGCCGTTCGTGCGGCCGAGCGCCGACGTGACCGTGCCCGAACAGGAGGGCGTGGAGCTCTATCGCGCACTGGGGGCACGCTTCCGTGACGCCGTCGCGGACACCTACGGCGCGTCCGGCGGCGGTTCCGGTCCCGGGCGGTTAGGGTAGACTGTGCGCTGGTCGGGGGGCCGAGCGGGACGAGCTGTGGGCTGCACGTGGCGCCTGCCGCCGGGTCCATAGCCAGGAGCGTGATGGAACAGTCCGATTGGTTCCTCGAGGGCTACCTCGAGCCCCAGGGTCAGCTCGAGCGCGTGGCCGTCCGCCCGATGCCGTTTCGCATGGGACGGCAGCATGCGCTCGAACTGCCGTTGCGTGAGCTGAGCGTCTCGGCCACGCACGCGGAGATCGTGCGCGAACGAGGTCGGCTCGTGCTGCACGATCTGGGCAGCCGCAACGGGACCTTCGTGAACGGCAACAAGATCGAGGCACCGGTCGCGTTGCGCAACGGCGACGTGATCCACCTGGGGCAGTGCGAGTTGCGCGTGGTCTGCGAGGTGCTCGACCTGGGCGACACGATGGCCATGACCATGCACGCCGAGTCGCTGCCGCACCGCCTCGTGACCGGCGTCCCCGAGCTGCGGGAGTTGCTGGCGAGCCGCGCTGTGGTGCCCTTCTTCCAGCCCATCGTGCGCCTCGACAACGGCGAGGTGATCGCCTACGAGGTGCTCGGCCGGGGAACCCATGACGGTCTCTCGCCCTCGCCCTACGAGTTGTTCCACATCGCGGAGGCCGCGGGGCTGGAGGGCGAGCTGAGCCGACTCTTCCGCGTCGAGGGCATCCGTATCGGCGTTGACGCCCACCGCGCCAGCGGCCTGTTCGTGAACACCCACCCCGCCGAGATGGACGACGCGGCCCTGTTGCCGTCGCTGCGGCGTGCTCGCAGCGAGGCGCCCGACAGTCGCCTGACCCTCGAGATCCACGAGGGTGCGGTCACCGATGTGGGGCGCATGCGCGCGCTGCGCGCCGAGCTCGAGGAGCTCGACGTGGGGCTGGCCTACGACGACTTCGGCGCCGGCCAGGCGCGTCTGCTCGAACTGGTGGAGGTCCCGCCGGACTACCTCAAGTTCGACATCTCGCTGATCCGCGGTCTGCACCGCGCGACGGCGGGCAAGCAGCGCATGGTCGAGGTGCTGGTGCACATGGTCAACGAACTGGGCATCCCCGCCCTGGCCGAGGGTGTGGAGGAAGAGGACGAAGCCGTGGCCTGCCGGCAGATGGGCTTCACCTACGCGCAGGGTTACCACTTCGGGCGGCCTGCACCGGCTGACAACTAGGCCGGCTCAACTCACGCCGCGCCCCTGCCGAGGGGGGGAGGTCCGACGTGTACGCCGACCGGCGAGCGTCGATTCGCTTCCCGCAGCGGAGTCACGATGCGCGCCCTCGCCCTCTGGTTGTCCCTGGTCACGGGGCTGACGGCGGCCACGACCGCTCAGGACCTGCCCCGCGAGCCCGGTGCCGACACGCTCATGGCGCTCGACCTGGCCCGGGGTGAACTGGTCGCACTGTCGCTCCCCCGACGGGCGACGGGCCCGCTGCAGGTCGACGTACGCCTGGCCGGCAGCCCGGCCACCCTGGCGCTGCGTCCGCACTCGGTCCGCGCCAACGACTTCCGCTTGTACACCCGCGGGCTCGACGGCGCGCTCGTGCCGCAGACGCCGGCCGCGCCGAGCACG
>JAJDEQ010000115.1 GCA_029259695.1 Planctomycetota bacterium
CGGGGCTTGGATGGAGGCCATGGGCGGCTCGGCTGCGGGCTGGGGCGCGCTGCTGCTGCCGGGTCCGCCGTCACCGGGCCGCGGGCGGCCGCTGCCGTTGCACGGCACGCGTCCGGTGGGCGCGGGCGGTGCCCCCCCGACGCTGCGCGTCCGCGGCCCGCTGCAGCAGGAGTTGCTGTCCGGAGCGGTTGACACGCTCGAGTTGCACATCCGCACCGGCGCGAGTCACGCCGCCTACAACGTCGTCGCGCGGATCGACGGGGTCGGCACGGACGAGCGACCCGAACTGGCGCACGAGGCGCTCGTGCTCACCGCCCACTACGATCACATCGGCCGCTCGGCGCGGAGCGCGGACGACGCCGAGGGCACCGACCACGTGTTCAACGGAGCCGATGACGACGCCTCGGGCGTGGCCGCGGTGCTCGAACTGGCCGAGGCCTTCGCGGCCGACGAGGCGCCGGCCCGCACGGTCATCCTGCTGCTCGTGACCGGGGAGGAGCGGGGACTGTTGGGCACGGAGTTCTACCTCGATCATCCGCTCGTGCCGCTGGAGCGCACGGTGCTCAACCTCAACTTCGAGATGGTCGGCCGGCCCGATCAGGACGCGGGGGGCGTGGGCGCGCTGTGGCTCACCGGTCACGAGTTGAGCAACCTGGGTCCGGCCTGGGCGGAGCACGGCGTGGAGATCGGCCCCGACGTGCGTCCCGCACAGGGCTTCTTCTGGCGCTCGGACAACTACGCCTTCGTGAAGCGCGGTGTCGTGGCCCAGACGCTCTCGACCTACGGCTTGCACCGGGACTACCACACGCCGCGGGACGAGGCGGACACCCTCGACTACGACCACATGCAGACCGTGGTGCGCGCCGGCTACCGCGCCGCGCGCCTGGTGGCCGACGGCGTCATCGACCCGGCCTGGCTGCCGGGCGTCGACCCCACCGCGCGCCCGGGGCGCTAGGCGAGCGCCGTGCTGGTGAGCGTGCTGCTGCCGGCGTTCCAGGCGGCGGGCACGCTGGATGCGGCCCTGCGCAGCGTGGGGCGCCAGACCGAGCGGGACTGGGAGTGCGTGGTCGTCGACGACGGCTCGGACGACGGGACGGCGGAGATCGCCGAGGCCTTCGCCGAGCGCGATGCGCGCTTCGTCGTGGTGCGCGGGGGACGGTGTGGGCTCGTCCCCAGCCTGCAGGCGGGGCTCGCGGTGTGCCGTGGGCGCTACGTGGCGCGCATGGATGCCGACGACCTGATGCACCGCCGACGGCTCGCGCTGCAGACGGAGTGGCTCGGGCGCCATGCGGCCCTGGCGGCCGTGGGGGCCCGCGTACACATGTTCCCCGACGCGGCCATGGGCGACGGGATGCAGCGCTACCAGGCGTGGCTCAACGGGATGGCGGAGGGCACCACCGGGGGGGCGCACGCGGTGCGGCGCGACGCCTTCGTGGAGTGCCCCGTCGCCCATCCCACGCTGACCGTGCGCGCCGAGATCCTGCGCGCCTTCGGCTATCGCGAGCAGGGCTGGCCGGAGGACTACGACCTGGTCTTGCGGCTGCTCGCTGCGGGCCACGAAGTGGGTGTGGTGCCGCGGCGTCTGCTCGCGTGGCGCCGTCACGGGGCGCAGCTCTCCCGAACCGATGCTCGCTACGGGCTCGACCGCTTCACGGCCTGCAAGGCGGCGTTCCTGGCGGGCGGGTTCCTGGCCGCCTACGAACAGTACGTCCTGTGGGGTTACGGCGACACGGGGCGCGCGCTGTGCGCCGCGCTCGCGATCCACGGCAAGACCCCGGCGGCCATCGTGGAGGTGCACCCCGGTCGGCTGGGACAGACGATCCACGCCGCGCCGGTCGTCCCGGTGGAGGCGTTGCCCGCGATCCTCGAACAACGCGGCGCGCGACTGCCGCTGGTGGCGTCGGTCGCGGGGGCGCCGGCGCGGGCGCTGATCCGCGAGCGCCTCGACCGCTGCGGCTTGCGCGAACTGCGCGACTTCGTCGTCACGGCGTGAGTCGTGTGGGGGTGTGTCCGCGGGATCGGTGCGTTCCGCTGCACTCGTGGTCCAGCGCCCGGCCGGGTCATTGACGCTGCGGCAACGACTCAGATGGGTCTCGGCCCTTGGGTGGGGTGCGGATTACGGGTTTCTCCCCGCCAGAATCGGTGGATGCCCGCATTGTCGGGTGGTTTGTCCTGGTCTTAAGATCCTGGCTCAGCTCTGGGATTGAAGGAGACCGGAGAAGAGAGAGGGGGATGGCCTTGCCCGGGGCGCCGGGCAGGGCCTCTTTTTTTGCCTCGGGGGCGCGGCGGCGAGTGGCCGGGTACGGCGGCGGCGGCTTCCCGGCCCAGGAGGCGCCCGGCGGCTCGGTTCGATGGCGTTGACCGGCGGCTCAGCGGGGAGTGCGCCGGGGGCTCCGAGCGCGCAAACGTCGCGCCTGCAGGCTCCACGGACCGCTTGCGGGCGCGATGCGACGTGGAGCCGCCGTGTGCGTCGCGTCTGGGGCGTTCACCCGGGAGGGCTTCAGATCGGGCGCGAGTGCCCCTTGCGGGGGTAGCCGCCGGCTGGATCGCGTACCGATCCGGAGCCGGAACGTCGCATGCCAGAGGTTGTGTGTTTCCGGCAGGGCGGGTGAGAATCGAGCAGCCTGCTCGGCTTTGGAGACGTGCGATGGTGGTTGGCGAATCAGGGCGGTCGGGAGGCGCGGCGAGGTCCCGCGGCACCGACGCAGCGACCCAGGCCGCCACCGCTGAACTCGAACGGCTGTTCGACCTGTCGCTCGAGCTGTTGTGCATCGCCGGGACCGACGGGTACTTCAAGCGCGTCAACCCGGCCTTCGAGCGACTGCTCGGCTACAGCACCGAGACGTTGCTCACCAAGCCCTTCCTGGACTTCATCCACCCCGATGACGTCGAGGACACGCGGCGCGAGATCCAGCGCCTGTCCGAGGGCGTCCCCACGGTGTACTTCGAGAACCGCTACGTCCGGCGGGACGGCTCGGTGTGCTGGCTCGCGTGGAGCTGCGCGCCCGATACGAAGGCCGGGCTGCTCTACGCCGCCGCGCGGGACGTCTCCCAGCAGAAGCAGGCCGAGCACGCCCAGGAGGTCTACCGGCGCCGGTTGCGCTCGCTGGCCTCGGAACTGCTGCTGGTGGAGGAGCGCGAGCGTCACCGCCTGGCGGTCGACCTGCACGACGGACTGGATCAGCTGATCACGTTGGTGCGCATGCGGCTGACCGAGATCCGTCAGGCCCCCGGACCGCCCGCACCGGAGGCACTGGCCGAACTCGAGCAACTCGTGGACCAGGCCAACCAGTCGGCGCGCTCGCTCACGTTCCAGTTGAGTCCGCCGCTGCTGCACGACCTGGGGCTGGAGCCGGCGGTGCAGTGGCTGGCGGAGGACCTCGAGCGCCAGTACGGCCTGCAGATCGAACTCGACGACGACGGTGAACCCAAGATCGCGGGTGAACGCCTGCGCTTCATCTTCTTCCGCTCCATCCGCGAGTTGCTGGTGAACGTGTTCAAGCACGCCCGGACGAAGCGTGCGGTGGTGCGCCTGCGTCGGGATGGAGCCCTGTTGCGGGTGGACGTCGAAGACGACGGTGTGGGCTTCGACGTCCAGTCCGTCCAGGCCAGTGCGAGCTACGGGCTGTTCAGCATCCGTGAGCGGCTCACCTCACTGGGAGGGGCGATGATCGTGGAGTCGGCCCCCGGGGAAGGCACACGTGTGGCCCTGATGGCGCCGCTGCCCGGTCCGCAGGACGACGAGGGGAGCGACGCCGAGAGCGACGCCGACGGCGTGCGGGAGTCGGCCCCGTGATCCGCATCGTGCTCGTGGACGATCACAAGATGATGCGCGACGGGTTGCGTGCGTACCTCGAACGGGAGCAGGGTGTCGAGGTGATCGCCGAGGCCAAGGACGGTCGCGAGGCGATCCGGCTGGTCAAGGAACACCTGCCGGACGTCGTGGTGATGGACATCGCCCTGCCGAAGATGAACGGCGTGGAGGCGACACGGCAGATCACCGCGGCCCATCCCGACGTGAAGGTGGTCGCGCTCTCGACCCACTGCGACAAGCGCTACGTGCTGAGCATGCTCGACGCGGGCGCGGCGGGCTACGTCGACAAGGTGGCTGCGGGGGAGGAGCTGTTGCGCGCCGTGCGCAGCGTGTCCCGCGGCGACTGCTACCTGAGCCCGGCCGTGACCGGGCTGGTCGTGAGTCGCTCGGTGACGCCGGTGGCGGCCGAGGCGCGCGAGGCGGACACGGGCCCGTCCCGGGTCACGGTGCTCGGGCCGCGCGAGCGCGAGGTGTTGCAGCTCATCGCCGAGGGGCACAGCTCGCCGCAGATCGCCGAGGACCTGCACATCTCCAAGAAGACGGTCGAGACGCACCGGCGCAACATCGGGCGCAAGCTCGGCCTGCGGAGCGTTGCGGAGCTCACCAAGTACGCCGTGCGCCACGGGCTGACGCCGCTCGACGGTTGACGCGGGCGTCGGCGCCGCCCGTCAGCGCAGCCGGATCGTCTGCCCGGGCGTGAGCCGATCGGGATCCGCGAGGCCGTTGAGACGAGCCAGGTCGCCGGCGTAGCGGATGTCACCCAGGTAGTGCAGGGCGATGTCGGAGAGCGTCTCGCCCTGGCTCACCAGGTGGTAGTCCACGCCCTCGACGGCGCCCTCCGCGGGCGCCGCGCCGAAGCGCAGGGAGAGCACGTCTCCGTGGCTCGTGGCGCTCGCGGCCTGCTCGTCCTGCGTCCACTCCAGGCCCTCGATCACGATCATGGCCAGGGCGACCAGGCCGATGAACAACGTGAAGGCGAGCAGCTTGCGGGTGGTCAGGCGGTTGCCCCCACGCGTGGGGTGGCGGCGTTGGGGTGCCGCTCGCCGCTCCGTCGGGCGAGCATGGCCACCACCGGGCTGGCCACGAAGATCGAGCTGTAGGTCCCGACCAGCACGCCTACGATCATGGCGAAGGAGAAGCCTTCGAGCACGTGCTGCTCACCGATCTTGCTGAAGTAGAAGATCACGATCAGCACGAGCAGCGTGGTGATCGACGTGAGCAGCGTGCGCGAGAGCGTCTGATTGATCGAGATGTCGAGCACTTCCTCGATCGGGCGATCGATGCGCGGCAGGTTCTCGCGCACGCGGTCGAAGAGCACGATCGTGTCGTTGAGCGAGTAGCCCACGATCGTCAGGAAGGCCGCAATCATCGGCAGGTCGATCTCGATGTCGACGGCGCCGAAGTGGTGCACGAGCGCCACGAGACCGAGCGTGATGCTCACGTCGTGGGCCAGCGCCACGATGGCGGCGATGCCGTAGCGGTATTCCTTGAAGCGCACGCGGATGTAGATCACGATCGCGATGAACGACAGGATGATCGCCCGGATGGCCGAGTCGCGCAGCTCGGTCCCGACCCGTGAGCCGATCGTCGTCGACTCGAGGAAGGGCTGGCTGGGACTGGGGATCGAGCCGGCTTCCACCGCGCCGTCGAGGGCCACGTTGAGGCGCTGGACGACCCGCTTCGGGTCGAGCCCGGTCCCCGGCAGGGTGCCCGCGATGTTGACCGAGCGCTCGCCGCCGGCCTTCACCTGCAGGCCCGACATGAAGCCGAGCTCGGAGGCCACCGCGTCGGGTACCACCGAACCCTCGAAGTTGAGCGTGGCCGTCAGGCCCGTGCTGGCCGTGGGCTCGTCGGGGACGAGCGAGAGGCCGGTGACGAAGTCGGGCAGCAGGTAGGCGCCGAGCGCCGCCTTGAGCGGGACCTCGAACTGGTCCTGCAGCGTGTCGCTGTCGTTCTGTGCAGCGGCGGCCTCTTCGTCGCCCGGGTCACCCTTGATCTTGATCACGAACTGGTTCGAGCTCTCGGCCGTGGCGCCGTCGTTGAGCACGGTGACCACCTGGGCGCCCGGGAAGACCGGGCCCACGGCGTCGTTGATCTGGGCCTGGCTGGCGCTCTGGCCGAGGCGCACCTGGGCCTTGTAGCCGCCGAGGAAGTCGAGCCCGTAGGTGTCGCTGCCGCTCATGGTGAAGCCGGCCAGGCTCACGATCACGGCGACGACGCTGAGCTTGGTGAACAGCCGCGCCTTGGCCATGAAGCCGATGTTGGTGCCCTTCTTCACGAGCCGGCCCATGGCCACCGAGGGCAGCATGTCCTTCTCGCTCAGCAACATGTAGAGCGTGCGCCCGAAGACGAGCACCGAGAAGACCGAGGTCAGGATGCCGAGCATCAGCACCACGGAGAAGCCGCGCACCGGGCCGGTGCCCAGCTTGTAGAGGATGAACGCCGTGACGAAGGTGGTGATGTTCGCGTCGAGGATCGTCGACGTGGCCTTCTGGAAGCCCAGCTTCACCGCCTGGCCGATGCTCTTGGCCTTGTCCGACTCTTCGCGCAGGCGCTCGAACACGAGGATGTTCGCGTCGATCGCCATGCCGATGGTCAGCACCAGTCCGGCCATGCCGGGCAGCGTGATCGTGGCGCCCAGGGCCAGCAGCAGTCCGCCCAGCATGGTCATGTTGACCAGCAGGCACAGCACCGCGATGAGCCCGTTGAAGCGGTAGTAGAGCAGGGTGAAGAGCACGACCACGAGGGCGCCGTACAGGCCGGCCTTGGTGCCGGTCTCGATCGAGGACTCGCCCAGCGACGGGCCGACCGAGTTCTGGAACAGCAGCCGCGGCTTCAGCTGCAGGCTGCCCGAACGGATGATCGTGAGGTACTCGGTGATCTCCTCGGAGCGGAAACCGACCGCACTGCCCGACTTGATGTAGAAGGCGCGGTCGAGGCGGCTCTGGATCGTCGCCGGGGGCTCCGCGACGCGACCGTCGAGCACGATCGCCAGGGCCTGACCCTTGTGCTCCTCGGTCCAGTCGCCGAACTGGGCCGAGCGGCTGGGCTTCATGTCGATGCCCACAGCCGGGGCCTGGCGGTCGTCGAGGGTCTGCTGCGCGCTCTCGATGTCGGCGCCGGTGAAGTTGCGCGAGCGCCCCGCACCGATCTTGAACAGCACGAAGTCGGCCGCCGTGAGCGGCTGCGTCTCGAAGGTCTCGTCGGTCAGCTCGTCGATGCCGCGGTTGCGCGCGATGTTCTTGTCGGAGAACGGGATCCAGCGGTACAGCACGTCGCTGAACTGCCGCTCCAGGGACGATAGGTTGATGTCGTTCGGACCGGCCCCGGCGTTCTCGCCCAGGAAGGTCTCCAGGTTGGCCTGCTCGTCCGCGATCGAGAGCTCGTTGCGCAGGTCGTCGGAGGCGACGATGCGCCACTCGAGACGACCCACGCGCGCGATGGCGCTCTTGATCGACTCGGCTTCCTCCTGCCCCTGGCCCGGCAGCTCGATGATCAGTTCCCGTTCACCCTGGCGGGTGATCGAGGACTCCCGGATGCCGTAGGTGTCGATGCGCTTGCGCAGCGTCTCGACCGTGGTCTCGATCATGGAGTCGACCTGGCCGCCGGGGCCGGTCGTGGGAGCGGGGCCCTGACCCTCGGGCAGCTCCAGTTCGTAGCGCAGCGTGACCCCACCGCGCAGGTCGAGACCCAGGATCACGTCGTTGGAGCTGATGCTCCAGACGCACAGCGCCAGGATGGCGACGATCCAGAACAGAGGCTTGGAGACTTCTGAGCTCATGGCGCGTCAGGATTCCGTGTTCGCCTCGGGAGCGTCTGCGCTCGCCGAGGGAGTCTTCTTCTTGGTCGACGCGCCGCCGCCGGCCTTGTCGCGGCCGTGCTGGCGCTCCTTGATGCGGGCCGCCTTGCCGCTCTTGCCGCGCAGGTCGTAGAGCTTGGCCCGGCGCACGTCACCCTTGCGCTGCACCGTCACGCTCTGCACCAGCGGGGAGTGGAGCGGGAACACGCGCTCCACGCCCTCGCCCTGCACCACCCGACGCACGGTGAAGGCGCGGCGGATGCCCTTGCCCTGCATGGCGATCACGTCGCCGATGAAGTTCTGGGTGCGGGTCTTCTCTTCCATCTTGCCGCGGCCGCCGGAGCCCATCTCGCGGATGAGTACCGCCACGGCCACCTGGTCGCCCACCTGGAAATCGGGCAGGTCGGTCTTCCGGTACTTCTCTTCGATCTGCGTGACGGGAGTGCTCATGGCCTCTCTTCCTGGAATGCTTTCCATGCCGCAGTGCGGCGTGCGGATTGTCGTCGGCGCCAGCTCTCGATCTCCTCGTGGTTGCCACTGAGGAGCACGTCGGGCACCGCGCGGCCCCGGAACGAGCGGGGGCGCGTGTAGTGGGGATGGTCGAGGAGTCCGTCCACGAACGAATCGCGTTGGGCGGATTCTTCGTGGCCGAGCACGCCGGGCAGCAGGCGCGTGGCCGCTTCGATCGCGGCCATGGCGGGCAGCTCGCCGCCGGAGAGCACGAACGGACCGAGTGACACTTCCTGCCACTCGAAGCCTTCGTGGATGCGCTCGTCGAAGCCCTCGTAGCGACCGCACAGGGCGAGCCAGTGCGGCTGCTGCGCCAGCCATTCGGCGAGCGCGTGGTCGAGCGGCCGGCCGGTGGGGGTGAACAGCAGCTTGGGGATCTCGGGGCGCTCGCAGGCGGCGAGCACCGACTCGACCGCGGCGAACACCGGCTCGGGTTTGATCACCATGCCGGGGCCGCCGCCGAACGGGCGGTCGTCGACGGTGCGGTGCACGTCGGTGGCGAAGTCGCGGAAGTCCACCAGCTCCACGTCGAGCAGGCCCTTGGCCCGCGCGATGCCCACGATGCTCTCCTCGAGGAAGGCCTCGAAGAGTCGGGGGAAGAGCGTGAGGACGGAGACCTTCACGGTGAGCGACCTTCCACTGCCGAGGGCGTCCGCCGATCGGACGACTCGTGCCGCATGACTGCGACCGCGGCGAACGCTTCACCACGGTGCACCTTGGTGACACCTTCCGTCCCCGGGGCTGGTCACCGGTGGTGCGCACACGACCTCCATTGGAGGCCGGGCCCGATCCGATCCGGCAAGCGGCAACCCCGCCCGGTCCGACTGGATTGCTGGACCAGACCGGCACCCGCCGAGGTCCCGCGAGTACGGGACTTACCGGGTGAGGGCGAAACCGCTAGTGTAAATTCGCGCCTTCGCCCGTCAAGGCGCGTCCAGCGGCCGATCGGCGGTCCGCGGACGGGTCGAGCGAGCCCCTGCGGGGTGGCCGCGGTCCAGTTGGAGCCGTCTCTTGTTCACCGGGATCGTCGAATGTGCCTGCTCCGTGGTCTCGGTGCAGGACCGGCAGGGCGGACGGAGGCTGGGCCTGGACCTGGCTCCCTTGCGGGACGCCCCCGGTGGGAACTGGAC
>JAJDEQ010000116.1 GCA_029259695.1 Planctomycetota bacterium
CGAGCGGGTGGTAGGTCAGCCGCTGCTCGTCGACGGTGTACTCGTCCGGCTCGAGCGGGGTGCCGTCGCGCTGGATCGAGACGAGCTCCAGGGCCTCGCCGTCGAGCACCAGGGCCTCGTCACCCGCGAGCGCCTCGCGACCGTCGGCGACGTAGCGCGGGTTGCGCACGAAGGTCACGGTGTTGGTCACGAGCGCGTGTTCCTCGTGCAGCTCGAAGTGCAGCCGCGTCGTCTCGGCCGTCCAGAACGGGGGGCGGTAGTCCGCCAGTCGCACCGTCTTCGGGGCGCTGAGTGCGGGGGCCGCGGCGACGCCGGGCGGCGAACTGTTGCTGGGCGGAGGGCTGTTCATGGCGTCAATCTCAACACCCTGGCGGCGGCGTGGCAACGCTCACGATCCGAACCGGTATGGTGACGCGGCTCATGGACGCCCTTCGCCACCTGCGCGCCGTCCCGGTCCTGATGGCGCTGAATCTGCTCGTTTACGTCACGTGGCGCATCGCCCTGGCCAGCGAGCCCCTGGCGGTCTTCATGAGCGAGAACTTCTGCACGAATCTGGCCGCCCTGCGCGCCGGGCGACCCTGGACCCTGCTGACCGCCGCCTTCTCGCACATCGCGGCCTTCCACGTGCTGCTCAACATGGTCGTGCTGCTGAGCTTCGGAGCGATCCTCGAGACGCGCTGGGGGGCCCGGCGCTTCACCTGGTTCTACGTGCTGGCCGGCATCTGTGCCTCGCTGTTCCACGCGGCCTTCAGCGCGCTCGGCTGGCCTGACATCCCCGCGGTGGGGGCCTCGGGAGCGATCAGCGGTCTGCTGGTGGCCTACGTCTTCCTCTACCCCCGGCACAAGATCCTGTTCTTCATGCTGATCCCCTTGCCGGCCTGGGTCGCGGGCCTGCTCTTCGTCGGCATCGATGTCTGGGGACTGGTGGCCCAGCGCGGCGGGGGAGGCTTCCCGATCGGGCACGGGGCGCACCTGGGCGGCGGCGTGTTCGGCGCGGTCTGGTCGCTCGTCACCCTGTGGCGCGGGCGCGGGCCGGTGGGGCGGCAGCTGTCCGCGCAGCGTAGGATGTCGCCCCCATGACTGCCGGCGACCTGATCATCCGTCCCTTCGAGCCCGGCGACGAGCAGGGTGTGCTCGAGCTGTTCAACACCGTCTTCGCCGAAGACGACGAGGGCGTGCGCAGTCTGGAGCACTGGCGCTGGGAGTTCGCGCAGAACCCCGCGGGCCGCTGCGTGGTGCTGGGCGTCGAGCCCGGCGGTCGTGTCGTGGCCCAGTACGCCGTGCTGCCCACCCGCGCCGTGTACCGCGGCAAGGAGGTGCAGTGTGATCAGGGCATCGACTCGGTCGTGCACGCCGACTACCGCCGCGGGCTGCGCAAGGACGGCGCCTTCCTGCGCACGGCCCGGTACTACTTCGACACCTTCGGTCAGCCCGAGTACGCCGCCTTCGGCTACGGCTTCCCGAACAAGCAGGCGTTCCGCGTGGGCGTCAAGTTGCTGGGCTACCACCCCGTCCACTCACCGATCGAGACGGTTGCACGCAATCTGTTCCAGACCGATGACGACACCGAAGTCGGCCGGGATGCCTGCCCCGACGGTCAGGTGATTCTCCTCGAACGCTTCGACGCGCGCGTCGATCGCCTGTGGGAGCGACTGCGACCTTCGGTCCAGATGGGCATCGCCCGGACCTCGACCTACCTCGACTGGCGCTACGTGGCCTGTCCGGCCAAGGGCTATCGCAGCTTCGCGCTGACCGAAGGAGACGCGGACGGCGAGTTCCGCGCCCTCACCGTCCTGCGCGAGAACTGGATGGGTCCGCCGATCCTCGCCATCTCGGAGTGGATGGTGGAGGACGCCGACGTGGGCGCGGCGGCGCGCCTGCTGGCGCACGCGGTGGCCCACGCGCGCGCTGCCGGCCAGGCGCGTGTGGAGCTCTGGCTACGACCGGGCCACCCCCAGCGCCGGATCGTGCTCGAGCGCGGCTTCTTCACCGAGGCCTCGCCGTTCCATCTCTGCCTGGTCCCCTACGAGCCGTCCCTGGATGCCGAGTGGGCCCGGGAACACTGGGACTTCACGATCGGTGACGCCGACATATTCTGAGCGGGTTAGAATCGCCGCCCCTCGTCGTTCGCCCCGACTTCGCGACCCGCTCCTCCCCCCCCGGTCTCCGCCCATGTCTACCGGTATGTCCCTGTCGAAGCTGACGCTGCGCCGCCTGACCGCGCTGGTCACCGTCCTCGTGTTCGCCGTGGCGCCCCGAGCAGCCGCGGCGTCGCCGACACCCGGCGGAGGGGGCGGCTCCGAGCCGCCGCTGGCGCTGGAACTCGTCACCGGCGGGCTGTCGTTGCCGGTGTTCGTCACGGCCCCTCCCGGAGACGACCGCCTGTTCATCCTGGAGCAGGCCACGGGGCTGATACGCATCTTCGTCGACGGTGCCTTCCTGCCCGCGCCGTTCCTCGACATCGGTGACTTGCTCCACCCCCAGAGCGGCCTGCTCGGTGAGATGGGCCTGCTGGGCATGGCCTTCCACCCCGACTTCGACAGCAACGGCTACGTCTTCGTGCACTACAGCGACGACCGCGGGGACACGACGATCAGGCGCTACACCGTGTCGGCCTCCGATCCCGATCAGCTCGACGAGAACACGGCCGTGCTGATCCTGTTCGTCGAGCAGGCGCAGCTCAATCACAACGGCGGCATGCTGGCCTTCGGTCCCAACGACGGCATGCTCTACGTGGGTCTGGGCGACGGCGGCAGCCAGGCGGACACGGGCACCGGCCACGCCCCCGAGGGCAACGGCCAGTCGCCCGGGACGCTGCTGGGCAAGATGCTGCGCCTGGACGTGGATGCGGCGGCGCCGTACATCCCGGTCGACAACCCGTTCCTGATCAACCCGACGGTGCGCGACGAGATCTGGGCCTTCGGTCTGCGCAACCCCTGGCGCTGGAGCTTCGATGCGCTCACCGGCGACATGTACATCGGTGACGTGGGCGACGGCTCGGTCGAGGAGATCGACTTCCAGCCCGCGAGCAGCGACGGCGGCGAGAACTACGGCTGGCGTTGCATGGAGGGCAGCATCTGCACCGGGCTGACCGGGTGCACGTGCTTCTCGGCCATCCTCGTCGATCCGATCCGCGTCTACGGGCACTTCGACAACCGCTGTGCCGTCATCGGGGGCTACGTCTACCGCGGCTCGGCGATCCCCGGCCTGCAGGGCACGTACTTCTACGGCGACCTGTGCACGTCGACGATCTGGAGCATGCGCTACGACGGCGCGACCGTGACCGAGTTCACCGACCGCACGCCCGAACTGGTCACGGCGGGGGACGAGAGCCCGTCGTTCCTCGTGTCCTTCGGCGAGGACGGTGCCGGTGAGCTGTACCTGATCGACTACGTCGGCGGGACCCTGTTCAAGGTCGTCAGCGATGGTCCGTTCAGCGACCTGGGCTGCGCCAAGGCCGGCGTCAACGGCGACCCGGTGCTGGTCGGGGAGGGTTCGCTGGTGGCGGCCAGCAGCGGCGCGCTGCTGCTCTCGCAGGCTGCCCCCGCCGCTCAGGCCCAGTTGCTCGTGGCGCTCTCGGAAGGAGCCGTGCCCTTCAAGGGCGGTGTGCTGAAGCCCTGGCCGCTGTTGCCACTCACGCTCATCTTCACGCTCGATGGCAGCGGTGAGTTCGTCGTGCCCTGGGCCAGCTGGCCCGCCGGGCTGCCGGCGGGTACCGAACTCGTGTTCCAGTACGCCATCCAGGACGCGGTGGCCACCCAGGGCATCGCCCTGTCGAACGGCCTCAAGGCGATCACTCCCTGAGGCGACGTGCCGCGCGCTCGTCGGCGCGACGCAGGTCCGGCCAGGTCCGAACCGCGCACCGTCTCCGTGCGGTGCGGGAGATTCGTCGAGACGCCGTAACCGCAGCGGCGAGTCGCTCCACTGGTGCTGCAACTCTTCTCGCACCACTGGAGATCGGCATGCTCACCGCAACCCGTTGCGCCCGTGCAGGCGCGTTCGTCCTCTGTTTCGCCCTGCCGCTTGCCGGCCCCGTGCACGCGAGTGCCGACGGACCGGTCAAGACCTTCGCCGATGACATCCGCGATGGTCTGTCGACGCTCAAGGCGGCGTTGCGCGATCTCGACGGCGTGTTCGTGGACGATCTGAAGGCGCTCGGCGATCAGGTGCAGAACGGTTCGAGCACCGCAGCCGAGGCCCATGACGCGCTGTTCCTGCAGCTCGCCCGGCTGCACGCCGACATCGCCCATGAGCTGCTGAGCTTCACCGACGCCGTGGAAGCATCCGGGAGCGCGCAACTGGAGCTGATCGACCTGTTCCCCAACCCGTTCGTGGTCGGTGACGCGGGGCTGGTGGACGACGGCAAGCGGCGCGGGGCCCTGCTCACGGCGCGCTCGCTGCGTTTCGTCGGCAAGCGCGTGCGAGCCTTCTCGGCTCGGCTGCAGAAGACCGAGCGCTACGACCTGGTGATCGACCGACGCATGCCGCTGTTGCCGCCGATGACGCCCACGGGCGAGGGCAGCCCCGCGCCCGCGCCGGCCGTGCCGCTGCGCATCGACCTGGCCGTGGCCGGCAGCGATCGCCTGCAGCTGGGTGACGGGACGATCCAGCTGGGGGGCACGGCCGACGCCGGCGCCGGCGACGTCAGCGTGTCGGTGCAGCTCCCGGGTGCGCCGGCCCTCGAGATCGTCGTGCCCGTGGACCAGGACGGTCGCTGGTCGGCGCGCTTCCCCGCCGCGGGTGAGGGCGACCTCGCCGAGGGCAACTACGCCGTCTCGGCGCGCCAGGGCGACGTGGTCATGAGCGACTCGATCGGCGTCCAGTAGCCCGCTGTCAGTCGCGCCACGGCAGCCGTTCGCGCAACCGACCGAAGCCCAGTTCGTCGAGCAGCGGGTCGAGGTCGGCGTGCGCGGGGCCGCGCCAGCGCAGTTCGGTGAGCGTCGCGCTTGCCGGTGCGTCCAGCGCGATCGTGGCCAGTTCGCGCGACAGCAGCGCCGCCTCGCGCTGTTCGGCGAGCTTGCGGGCGGTGCCGGCCGCCCCGCGCAGGGGCAGGCCGGCCACCCGCTCCAGGTCGGCGTAGATGTCCTCCAGGTGCTCGAACGCCTCGAGCAGCGCGATGGCCGTCTTCTTGCCCACGCCGGCGACCCCGGGGATGTTGTCCACCGCGTCGCCGGCCAGGCCGAGGAAGTCGGGGATCTGGTCGGGGCGCACGCCGAAGCTTGCATGCACTCCGGCCGCGTCGTGGCGCCGGTCGCGGGCGGCGTCGAAGAACTCGGTGCCGTCGTCCACGAGTTGGGCCAGGTCCTTGTCGTTGCTGACCACGACGACGTGGTGTCCTGCGGCGCGCACTTGCTTCCAGAGCGTGCCCACCAGGTCGTCGGCTTCGTAGCGATCATCGATGAAGGTCGCGGCGCCGAAGCCTTGCCCGAAACGGAGACAGGCGTCCAGCTGGGCTTCGAGCTCCGGCGGCGGCAGCCCGCGTTGTGCCTTGTACTCGGGCAACAGCTCGTTGCGGAAGCTGGTGCTGAGGCTGCCGTCGAAGGCCAGGGCCAGATGACTCGGATGGTGGTCGGCGACGTAGCCCACCAGGAAGTTCGCGAAGCCGAGCACCGCGTTCACCGGCGTGCCGGACGGATCGGTGATCGAATCGGGCAGCGCGTAGTAGGCGCGGAAGATGTACGGGCTGGCGTCCACCAGGTGGACGGTGTGGGTGCTCTTGGCGGTCACCGCGTGGTCGGCTCCCCGGGACTTGGTCGTGCGCTCGTCCGCCGCTCGTTCACGGCAGCGAGGGATGACGCAGGTGGTGCCCGGTGGCGGTCTGCCATGCGTGGGCAACGGTCAGCAAGCGGGCTTCGTCGAACAGCTGGCCCGTGAAGCACACGCTGAAGGGGGTGCCGTTCTCGCGGAAGCCCGCGGGCAGGGTCACGGTCGGGTGCCCGGTGAAGTTGGTGAGGGTCAGCACGCCGCCGGCGTAGGGCGGATGGACCAGGGCGTCGACCCGGCTCATGGTTTCGTCCATGGCCTGCATCACGCTGCGCCGCACGCGGGTGGCCCGGACATACTCGACTGCGGGGATCAGGCGCGCGGCGCGGAACAGGTTGGGCCAGGCCTGGGCGTCCTGTCGCACGAGCAGATCGTCGCGGTCGGCGCGGGTCAGTTCGTCGAAGGCCGTGGCGGCCTCGACCGAGAGGATCAGCAGCAGCAGCTCCCCGTCGAATGGCGGCAACTCGATCGGTACGAGTTCGGCGCCCAGCGCCGTGAGGGCGTCGAGGGCTTCGCGACCGGGTTCGACGCCGTCGAACGCGCCCGGCGGGTAACCGAGGCGCAGGCCCCGCAGCGGCTCGTCAGCGGCGAGGGCGTCGGGCAGGGGCGGCAGCGACCAGGGTTCGTCGAGCACGCTGTCGTCGATGCCGTCCGGACCCACGATCGCGTCGAACACCAGGGCGGCGTCGCGCAGCGATCGGCACAGCGGCCCGACCTTGTCCATGCTCCAGACCAGCGGCATCGCGCCGTGCCGACTCACCCGTCCGAAGGTCGGGCGCAGGGAGGAGTTCCCGCACTGTTGCGAAGGGGACACGATCGAGCCGTAGGTCTCGGTCCCGAGGGCGAAGGCCACGGCGCCGGCGACGGTGGCCGCCGCGGAGCCGGCCGAACTGCCGCTGCTGCCCTGCAACGGGGCCCAGGGATTGCGCGTGCGGCCGCCGAACCACACGTCGCCGTAGGCCAGGGCACCCAGGGTCAGCTTGGCCACCAGCACGGCGCCCGCCGCGTCGAGGCGCTGCACGACGGTGGCGTCGAGGTCGATGACCTGGTCCTCGTAGGGCGCGGCGCCCCAGGTCGTGCGCGTGCCGCGCACCGCGAACAGGTCCTTCGCGCCCCAGGGGATACCGTGCAGCGGTCCGCGCCAGTGGCCGGCGGCGAGTTCCTCGTCCAGCTCCCGCGCGCGGGCGAGGGCACGCTCTTCGGTCGTGCTGATCACGCAGTGCAGCACCCTGTCCACTTCGCGCAGGCGCTCCAGGGACAGCTCCGCGAGTTCCACGCAGCTCACCTGACGGGAACGGACGAGCGCGGCCAGGGTCGGGATGTCGGCGAACAGCAGCTCGCGCAGGTCGTCCGGACGGGTCACCGCGGGCAGCGGCCAGCGCTCCGCGGGCACGGACTCGGCGGGTGCCACCGCCCGTCGCTGGACGCCTGTGACGAGCGCTGAGAAGCCGTGGGCCGGAGCCGTCCGGGAAGGGATCGGTCGGTTGCGCGACGCGGCGTAGGTCTCACGCTGCTCGGCGAGCTGCGTGAGCATGAGCTCGACTTCGTCGTCGGTGAAGGCCATGCCCGAGAGGAAGCCCGCGGCGCGCACCGCCGACAGTTCGGTGCGGTCGTCGACCGCGGAGCCGCTGTCCGGCACCTGGGCCAGCACGACGAGCAGCGACAGGAGCAGGGGGGCCATGGTCGTCCTCCGGGTGCCGGCGGGGCGGCATGGTAGCGCCAGGTCCCGCGACGTGCACGGCGCGATGCTGCAGCGTAGTCTGGGCGCTCTCGAGCCCGCGCGGTTCGCGCAGCCGAACCCGCGTCGCTCCCGGCGCGCCCACCTCACCAAAGGAAAACGGTCCATGTCCCACCGGTTCGCGATGGAACGCAGCCTGCTCCGCGACTCCCCGGCTTGCGGCACGCTCACGGCGGTCCTGGTCACCGCCCTGCTCGCGGTGTCCTGCTCCAGCCCGCCGGCGGGTGAGCGTGCGGCCGACATGATCAGCCTGCACCCGAGCAACCGGGACCCGAGCGTCTCGCCCGCGACGGATTTCTACCGCTTCGCCAACGGCGGTTGGATCGATCGCAACCCGGTGCCGGACGAGGAGAGCTCCTGGGGCACCTTCCAGGAGGTCAGGCGTCGCAACGAGAGCGTGTTGCGCGAGATCCTGGAGGCCGATCCGGCCGCGAACGCCTCCGCGGACGAACGCAAGCTGATCGACTTCTACTGCAGTTGCATGGACGTGGAACAGATCGAGCGCGCCGGCCTGACGCCGATCCGCAACGAACTCGAACTGATCGACGGCATCACCGATCGGGAGGGGGTGCAGGACGTCCTGACGCACTTGCACTCCCTGGGCGTCTTCGCCGTGTTCTCGCTGGGGTCGGAGCCCGACTACGGCGACGCCACGCGCGTGATCGGCCGCGTGCGACAGGGCGGGCTGGGTCTGCCCGACCGCGAGGACTACCTGCGCGACGACGAACGCTCGGCTGCGCTGCGCGCGTCGTACGTGGCCCATGTGGCGCGCGCGCTGGAGCTGGTGGGCGCGAGTCCTGCGCTGGCCGGAGCCGGCGCCGACGTGGTCCTGGGGATCGAGACGCGCCTGGCCGAGGCGTCCATGACCCGCGTCCAGTCGCGCGACGCCGACCTGGTCTACAACCCGCGCACGATGGACGCGGCCGCCGCGCTGATGCCGAACTTCTCCTGGAACGGCTACTTCCACCTGCTGGGGCTCAACGACGTCGATCGCTTCAACGTGTCCCAGCCCGAGTTCTTCCGGGCCTTCGACCGTCTGCTCGACGAGGTGCCTGTGAGTGAGTGGCGCCTGTACCTGCGTTGGCAGCTCCTGCGCCACACGGCGCCCACCCTGCCCGCGGCCTTCGCCGACGCACACTTCGCCTTCTTCAGCGGTGTGCTGCGCGGTGTGGAGCAGGAGCGGCCCCGTTGGAAGCGCTGCGTGGATGCCACCAGCCGCGCGATGGGTCATGCGCTGGGGCGTGCCTTCGTGGAGCGCACCTTCAGCCCCGAGGCCAAGCGCAAGGCGCAGGCCATGGTGTCCGACCTGCGCGCGACGTTCGCCGAGCGGCTGCAGACCCGGGAGTGGATGAGCGAGGTCACGCGCGCGCGGGCGCTGGGCAAGCTGCAGCACGTGGGTGAGAAGATCGGCTACCCCGAACGCTGGCGCGACTACTCCGGCCTGCGCATCGATCGGGGACCCTACGCCGCCAACGCGCTGCGCGGCCGGGCCTTCGGTGTGGCGTACCAGCTCGACAAGATCGGTCAGCCCGTCGACCCGGACGAATGGGGCATGCCGCCGCACACCGTCAACGCCTACTACAGTGCGACGCGCAACGAGATCGTCTTCCCCGCGGGCATCCTGCAGCCGCCCTTCTTCGGCGTGGATCAGGACGCCGCGGCCAACTACGGAGCGATGGGGGCCGTCATCGGCCACGAGCTGTCCCACGGCTTCGACGACCAGGGCGCCAAGTTCGACGCCGCCGGCAACAAGCGCAACTGGTGGTCGGATGACGACCTGGCCGAGTTCCAGCGCCGGGGCGACGAGTTGGTGGCGCAGTTCGACGCGTACGAGGCGCTGCCGTCCGAGCACGTCAACGGGCGGCTGACGCTGGGTGAGAACATCGGCGATCTGGGCGGGCTGACGATCGCCCTGCAGGCGCTGCGCCGGGCGCAGGCCGATCAGCCGGCCGAGCCGGTGGACGGCTTCACTTCGGAGCAGCGCTTCTTCCTGGCCTGGGCCCAGACCTGGCGCAGCACCATGCGCGAGGAGACCGTGCGCGTGCGTCTCGCCACCGATTCGCACGCACCGCCGCGGTTTCGCGTGCTCGGTCCGCTGTCCAACATGGCGGAGTTCCACGCCGCCTTCGGTGTGACTCCGAGCGACCCCATGTGGCGCGCTGCTGACGTGCGCGTCGAGATCTGGTGAGGCCGGCGGGTCCCGGGTAGCCTCGCACGGACCTCGACGGGAGATCTCATGAGTCGCGCGAGCCGGTTCGTGTTGCAGTGGTCGATGCTGGCCGTGCTGGCCTGGGTCAGCGTCGGTTGCGCGGTCTTCTTGCCGGAGAACCGGCGGACGCTCAATGCGCTCGACGAGCACATCGCGCCGACGTCGACCGCGGGGCGCTGGGCCGCGGCCCCGGTGACGTTTCCGGCGGGCGTCGTGGCGTTCGTCCTGGACGTCGTGGTCGTCCATCCGGCGACCGTGATCGACGACGCCTGGGGTGACACGGTGGAGCTGCTCTGGGAACCGCGGGCCGAGACGCGCTTCCGCCGCGCCGTGCTGCTGCCCCTGGTGACGCTGGCCACGCCGCTCGTCTTCGTGGGCGACTTCCTGGGCCGCGCGGCGCTTGCGATCCCGCCCCGCCCCGATGCGACGAGTCCCGCCGAGCCGGAGGGCGAGGGATGACGAACGCCGTCGAACCGCAGGGCCCTCGTCGTGCACGCGTGAGCGGGAGCAGAGGGGTTGCGCTGCTGCTGATGCTCGCCTGCGCGCTGGCGCCCGGCTGCGCCTGGGCCAACCGGGACAACCGGCCGGTGTGGAACGCCTTCGAGGAGAACCTCGTGCCCGAGGGCGATACGGCCTTCGTGGCCACCCTGCCGCTGACCGTGCCGGGCGGGCTGCTGGCGATCCTGCTCGACACGTTCATCGTGCACCCGGCCAGCGTGATCGACGAGGCGGGCAGCGACAGCCTCGAGGTCTGGAGCGACCCGCCCCCGGATTGGGAGCAGCACTACTACACCGAACTCGTGTTCACGCCGGTGCGCGTCATCTTCACGCCGATCATGTTCGTCGGTTCGTTCCTGCTGCGCAGCATGTTCGACTTCGAGCAGCTGGAGCAGGTGGGGGACGACGACCAGGGGCCGCTGGCCGAGGAGTTGCGTCGCACCGATGCGCTGCTGCAGTGGTTCGAGCGACTCGCCGCGGGTGAGATCGCGCCGCTGAACGAGCGGCCGCCGAACACCTGGACCGACGAGCTGGACGTCGCCTACCGGCGTGCGCTGGCCGAGACCACGTCGCGCGGCCGGATCACGCTCTATCGGTACGCGCGCTGGCACGAGCTGCCGCCCTGGGCGGCTCAGCCCGGCGCCGGTCTGGACGACCCCGACCCGGTGGTGCGCTACGTGCTGCTGAACGGTTGGCCGAGCAAGCGGCTGGATCTCGTTCCGCGATGGATCTGGGAGGTCCTGCGGGCCGATCCCAACGGGTCCGTGCGCGAGTTGGCGGCCGAACTCGACCCCCGCTGAGCGGCGTCTCCAGGCTGCTCAAGTCGGCCATCCGGGCCGCCGATATCGAGCATCCATGACTCCCGACGGACACCCAACCCTGAGTCCCGCTCCATGAAGAAGGTCCGCCCCGAGTCCCGGCCGCACGACGGCTTCACGCTGGTCGAGTTGCTGATCGTGATCGTCATCCTGGGCATCCTGGCTGCCATCGTGGTCCCCAAGGCCACCAACGCCTCCCGGGAAGCTTCCCAGTCGGCCTTCATCGCCAGCGTACGGACCTACGCCGGCGCCGCCTCGCTCTACCACGCCAAGACCGGGGACCACCTGCCCGACGGTTCGTCCGGCCTGGTGCCGCCGGGCTTCGAGCCCTACATCAACGTGAGCGACTGGACGGCGGTGACGCCCATCGGCGGTGTATGGGACACGGAGATGGATGACAGCGGCGTGAAGTCCGCCCTCGGCGTGCACTTCGACGGCTCGGGCGACACGCAGGACGACGCCTTCATGCTCGAGGTCGACACGACCTTCGACAACGGCGACCTCGGCACCGGCAGCTTCCAGAAGCTGGGCGACGGGCGCTTCTACTACGTGCTGCAGAAGTAGCCCGCACGGGCCCCGGCCGGCCCGTGCACCCCGGCATCCGCGTCCGCGGGACGCGGCCCCGGCGATGCGCGTTTCCAGGCGGACCTGACCGCGCCCGGCGGCGGCTCAGGGCAGGTGGTCGGCCAGGCGATCGATGACCACCTGGGTGAACTCCTTGGTGCCCAGTTCGCCGCCGATGTCCTTGGTGCACTGCCCGTCGGCGATGGCACCGAACATGGCCAGGCGCAGGGCGTGCCCGATGGGGTACTGCTCGATGTGGTCGAGCAGCATGCCGAAGGCCAGCAGGATCGCGGTCGGGTTGCACAGGTTGCGACCCGAGATGTCGGGGGCGGTGCCGCCGGCCGGGTCGAACATCGCGACCTTGACCTCGCGCTTCTCGTTGAAGGCGTAGTTGCCGCTGGCGCCGGTGCCGAGGCTGCCCACCAAGCCGGAGGCCATGTCCGACAGGAAGTCGCCGTACTCGTTGAGCACGAGGACCACGTCGTACTGCTCGGGGCTGAGGATGATCTTGGCCAGCAGGGCGTCGAACAGCTCGCGGTTGTGTTCGATGTCCCCGTAGGCCTCGTGGACGTCGTCGACGACGCGCTCGAACAAGCCGTCGGTGACACGTTGGATCGTGTGCTTGGAGGCGGAGGTGACGCGCAGGTTGCCCTTCTTGCGCGCCAGGTCGAAGGCGAAGGCGGCAGCTTGGGCGCACGGTTCGCGTTCGACCATGCGCAGGGACACGGCAGCGTCCTTGCCCACCAGCTGTCCGGGGTCGTCGTAGGTGCCGCCCGTGGCGACGCGCACGATGTGCAGGTTCACGTTGGGTTTGAAGTTGCTGCTGATGCCGGCGATCGAGATGGCCGGGCGGTAGATCACGCTGAAGCCGACCCGACGGCGGATGGCGGCGTTGGGGCTCGAGGTGGCCGTGACCGTGGGGTACTTCAGTGCGAGACGAGTACGCAGCATCGAGGCCGCCGCCTCCTCGATCGCTTCGTCCCCCCGCTGCTCCCGGCTCTTCAGGCTCCAGTCGATGTCGTGGAAGTCGAAGTCGAGGGGCAGGGCATCCGCCACGGAGTGCACGCAGAGCGCCAGCTCGGGGCCGATGCCGTCGCCGTGGAGCTCGGTGATCTCGTATTCAGGCATGGGGTGGGATCTCGTCGGGCGGAGGCGGGCAGCGCGATCAGCGGGAGGGTGATCGGGCGTCGTTTGGGTCGCGTCGGGGGCCGCGGCGCGCGTCGGGGACGTCCGTCGCCTGTCACGCGCCGTGGGCGGTGGCGGTCCGCACTCTTCTGGGGCGGCACCGCTGGGCAAGCCGGACATCTTCTCCGGATCGGCGGGCGGGCGCCAGCCCGCGTCGCCTTGGGGGTCCAGCAGGCGGTCCGGTAACCTGTGCCGCCCGACTGCACGGGCTCGGCCCGGTCGACACAGCGGCCGCCCTGCCTGCCTTCCCACAGCCTCATTCGCGCTGCGCCGCCCGCCCCGGCCGCGGCGCTCCCCGCGCCGGAGACCTTGCCCGTGACCCGTTCCGTCCTTCTCGCTGCGTGCCTCGCCGCGTTGCTGGCCCCTCTGTCGCCGCTCTCCGGCCAGTCCGTCAGCCCGCCGGCGGAGCACCTCGGACGACCGCTGGGGGCCGACTTCGAGCTGGCCGACTGGAACGAGGTCAGCGGCTACTACCGGCAGCTCGCCGAGCAGAGCCCGCGCGTGCTGCTGCAGCGCCTGGGCGAGACCGAGGAGGGCCGCGACTACCTGATGGCGATCATCAGCAGCGAGGAGAACCTGGCTCGGCTCGACGAGATCCAGGCCATCAACGCGCGCATCGCCGACCCCCGGGGCCTGGACGACGACGAGGTCGACGGGTTGCTCGAGCGCGGTCGGGCGGTGCTCTTCGTGTCGATCGCGATGCACTCCACCGAGACGGCGGCGCCCCAGTTCGGGATGGAGTTCGCTCACCTGCTGGCCACGTCGGACGCCGAGCCCTTCCGCAGTGCACGCGAGGAACTGGTCGTGGTGATGACGCCCTGCCAGAACCCCGACGGGCTCGACCACGTCGTGTCCTGGTACCGCGAGACGGTCGGGACACCGCACGAAGCCACGTCGTTGCTGGAGCTGTATCAGCTCTACGCAGGCCACGACAACAACCGCGACTGGTTCATGCTCTCGCTGGCCGAGACGCGACTCATGACCGAGCAGCTCTACTCGGTCTGGCACCCGCAGGTCTACTGGGACGTGCACCAGCAGGGGAGCTCGCGCGAGCGCTTCTTCGTGCCGCCCTTCCGCGACCCGCTCAATCCGAACCTGGACCCGGCGATCATCGCCGGCATCGACGCGATCGGGTCGCGCGCGCTGCTCGACATGACCCGCGAGGGTTTCAGCGGCGTGTCGACGGGCGTCACCTACGACATGTGGTGGAACGGCGGGAACCGCAACGTGCCCGTGCGCCACAACATCATCGGTCTGCTGACCGAGGCCGCGTCGGTCAACGTCGCGTCGCCGGTCTGGTTGGCGCCGGACATGCTCTCGGCGCCGCGCGGCATCGACGGGGGCTACGTCCCCAGCAACCGCTTCCCGGACCCGTGGCCCGGTGGCTGGTGGCGCCTGCGGCACATCATCGACTACGAACACGCCTTCGGCCGCTCGCTGCTGGGCAGCCTGGCCCGCGAGCGCAAGGTCTGGCTGGCCAACGCCCTGGACGCCGCACGCCGCTCGATCGAGGCGGGGCGCGAGGGTGCACCCCGGGCCTGGGTGCTGCCCAGCGACAACCGCGACGTGTCGGCCACACGGCGGCTGATGGAGACGCTGATCCTCGGCGGCGTCGAGGTGCATGTGGCCCGTGAGCCGATCCAGGCCGACGGCCGGGCCTGGCCCGCCGGGTCGATCGTGATCCAGCGCGAGCAGCCCTACGGCGACCACGTGAAGGACCTGTTCGAGGTGCAGCGCTACCCGGACGGCGACCCGCCCTACGACGTGGCCGGCTGGACGCTGCCGCTGCTGCTGGGTGTACACCGGGTCGAGGTCATGGGCGGCGTGCAGGGCGGCCTGGAGCGGGTGGCCACGGCCGACGAGGCGGTGGCCGGTTTCCCCGCCGCCGCCGAAGGCACCATGTTCTCGCCGGTGCCGGGCGACGCCAGCAACGGCGACACCTGGAGCACGGTCTTCCAGCGACTCGATCACGGCGACGCCGTGTTCTACATCCACTCGGACGAGTGGGCCGGTCGTTTCGCGTGGCGCGCGACCGAGGAGGACGATGAGGCCGGGGCCGCCGCCCGCGCGCGCGTCGCCCACCTGCCGCGCGTCGGTCTCTACGCGCCCTGGTCGAGCAGCATGGACGAGGGCTGGACGCGCTGGGTGCTCGAGCGCTTCGGGGTGCCCTACGTGCGTGTGCGCAACGAGATGATCCGGGCCGGCGCGTTGGACGACCTGATCGACGTGCTCGTGATCCCGAGCGTCGGGGGCTGGCAACTCGACGGGGGCCGTCGACCGGGTTCGGTGGCGCCCGAGTACACCCGCGGCCTGGCGCCCGAGGGCGCCGTGGCGATCGACGAGTTCGTGCGGAGCGGCGGCACCCTGGTCACCCTGGGCAGCTCGAGCGCCTGGGCCATCGACCTGTTCCAGCTGCCCCTGGTGGACGCCACCCGGGGTGACGACGCTGGTGACTTCTCGTGCCCCGGGAGCGTGTTGCGCGCGGTGCCCGCCACGGACGGCCCGTGGACCGCCGGCCTGCCCTCGTCGATGGCGTTGTTCTTCTCGCGCTCGGCCGCCTGGCGCGTCGAGGGCGAGGGCGCCGAGCACCTGCAGACCCTGCTGAGCTACGCGCCGACGCGCGTGCTGCTGTCGGGTTGGATTCGCTCCCCGGAGGTGATCGCCGGTCACTCGGCGTGGGTGCGGGCCCGGGTGGGCCAGGGCGCGGTGCACCTGTTCGGCTTCCGCCCGCAGTACCGCAGCTGGTCCCAGGGCACGTTCCAACTGCTGTTCCGCGCGTTGACGCTGGAGGCGCTCGAGCCGCAGTGATCAGGTCGCTGTGCGCCGGGCGCCACGCGGACCGGGTGCGGTCATCCGCGCGACCGGGCGACCTGCCCGGGCGTTACTTCAGCTCGTCCATGCGGTCCTGGATCCTCTGGATCACGGTGTCGAGACGAGCGGCGAGGCGAGTGGCGTCCGGGTCCTCGAGGAACTCCTTGGCCTTGTTCATGAATTTCGTGAGGCGGCGCCCCGCGCCCTGGTAGTTCTGCGAGTCGGCCATCGTGGCGGCTTCCTGCAGGTAGGTCGACAATTCGGCCGCCTCCAGATCGGTGAGTTCGTCCTGCGAGGAGAGCCGGCTGACCTCGTTCACGATGTGCAGGATCTCCTCCGCGGGCGTGAGGGCCTCGACGGTGAAGGCCTGCTCCCTGACGAGGATGATGGAGTCAGGACTGTTGAAGTGGGTCCAGTGTGCGGGATTGATGACGAACTCGTCGATCGACTCCAGCATGCGCTCGTGGACCTCCGTGAACGACTCGGGGATCGGTGTCGGCATCAGATCGAGGTCCGGACTGAGCGGGCAAGAAAGCTCCACCACCCGTCGGTCATCCATCCAACACCATTCGGCGGAGCCGCATCTGCTCACCGACACCCCCTCGGCGGGAGCTCTCCACACGCCCCCGGAGCTGGACTCCCAGACCACCTCCAGGGGAGCGAGCGCCTTGTACGAACGTCCCTCGCATGGCTCCCCCTCAGGCTCGGGGTCCCAGTAGTGCTCGGATGCCAGGTCGCGAGTGTCGTAGACGAGGGTGCCCGTGACGGAGTCCTGGATCTTGATCCAGGAGACGGGGGGCCCCCAGTACGATGCAACGGCCTTTCCCGTCTGGACGTGGCGATAGAGCTGCGCCGTGGCCGCGGGAGTCGTCGCCAGCCATGCCAGTGCGACACAGAGCCCGAGGCCCGCCGCCTCGAGCCTAGGCCGGCGGCGGGGCGTGCGTCCCTCGGCGGCCCGCGCCGCCCGGTACGGTGTCGGACGACTCATCGGTCACTCCCGTCCGTGGACTCGAGCTGCTGCTTGGCGGCTTGGATCGCCTCCACCAGCTCCTTGGCCTGGCCCGTTCCGTCCTCGTCGTCCACGAACAACTTCCCCTGGACCGCGCAGCGTTCGAGGAGCTGCCTGGCCCGCTGCACGTCGCCGTGTTCGGCGGCGGCCTGGGCGTCGATCGCGGCCCGGACCAGCACGGTGCCGCGGGTCGGCGGGAGCGAGCCTTCCCGGACGAGCCGGAACACGGCCCGGAAGATGGTGTCCGTGGCGGTGCCCGGGTCGACCGGTTCGAGGTCCCATGACAGCTCGTGCACCAGGACTTCGACAGGCGACGAGGCATCCGGCATGAGGGTCCAATGAAACCATTCCATGTCGGGCTTCAGGTCTGCGTCGACGAAGAGCGCGTGGATCTCCGCGAGCGACTCGCTCTCACACTCCATGTACGACTTCGGGACGATGATCATGACGGGCACGTTCGGGCTCCGGTAGCGGAGCATGGCCACGGCGCGGGGCGTCGAGCGTTGGATGGCGACATCGATCTCGGCCACCTCCAGGGCCATCGTGGCGCCCGAGTCGAACTCGACCGTCATCTGCGAGCCTGTCGGAGCTGCGTACAGTGCCTGACCCGGACTGTCGACAGGGGGGCCGAAGCCGGAGACGTCGTACTCGAACGTCCCGGTCACGTGTGCGCCGACCTCGACGCCCTCGATGCTCACGACCCGCTCCCTGTCCTCGGTGTCGTCGACGGCCTTCACCGTCCCCGACCACTCGAACCGGAACACCTGCCCCTGTGCGGGTGGACCGAGGCCGATCACCACGAGAGCGGCAAGACCGGCTACGCGAAGACTCCCCATGACTCGATCCCCCGGGTTGCTGTGAGCGTCGGAATCATCGCACACATGCCGAGATCGCGCACGCTCGTGTCAGAGGCGCAGGTGCCGCGGGCTGATCGGCGCGCCGGGTCGGACCGGTGTTCATCGCCGACCGTGCGGCATCGGTGCGCACGAGCGTCGGTCAGGGCTCCGTGCACCCGTGCGGCTTCCACCCACGGTCGCAAGCTGGTCGCAGGGCGCCGGCACGCGTGCGCGGTGAGGCGCAAGTGCGCGCTGAAGGGCCCTGCCGGTGGAGTGTCCCGAGAGTCAGCTTGCGCGTCTCATGCCCCGAACAAAGCGCGCGATACCCCACCGACAGGGTTGCAGGAACAGTACGCCGACGATGACGCCCGCGAAATACGCAGCGTGTCGTAGCGCAGCGTAGAGCGTGCGCGCCGATCGTGTCGATCGTGTCGATCGTGTCGGGGCACACCTGGCCACCGGGCGCGTGGCTGAGACGACGGCCCCATCCTCGTGCGCGACCGTGCTGTTCGAGGTGCCGTCGCCGCCCAGAGCCACGACGCCGTCGAGCTGACCGCGGTGCGGGCCTCGATCGCCGCGCGGAGCGCGTCGTGGCGCGCAGGCCACTCGTACTGACCAGGGCAGATGGTTATGGTCGCCGAGCGCTGGGCCCGGCACCTCTGCTCCCTCGCTCGAAGCCTCACGTTGCGCCGACCGTTCAAGCTCATTCGTTTCGTCGTGCTGCAGCTCGTGATCGTCGCGGTGTTGCTCGAGATCGTGCTGCGGCTGATCCACCCCCACAGCCTCGCGGTGCGCAACGCGCTCTACATGGCCACGCTGGCGAGCGACTTCGACCAGGCCGCCAGCGTCGAGGACCTGCTGGAAGACCGCTTCATGGGCTTCCAGCCGTTCGTGGACTACTCCGGTTACATCCGCAACTCCCGCGGCTTGCGCACCAAGGAGTACACGAACGCCAAGCCGGCCGGTACCACCCGCGTGGTCGCGCTCGGCGACTCGTTCACGCTCTCCAGCGGCGGCGTGCCTCACCCGTTGCTGTGGCACACGCTGCTCGAACAGCAACTCGACGCGGCCTCGTCGAACGACATCGAGGTCCTCAACCTCGGCGTCGGCGGTACCGGACCGCTATTCCAGCGGCGCATGTGGCAGGTGGAGGGCGCGCGTCTCGACGCCGACGTGGTCCTGCTCGGCTTCTTCGTGGGCAACGACCTCTTCGACCACCAGAAGGTGACGCTGCAGGAGAACGTCAACGAAGCGCTGGCCCAGGAGAGCTACGCGCTGCGGTTCGTTCGCAACGCCTGGCGTCGGCTGAAGTTCGGTCGCGAGCGGACACCCGAAGCCGGTGAGCGCCCGGCGATGATCGACGAGGACATCGCGCCGACCGGCGCTCGGACCAGCGGTGGCTACCCAGTCGACTCCTACAACAAGCGTTTCGCCAACCGCAAGCCGAACCTCACGCCGGAGGCGCTGCTCGAGGTCGAAGGCGATCGCATGCGCATCTGCGATGCGTCGTGGTCTGACAGCTTCGAGACCCTCTTCGAGCGCGCGGCCAAGACGATCGCCGCACTGCACGAAGAAGTGGCGCTCGCGGGGGCCGAGTTGCTGGTCGTGATCATCCCCGATCGGTTCCAGGTGAACGTCGAGGAGCGCGCGGAGATCCTGGCCTTCAAGCCGCGGCCGGAGCAGGGGCTCGACTGGGACAAGCCCCAGCGCCGCCTGGTCGCGTTCCTGAAGGAACGCGGTATCGCCCACATCGACCTGCTGCCGCTGTTCGCCGCCACGGGGCGCGGTGACCTCTACGCCGAGGGCAACACGCACTGGGGTGTGGAGGGCAACGCACTGACCGCCGAGATCCTGACGCCGTTCTTCCTCGACCGCGGGCTGGTGCCGGCGGCGACTTCCGACCCGAACCGGTAGGACGATCGCAGGCAAGGCGCCGCCCCGGCCCGCGACTGGCCCGTCACGGCGCCAGCCCCGTCAGCGCCGAGGGCCGAGCCACGCTTCGTCGCGCTTGGAGTCCAGCTCGAGAGCTGCCGGAGCGCCTCAGCCCTCGCTGCTGAACTGGGCGTTGATCAGGCAGCCGCGGGCGACCGACGTGAACGCGTCTTCGGCCCGGCGCACGCCGTTGATCGGGATGCTCAGGTCGACCTTGCGCAGCTCCTCGGCGAAGACCTCGGTGAAGCCGCCCACGAGGCTCGTGCCGCCGGCCACGACCACGTCCACCGGCTGGGTGAACTGCGGCACGTCGTGGGTCACTTCGAAGCGCTGCTTGAGGTTGGCCAGCACGTACTCGATCAGGCTGCGGTAGTAGAGCACGACCGCCTCCTCTTCGCGCGACTTGGGATGCCGCAGGTCGACGTCGCCCTCCTTGATCGCGGTGGCGCGGGCCGTGGTGACACCCATGACCTTGGCCACGTGCTCGTCGATCCAGTCGCCGCCGCGGCCCACGGAGAAGGTCAGGGCGGGGATCGACTTGTAGGCCACGCAGACGTTGAACATGCCGCCGCCGCAGCTGACCGTGATGCCGGTGAAGTCCTGCTCCTCGAGTTCGCTGAACACGACGGCGTGGGCCTCGTTCATGGCGTGCGGGGTGAAGCCCAGCTTCTGCACCAGGCCCGACACGATGCCTTCGTGGTAGATCGTGTCGTTCTCCTGGTCGATCGACGGGGCGGGCACGCAGAAGTGCACGGGCTCTCCCGGCTGGGAGGGCTTGCCCAGCAGACGCTCCAGCATGAAGCGCAGCATGGGAATGGCGTCCTTCTCGTGCGGGCTCAGGAAGCCGTCGCACATCGGGCGGCGCACGTCCTTCGAGAACAGGTTGGCCAGCTCGAAGCTGCTGTCGCCCAGCACGTACAACCGGTTCTCCCAGTTGACGTAGGGCACGCTGAGCTTGGTCAGCATGGCCTTGTTGACGGTGAACTCCGAGGGCAGCTCGAGGAACGCGTTGCGCTCGCTCTTGACCACGATCTCGCCGTGGGCGTTCTGCACCGACGAGACGAGGTTGGCGGTGCCCACGTCGAGGCCGCGGCCCAGGGCCAGCGCCGGCTGGTCGGCAGCGTTCTGTGCGTTCGTCGCGGACGCGGACGGGTTGGACAGCATCTCGTTCGTCATGGGTTCTGCTCCTGGCTGCGCTGCAGTCGAAGGTGAGTTCGAGGGGCTCTCGTCGCCTCGGCCTCGGTCGTCGATTCGTCGTGCGCCGGGCGTCGCCCGACGACGTGTCGTCCGGCAGGCGCCGGATCGTCCAGGCTCCCTATCGGCTCCCGGGGGGTCCGTCCTTTTGCCCCGGCTCGGGTTTGGCGGGCGAACGAACGGCGCGGGTGCCCGGTGCCCAGCCCCGTCCCGGGAACCGCGCTCCGGGCGCGACCCGTCGAGGCGTGGGCCGGCTCGGCCTGCCGACGAGCTACTCGGCGGAAGGACCCGAGGCGGCGCCCTGGCGCATGGCACGCAGGCGTTCGAGGCTGCGCGAGATGCCCTTGGTGGAGCGCTCGCTGGCCGTGCCCAGCTCGCCGTAGTTGCTGTCCAGGTCCGAGCTGTCGTCGAAGACCTTGCCGATCAGGGCGTCGGTGGCTTCCACCGGGCGGTCCACCGGGCCGGCCGTGGCCGAGCGCACCGTCTTGCCGATCTTGTCGAGGGTCTTGTCGAGCGTCTCGCCGAAGCGCGCTTCGAGCGCCTCGGTCGTGCGCGACTCGCGTTGGGCCATCTCGGCCACGAGGCTCGTGAGCCCGCTCTGGAGCGTGGCCTGCAGGGCCTCGGTGTCCGGGGCGTCGGGTCGGGTGCTCAGGGCCGCCAGTTCCTGCCGCATGGCCGCCAGTTCCGTCTTGAGCGTGTCGACGCCGCTGTTGCGTCGGCCCACCTCCGCTTCCACCGCGAGCTGGCGCGTCTGCTCTTCGCTCCCGCGCAGCTCGTTCTCCTTGTTGGCCAGCAGGCTGCGCAGGTCGAGGATCACCCGCTCGTCTTCCTTCACCCGTTCGAGCAGCCGGGTGATCTCCCGGTCGTAGCTTTCCACGGTGGCGCGCGCCGTCGCGAGGCGCTCTTCCATCTGGCGTACGTCGGGTTGGCGCGCGACGCGCAACTCGGCGGCCTCCAGCTGGAGCGTGAGGTCGGCGCTGCGGGACTCGGCGGCGTTCAGTTGGGCGCGCAGTTGCTGGTCCTGCTGTTCGAGTTCGCGCACGTGGGTGCTGACGCCGTCGACGTGGGTGTTGTGGTGGCGCAACTGCTCCTGGAGCAGCACGATCTGGTCGTCGCGGCGGTCGACTTCGCCCTGGAGCCGGGTCAGTTCCTCGCTGTGGCGGGTCGTCGCGTCGCGGCGTTCGTCGTCGTGCGCTTCGATCACGGCCTGCAGGCGCTCGCTCAGGGCGGTGGACGCCTCGGCTCCCTCGCGCAGCTGCTGGTTGAGCGACTCCACGGTGGACTGCAGTTCACCGATGCGCTGGTCGGCGCCGGCCTGTTCGCGGGCGAAGCGCTCGAACTGCTGCTTGGACTCGCTGATCAGTCGTTCGCGATCGCTGGGATCCAGGTGCCCGGACTCGGCGATGGAGTCGTCGACGATGGCTTGGAGCAGCTCGAGGATCTTCTCGCCGGACAGCACCCGGATGTGACGCGTGCCTTCCCGCGCCAGCTCGTCGATCGAGCGGCGTCGCGCGTGTTCCTTGAGGACCGAGTGCACGTCCCGCTTTGTATGGCGTTTCATGCTTCCTCCTTCGGCAACCGGGCACACCGAACTTTTCTCCCAGTTGCCGTGCCGCCCGCGTCGTGCTCTCGCGACGCCCTGGCCAGGCTCGCGTAGAATGGCGGTCCAGGGGCGGATCCGGCCCCGAGCGGAGGCTCCAGATGACGGCAGGCAGGCAGCGGCGCGGGGACACTCGGAGCGTGGACGGTCGGAGCAGGGCGGGGCGGAGCAGGGGCTCACGCGCGGTGATCGTGGTCCTGGGGGCGCTGCTGGCGGCGGCCGGGCCGGTTCTGGGCCAGCTCCCGCCGGGCCCGTTGTTCGAGGACGTCTCGGACCTGCTGGGGCCGGACCACGAGCACGTCGATGCGCCGATCGGCTTCGGCATGGCCGGCGGAGCGGCCTGGCTCGACATGGACGGCGACGGGGACGACGACCTGCTCGTGACCCAGGGTTACGGCAACCACCAGTTGTTCGAGAACCGCAGCGGCGAGGCGGATTCTGACGGAGCGAGCGCCCCCGTCTTCGTCGAGGTGAGCGAGCGCCTGCCCTGGCCGACCGAGGTGATCAGCAACTTCGGCGTGGCCGTGGGGGACTACGACCAGGATGGACTGCCCGACCTGCTGCTCACCAACCAGGGTCCCAACCAGCTGCTGCACAACGACGGCGGCGGGTTCTTCAGCGACGTCACCGCGGAACTGGGCGTGGCCGGTCACGGCATGAGCACCAGCGCCGCCTGGGCCGACTTCGACGGTGATCGCGACCTCGACCTGTACGTGGGCAACTACATCGCGCAGCTCGACTTCCCCTACCACGTGGGGGCGCGCAACGAGCTCTGGATCAACGAGGGGACCGCGGCTGCGCCGCTGTTCGTGGAGCGCGCGGGCGAGCTGGGCGTGGACGGCCAGACGGTCTTCGGCGAGCCCTATCCGCTGTACCCGTTGGGCGCCAACCCCGGCGCGCCCACGGCCGGTTGCACGCTCAGCGTGTGCACGCTCGACTACGACCGGGACGGTGACCCCGACCTGATCGTGGGCAACGACTTCGGCATGTTCACGTCGCCCAACCGCTTGTATCGCAACGACGGCACGCCCGGGCGGCCGCTGCTGTTCACCGACGTGAGCGAGGAGAGCAACATCGGCCGCTTCTCCCAGTACAACATGGGCATCAACCCGTGTGACTACGATCACGACGGCGACTGGGACCTGTACCTGTCGGACCTGGGGCCGAACCTGCTGCTGCGCAACGACGGCGGTGTGTTCACCGACGTCACCGAGCAGGCGGGGCCGGTCGATGGTCACGGCCAGACGGGCCTGCTGCTCACCTCGTGGGGCACGGTCTGGACGGACGTCGACAACGACGGCCACGAAGACCTCTACGTGGTCAACGGCTTCATCCCCGCGGCCGACTTCATCAGCAACGAGGTCCGCTCGCCCAATCACCTCTGGCGCAGTCTGGGCACGGGCGCGTTCGAGCAACTGCCGCCGGAGCTCTCGGGTGTGGACGACGAGGGCGTGGGCCGCGGCGTCGCCCTGGGCGACTTCGACGCCGACGGGCTGCTCGACCTGTACCTGATGAACAACGGCAACGAGTCGTTCTCGTTCCCGGAGGACGCGCCGCGGCTGTATCGCAACACCGGGGCGCTGGTGCCCGACGGCGGGGGGCACTGGCTGCAACTGCGTCTGCGAGGCACGCGCTCCAACGTGGAGGGGCTGGGGACCGAGGTGCAGGCGCTGCTGGCCGCCGGCCTCGACGGCGCGGGGGACGGGGCGGGGATGCCGGTGCGCCTGCTGCGTCAGTTGTTGGCCGATCCGGTCTACCTCTCCGCGAGCAGCCGGGTGCTGCACTTCGGGCTCGGAGCCAACGGGCGGGTGGACGTGCTCAGCCTCGACTGGCCGTCCGGGACCCACCAGGAACTGCACGACGTCCCGGTCGACCGGCGCCTGGTGCTGGTCGAGCCGCGGGTGGTGCTGGACGGCGAACTCGAGGCGCCCCAGGTGGTCCCGGGCGGGCTCGCCCTGGCCGCCACCCTGGAGAACCTCGACGCCGAGCCACGGCCCTACCGGCTCGAGCTGCAGCTCCGCGCCGGTCACGTGACCCTGTTCTCCAGTGAGTCCCGCGGCGTGCTGGGGGGCGGGGCGTCGCGACGGCTGGTCGCCACGGCGCCGTTGGCGGCAGCGATCCTGGAGCACCTCGGCCAGGTCGGTGGCAGCCTGCACGTGACGGCACACGACTCGTCCGACCGGACCCTCGACCAGCGCCGGCTGGAATTCGTGTTGCCCTGACCGGCGCCCGCTACGCCCCGGCCCCCAGGTGCGACCGACGGGCCGGCGCCGGCGCGCAAGTCACCTGCCGCTCTGGTCGAATCTTTCTCACGCATGCGTGCGTGCGAGAGCGGCTGCTGTGCTATGCCACGGCGTTCGGCATGGGGCTCTGCTTTGCGCTGTCGACGGAGGCCAGGTGGCCTCCGGGAGCAAGGCCCCGGCCCGGATCAACGAGCGGATGGGAACGACGTGTTGGAATCGGCGATGATCGACGGAGGGCCGGCGGAGAACGCCGCGGGCCAGGGCCATGGAGGTCTGATGGTCGGTGACGAGCTGGCGACGGACGCGGGGGAGCGCCAGCTCGCCTGGATGCGCCTGTTGGTCGAGACCACCGACGACCTGAGTTCGACCCTGCGCATCGACGAGGTGCTGGAGAAGGTCGCCGACCGGGTGCAGTCCCTGATCAACTGCCAGTTCTTCTGCGTCATGCTCTGGAACGACCGTCGGGAGGTGCTCGAGACCGCGTTCTCGAAGCGCTTCGACGAGCGCTTCGACCTGGACGCCAAGGACGGTTTCCCGCTGGGCTACGGCATCTCGGGCAGCGCGGCCGCGGCCCGGCGTCCGCAGCGCGTGGGCAACGTGGCGCGGGACCCGCGCTACGTCTACCTGACGCAGGCCGAGGTGGACGTGCGTTCGGAGCTGGCCGTGCCGCTGCTCGCCCGCGATCGCCTGGTCGGCGTGCTCGACCTCGAGAGCAACGACTACGACGCCTTCACCGAGGAGCACGAGCAGATGCTCGCCTCGTTGGGCTCACGCATCGCCGTGGCGCTGGAGAACGCCCGGCTGTACGAGCAGGTCTCGGAGGGGCAGCGCCGGCTCTCGGCCGACCTCGCCGTGGCCCGGGAGGTCCAGAAGGCCCTGCTGCCGGACCGCGCGCCGGCCGTGAGTGGCTTCGACCTGGGTTTCGCCTACGTGCCCGCGCGCACCCTGGGGGGTGACTTCTACGACTTCCTGACCTACCCGGACGGCCGCGTCGCCGTGGCGGTGGGCGACGTGGCCGGCAAGGCCACGCCGGCGGCCCTGTACGGCTCGCTCTCGGTGGGCATGCTGCGCGGCCACGTCGTCGAGCAGCTGTGTGAGCCGGATGCGATGTTGTCCCGCTTGAACGAGCAGCTCTGCAAGGCGGGCCTCGACGACCGCTTCCTGGCCATGGCCTTCGCCCTGCTCGACGCGGGGGGCAAGGTGCGCATCTCCAACGGCGGCCTGCCCGCGCCCTACGTGGTGCGCTCCGACCGGGTGGAGCAGCTCCCGCTCGACGGCCTGGCCCTGGGCATCGAACCGGGGACCCGTTACGGCACGCGCACGGTCGAGCTGGCGCCGGGCGAGCTGCTCGTGTTGTGCTCGGATGGCCTGGCCGAGGGGCGCGACCGGTCGGGTGCCATGTTCGGCAGCTCGCGACTGTCACGCCAGTTGCAGGAGCTGGCACCGGGGGGCGCCCAGGCCATCGCCGACGAGCTCGTGCAGGGAGCGGCGCGCTACGCGGCGGGCAACGAGTCCCAGGCCGACGACCGCACCGTGGTGGTGATCAAGGCCACGGACTGACGGCCGTCGCCCCGCCCCGGCGGGCGGGCGTGATCACGCGGTACGGACAGCGGACATCACCGTGATGCCGCGTCGCGCCGCGATCGGGGTCCGCCCGGGGCCTCAGGCAAGCTGCGAGAGCACGTCCACGATGCGCTCGGCGGTGGCCCCGTCGCCGTAGGGGTGCTCCCAGTCCCGGGGCCGGTCGAGCATGGCGCCGATGGCCTCCTCGATGCCCTCGGCCTGCACGCCGGCCAGGGCGTTGGCGCCCCGTTCGACGGTCTCGGGACGCTCGGTGCTCGTGCGCAGGGTCACGCAGGGCACGCCCAGGATCGCCGCCTCTTCCTGCAGGCCGCCCGAGTCGGTGAGCACCACGCGGGAGCCCTGCTGCAGCGCGAGCATGTCCAGCGGGCCGACGGGCCGGGTGGTGTGGATGCGCTCCGGCAGCCCGGCCGGCAGGTTGCGGGAGGCGCGCGGGTGGATCGGCCAGAGCACGTCCATGTCGGCCGTCTCGGCGGCCTGTTGCACCCCGGTCAGGATGCTCGCCAGCACCTCGGGCGTGTCGACGTTCTCGGGTCGGTGCAGGGTCAGCACGGCGTAGCGTCCGGGCTGCAGGCCATGGCGCCGGGCGGTGGCGTCGGGGCAGGGCATGCGTTCACGCTGGGCGCGCACCAGGTCGGCGACCGTGTTGCCCACCTCGTGGATCCGCTCGCTGGCCACGCCTTCCTGTTCCAGGATCGAGGTCTGGATCGCCGTCGGCGAGAACAACACGTCCGCCATGTGGTCCACGAGGACGCGGTTCACCTCCTCCGGCATGCGCCGGTCGTACGACCGCAGGCCCGCCTCCACGTGGACCAGGCGCCGGCCCAGCTTGTTGGCGGCCAGGGCCCCGGCCAGGGTGGAGTTCGTGTCGCCGTGCACCACGACGGTGTGCTCGGGCAGGTCCGCCAGCACGTCGGAGACCTGTTCGATCATGTGCGCCACGGCGACGGCGGGTTCCTCGTGGCGCCCGGCGAGACAGTGGTCGGGTGGCGGTAGCTGCAGGTCGGATGTGATGCAGTCCACCAGTTCCGGCGACACGTGCTGTCCGGTGGCGATGGTGACCAGCTCGATGTCTCCCCGCAGGCCGAGCTGCACCAGGGGGCTGAGCTTGGTGATCTCGGGGCGCGTTCCGTAGACGACGGCGAGTGCGGTCATGTCGTGAGTGCCGGAGCGGGGAGCGAGAGCCGCGGTGCCAGTTCGTCGAGGGCGTTGCGCGCGTGGCGCAGCACCAGATCGACGTTGACCGGGCCTTGGAAACACTGGCTCGTGTTCACCAGCCAGACGTTGGGTCGGGGAGTGGCGAGCCCGGGCATGCGCTCGCGGTAGCCGCAGTCCAGCACCGGCTGCACGTGGCGCGCCGACGAGACCTGCAGCGAGACCACGTCCGCCGGGTCCAGGTCGGGCGCCAGCTTCTGCAGTTGGTCCATGAAGAACGCGCGCCAGGCAGCCTCGTCGCGCTGCCAGTCGGGGTCGGCCTGCACCAGGTAGCGCGGGAGGTAGTAGAGGTGGTAGGGCGCGAAGCTGCCGTCGCGCACGAGGTTGCTGGTGCCGATCAGTCCGGTCAGCTCGATCGACGGGTCGGAGACGTTGAGGATGTAGTGCGGGCTCAGCGCGCGGCGCAGCACGGCCCCGCCGACGACCACGCCCATGAACTCGACGCCTCCGAGACGCGCCGCGAACTCACCTTCGGCTTCCAGCATGCGCGCCGCGGCGTGGTTGTTGGCCGTGACGAACACGTGATCGAAGTCGACCGGCCCGTCCTCGGTGACCAGCGTGGCGCCGCCCCGGGCCTCACCTCGCACGGCATGGACATGCGCGTTGGTGTGCAAGCCCACGCCACGCCGGCGCAGATGGTCGCCGAGGGCGTCCAGGACGCGCCCGTATCCGCCGGCCACGTAGCCGATGGACTCCTGCTTCCGGATCCCGCTGCGGGCCGAGTTGAGCCGGTTGATGGTGTCCCAGATGAAGCGGGCCGAGATCGAGTCGGCTGCCGGCCCGAGCTTGGCTCGCAGCAGCGGGCGCCAGACGACGTTCCACACGCGCTCACCGCACCAGCGGCGCAGGACGTCGCGACAACTCACCTGCTCCAGGGCGTCACCGTCGAACACCCGGCCGCAGGCGGCGATGAACGCCCCGAGACGCAGGCGATCGTGGAACCGGAGCGGGGCGAAGCGCAGGAACTCGGCGACGCTGCCCAGCGAGTAGGTGCGGCCCTGGTGGTAGAAGCCCGACGTCGTGCGCTCCCAGCGCAGCGCCGCTCCCAACCCGATCACGTCGAGCAGGTCGAGCAGCGCCGTGTCGGTCTGGAGCACGCAGTGGTAGAAGCGGTCCCAGGTGAAGGGGCCGTAGTCGACGCTGGCCGTCAGGCCACCGAGGTCCGCCGCCCCGTCGAACAGCTGCACCTGCCAGCCGCGGCCGGTGAGTTCCCGGGCCACGGCCAGTCCCATCATGCCGCCGCCAACGACACCGGCGCGGGGAGCGTGCAGCGAGGCGTCCATCCGGCCCTCATCGGATGCACCCGGCGCCGGGCTGGAGGGGGCTCGGTCCGTCGATCGGCCCGGGGCAGCCTGGCGGCGGGGGCTGGAGTCGCCGTCGACGTTGCTGCTAGCCTGCGTCCCGTCGCCCTCCGGAGAGGATCGCCGTTGCCCTTGCTCGCCTGTCGCGGATTGATTCGCCGGCCGTGGTTGGGCGGTGTCGGGGTGGACCTGCAGCGCGGGGAGATCGTGGTCCTGACCGGTCCCAGCGGGTCGGGCAAGTCGCTGCTGTTGCGCGCTCTGGCCGACCTCGATCCGCGCGATGCGGGCGAGCTGGAGCTGGATGGACAACCGATCGGGGACTTCGCGCCGCCGGCCTGGAGGGCGCGCGTGCTCTACGTGCACCCCGGGGGGGTGCGCCTGCCCGGGAGCGTCAGCGAGAACCTGGAGCGGGTCGCCGGGCTACGTCAGCGCGCGGCCGGCGCAAGCCCCGTGCGCGACGCCGGGTCGCGCGGGGCGGCGTCGCGGGGTGGCGAGTTCCCGCAGAGTCGCGAGTCCCTCCAGGGCGGCGAGTCCCCGCAGAGTGGGACGGCGAGCGGCGGAGGCCGCCGAGACGACCTGCCGGACAGCCCGCGTCTGGAGCCCGACGCCGACACGTCCCGGCTCTCGGGCGGCGAGTCCCAGGCCCTGGCACTGCACCGGGCGTTGACCAGCGACGCCGATGTGCTGCTGCTCGACGAGGCCACCTCGGCCCTCGATCCCGATGCGGCCCGGCTCTGGGAAGCGGCCATCACCGCCTGGGTCGGAGACGAGCGGGCCGTGTTCTGGGCCGCGCACGATCCCGCCCTGGCTGAACGGCTCGGCGCGCGGGTGGTGCGCATGCCCCGACGGGACGGTGACGCGTGAGCGACGGCGTGCTGCCCCTCGGCCCGGGTCAACTCGCCCTGGCTGGGGCGCTGATCCTGCTCAATGCGGCGGCCAGCGTCGCCCTGCAGCTGGGCCTCGAGCGCCGGCTGCTGCTGGGCGCCGTGCGCGCTTTCGTGCAACTGCTCCTGCTGGGTCTCGTCCTGCAGTGGGTCTTCGCGCTGCAGGGCCCGACGGTGGTGCTGGGACTGATGGTGGCCATGGCCGTGCTGGCCGGGGTCGAGGCGGCGCGGCGCACGACCCACCGGGTGGCGGGCCTGCACGCCTTGAGCATGGCCGTGATGCTGGTGAGTTCCTTCACCGTCACGTTCTACGCGGTGCTGTTCATCGTGGACGTGCAGCCGTGGTGGCGCCCCCAGTACATCGTGCCCGTGCTGGGCATGGTGCTGGGCAACACGCTCAACGGCATCTCGCTGGGGCTGGAGACGACGCTCGCGGGATTCGCCACCGAGCGTGAGCGGGTGGAGATGCTGCTGGCCCACGGCGCGACCCGCGCCGAAGCGTCGCGAGACGTGGTGCGCCGGGCCGTCTCCACCGGGCTGATCCCGATCCTCAATGCCATGGCGGCCGCGGGCGTGGTCTCGATCCCGGGCATGATGACCGGACAGATCCTGGCGGGGCAGGACCCGGCCGGGGCGGCCCGTTACCAGATCATGATCCTGTTCGTGATCGCCGGCGGTGTGGCGCTGGGGACCGTGGGCATCGTGCTCGGTGCCACGCGGCTGGTGTTCGACGACCGGGATCGGTTGCGCAGCGACCGCATCCGCTCCGTGGGGTCGCGCTGACGCAGGCGTTGCGGCTTCAGCCCGGCGGTGACCAGCTGCACGCACCGAGGGCGGGCGCGCCGGGCGTGCCGATGGGACTGCCGGGCGGGGGCGCGGCGGGCCGGTCGGGGGGCAGCTGGTGCAGCGCTCGACGTTCCAGCGTGCGGCGCACGTCGTCCCCGAGTTGCAGCACGTGTGCTTGGAGCACGCGCCCGCTGTCGTCGTCCGTGGCCTCGAGTCGCAGGGCCGAGATGTCCGCGGCGAGAGCGTGCAGCCGCAGGCCGACCTGGGCGCGCACCTCGGGCGTCGCCCGGGGGTCGTCCATGAGTTGCACGAAGCCGTCCACGACGATGCGCTGGATTCCCAAGGCGATCGGCAGGGTGCGGCGCGGCGGCAGTTCGCGCTGCGGATCCGCGATCGGGGACCAGGCGCGCTGCCACAGCTCGTCGATCACGTGGTGCAGGCCGGGCTGCGTCGCGTCCCGGCGCGCGAAGTCGACCAGCCGGTTGCAGCGCTCCGGTTGGAGCAGGCCTGCCACGACCGCGCGCG
Source organism: Planctomycetota bacterium (assembly GCA_029259695.1). GTDB lineage: Bacteria > Planctomycetota > B15-G4 > B15-G4 > B15-G4 > OFTM49. The sequence goes on from JAJDEQ010000116.1 coordinate 30,693, forward strand.
ACGCCGTGCGTGCCGCCTCCTGGGCGTCGAACGCCGGCGCGCTGCGGCCGCCCATGAGTTCGCGGCCGCCGGGAACGCCGGGCGGACGCGGCACGAGCAGCTGCAGCACGTCTTCGGGGATGTCGAGCTGTGCCGGATCGAGCAGGGCGAGGACGGCGTCGAGGGCTCGCAGCTGTCGGGCTGCGTCCACCGGCGTGGCGCCGGGGCGTCCGTCCCCGTTGAGGGTGTACTCGTACTCCATGCCGCCGATCAGCTTGAGCGCCGCGTCGAGCTGGTAGCGGTGGTGGAAGTAGACCGGCGCGAAGACCTCGTGCAACCGGGCGGTGGCCCGGCCGGGGGCCAGGTTGTGTGCGCCGAAGCGGTTGATGGCGAGGCGACGTACGGCCAGCGCCTGCTCCAGGCCGTCCACCGGGTCGGCGCCGTTGTCCCACAGGTTCGCGCGCGGGTGGGCGGCGCCGGGGGGCCGCGCGTCCTCGTCCGACAGGTAGGCCAGGCCGCGTTCGGCGGCGGTGGCCACCATCCGGTCGAGTGCTGCGGCCGCGTCGACGTCCGGGGCGAACTCGGTGTAGAGGTGACGGACGGCGTGCAGGTCCCAGGTGCCCAGACCCACGGCGTAGGCGTTCGACACGTCGAGTGCGTCGCCCTCGACGGTGATCAGCGGCGCCGGGTAGTCCATGACCGAGGCGCGTCCGCCGTAGGTGCTGGCGGCGAAGTTGTGGGCCAGGCCGAGGGTGTGTCCCACCTCGTGGGCCGAGAGCTGGCGCAGGCGTGCCAGGGCGAGTTGCAGCGGGTCGTCGGCACGACCGCTGCCCGTGTCGGCCACGCCCAGCAGGCCCTCGAACAGGAGTTGATCCTGGCGCACGCGCAACGAGCCCAGGCTCACGTGGCCCTTGATGATCTCGCCCGTGCGCGGGTCGGTCACGCTGCCCCCGTAGGACCAGCCGCGCGTGCTGCGGTGGACCCACTGGATCACGTTGTAGCGCACGTCCAGCGGGTGGGCGTCGACCGGCATGAGCTCCACCCGGAACGCATCGACGAAGCCGGCGGCGGCGAAGGCTTCGGTCCACCAGCGCGCGCCGTCGAGCAGGGCCGAGCGCACCGGTTCGGGCGTGCCGCGATCGAGGTAGTACACGATCGGTTCGACGACCGGGGAGCGGGCGGCGAGCGGGTCGGTCTTCTGCAGGCGATGGCGCTGAGCCCACGCCGTGTCCAGCGGACGCCCCAGCGGGGCGGCGTGGTCGGCGAAGTGGATGCCGAAGGCGCCGGCGCGCGGGTCGAGGGGGCGGGGGCGGTAGCCGTCATCGGGCAGGCGCACGAGGGAGTGGTGTTGGCGCAGCGTGATCGCGGTGGGTTCCGGAGCGGTGTCGACCACGTGCGGGCCCGGGCTGTCACCGGCGAAGGTCAGGCTGGCCTGCAGTTCGAGGTTGTCGGGGAACGCCAGGCAGGCGGCGGGCTCGAGCACCGAGCGCTGCGGATCGAGCTGGAAGCTCCCCTGCTCGGCGCGGGCCAGCGTGCCGGCCACGTCGTGGGCGTCGCGCACGACGAACGGGGTCAGGTCCACCAGCGAGCGGCCGTCCGCTTCGGCCGCCGCGATGTCGGCACCCCACAGCACGGAGCGGGCGAAGGACTCCTCGGTGGCGCGCACTTCGTCGCGATCGTCGGTGAGCGCGCGGTAGCGCAGGTTGGGCTGTTCGAGCAACACGCGCTGTCCCACGCGGCGCCAGACGACGGCTCGCGCCGGCCCCAGCTGGCCCCGGTCGAGACCCACCGGATTGCTGCCCAATCCCGTCTGCAGGGCCTCCACGTACAGGCAACGTCCGCACTCTCCGCGTGCGCCGGTCGGCGGCGGCAGTTCGAGCCACAGCTTGCCCGCGCCCGCATCCAGGTAGGTGACGAACAGGCCCTCGCGCCGCTCCGCGCCCGCCGTCACCTCGGCGATGGGGGGCAGCGCGGCGGTGGACCCGGGCGTCAGCAGCGCGCTGCCCGGGGCGCCGTCGTGATCGCCGGGCGACCGGCACGCGCCGAGCAGCAGCGCGCAGGCGATGGGTGCGAGCGCGACGGCAAGGCCCCGTCGTCGGCGGGGACCGGGGGGCGACCACGTCCCGGGCCGCGGCATGCCGAGCTGTGGGGCCCCGCTCCGTGGGCTGCCGTGCGGTGGGCTGCCGTGCTGCGGGGCGCCGGGCCGTGGGGTGCCGGGCTGCGGCGCGCCGTGCTGCGGGGCGTCGTGCGGTGTGCCGAGCCGGTGTGTGCCGGGACGTCGAGCCATGCCGTGCTCCGCGGTCGATGCAGGGGGAAGGGCGCGCAGAGCTTAACCGAGCGTGCTCGCGCGGACACGGTCGGGGGCTCGGGCTCACGTCGCCGCGGGCGGCGTCCCGATAGGTGTGCCATGAACCCGTCGACGAGCACACCCGATCCCCAGGCGACGTCCGCCTCCCCGGCGCCGTCGAGCACGGCGCGCGATCCGCTGTCGGGCCCGCCTCCGGGCGCTGAACGGATCTCCAAGGAGCGCACCTGGAGTCACGTCACGGCCTATCGCGCCTCGGCCGTGTTCATGGGTGTCCCGTTCGTGCTCATCGGAACCTACTTCGCCCTCGTGGGGTTCGGCGCCTTGCCGTTGCCGAGCAAGGCCAACGCGCCGCTGTGGGTCATCGGCTGCATCGGCGTGGCGTTCACCCTGGCCGGCGCGATGGTCGGGGCGTCCGGCGTGCGCGGCGTGTTGAACCGCGATTGCGTCACGGGCGGGCGCACCTGAGCTTCGGGCGCTTCCCGTTCTTCATGGGCGAGCGTCTGGAGGTGGGCTTCGCCCCGCACCGTCATGCCGAGCTGCGCGTCACCCTGCGCTTCGTCGAAGAGCGCTTCGAGCAGCGTGGCTCGGGCAGCAACCGGAGCGTGCAGCACGTGTGCTACGAGTTGTTCAGGCAGGAGCAGCGGCTCACGTCGCTGCCCACGTCGAGCGAGGCGCCGATCGCGTTCGAACTGCCCGATCGTCCCGAGTGGGTCACCGGGTTGAGCGAACAGCCGCTGCGCTACTGGGAACTGGTCGTCGACTCGGAGGTGCCGGGCGTCGACTTCCACGCCGAGTTCCCGCTGCCCGTGTACTCCCGCTGAGGCGGAGCTCGCGCTGAGACGAGTTCGCGCAGCGTCGCGTGACATCACCCGCGCGCCTGCGGTGATGTTCCGGTGGCCATGAGCGCGTGGTGATCGTCGGCGACTGGTGTTCGCCGGCGACATGCCCGGCGCGCGCCCGGTCACCCCTCCCCCGGGCGGCTGAGGACCCCGTGATATGCTCGGCTCGACCCGGAACGAGTCACCCTCGCCGCGCCGTTCCGCCACGTTCGGAGTCGCCGCGCGGCATCCCGGAGATGGCCCGATGTCGATCCCCAACCGCCTGTTGCTCGTGGTCGCCGTGACGCTCGGTTGGGCGTGCCCGGTCGCCGCTCAAGGGGTCGTGTGGGTCGTCGATGACGACGGGGGGCCGGGCGTGGACTTCACCGACATCGGTGCGGCGGTGACGGCGGCCGCGGACCTCGACACGATCCTGGTCAAGTCGGGCTCGTACGCCGGCTTCACCGTGGAGGCCAAGGCGCTGCACGTCGTGGGTGACGTGGGCGCCGACGTGCGCATCACCGGCTCGGTCCTGCTGCTGTCGCAGACGAGCGCCGACGCGACCCTGTTCCGGAACCTCGAGGTGCAGTCCGAGCAGCCCCTGGCGAACAGCCTGTTCGACGTGCGCACGTCCCTGGCGCCGGTCTGGATCGAGGACTGCGACGCCCAGCGCGGCGTGGTGACCGCCAGCGAGTCGGTGGCCTGGATCCGCTGCACGGTGGAGACCGATCGACCCATCTCCGGCCTGAACTCCTCCGACTCCCAGGTGATCGTGCTCGACACGACAGCCAACGGAGGACGCGGTGCCGACGGCTTCGTGGACGCCAAGCTGATGGTGCCCCAGCCCGGAAGCGACGGTCCGGGCGCCTACGCCTCGGGCGGCAACGACGTGGTGTTCCTCGGCGGCAGCAGCTTCCTCGGTGGCGATGGTGGCGACGGTCTGGAACCCGACCCGCCGCACGGCTGCACCGACGGCGGTGACGGCGGGCCCGGCCTGTCCAGTCGCCCCAGCCTGTTCGGCGCCGACTCGCAGGTCTTCGTCCTCGACAGCAGCTTCGCTCCGGGCGGCGCCGGGAGCGGTGGCGCCGGTTGTGCCGACGGGACTCCGGGCCTGGCCATGGCCATCACGCCCCCCGGCGCGCCCGTGGTCACGAGCCTCCCCGGTGCGGCGCGCGGGCTGGAGGTCAACAGCCCGGTGCGCGAAGGCGAGACGATCTCGATCACCTTCACCGGCGAGCCCGGCGACAGCGCGTTCCTGTGGTGGGCCGTCGCCCAGGAACACCAGATCGTGCCCGGGCTGCGCGGCACGTTCCTGCTGCAGAACAGCGTGCCGTTCCCCGGAGCGTTCGCGATCCCGTCGGGAGGCAGCGTGACGATCCCCGCCACCGTGCCCGAACTCGGGCCGGGCTTCGAGTCGGTCGTGCTCTACCTGGGCTCGGGCTTCGTGGCCAGCGACTCGTTCAAGTTCTTCGGCTCGTCGTCGGCGCTCGTGTTGCTCGACGACGGCTTCTGAGCCGGGCCGCCCGTTCCGACGTGTCGCGCGCGGGCGTGCTCGTGATCGCGATCGTCACCGAGTCCTTCGCCCGCTGACGACGAACCCGCTGACGACGAACGAGGGCGAGACACCGTGGTGTCCCGCCCTCGGGTGAAGCCTGGTGAGAGGCTCGCGGCGTTCCTCGCGGCACGCCGCCTCGCGTCAGTCCGTCTTGGGTTCTCGTCCGTCTGTCTACGGCGCGAGCAGCTCGCCGCGCACGCCCGGCGTGGCGGCGATGATCGTGTTGCCGATCAGGCCGTCGCCGTCTTCGTCCAGGATCACCGCCTGCACGAAGAACAACAGGCCGGTGAGCGAGGCGTCGAGGCGCAGGTCCACCGGCACCACGCGGGGTTGGCCCGCGGGCGGGTTGCCGCCGCCGGCGGTCTGGAACTGGAAGCTCACGAACGGATCGACGGTCGAGACCAGCAGCGGGCCCGGTCCGCTGTCGATCCCGAACAGGATCACCGCGTCGTCGTCCGGGGACATGCGCGTGATCTCGAAGGCGAAGTCCTCGTTGCCCAGCACGGGGGCGCCGCCCAGGGTGCGCAGGCGCGGGATGTCGAACACGCCCGCCGTCCCCTCGCCGTAGCGAGCGATGCTCGGCACGGCCGTGGTGCGGAACAGGTCGAACGAACCCAGCGACTCCGGCCGATCGGAGACGAAGAACATCTCGCTGTGGTCGTCGGCGACCGACATCAGGTACTCGCTGTACTCCGTGTTGAGCTCGAACACGTTCTCCACCACGCTCCAGGGCGAGGCGGTGTCGGCGCGCATGGCCACCCAGAGGTCGAGGCTGGGAGCTCCGACGCCGTCGAGCACGCTGCCCGGCCGGTCGGACGCGAAGTACATGGTCAGGTTGTCACCGGTGACCGACGGGAACTTGTCGTTGAACTCCGTGTTGAGCTCGTCGATGGCCGTGGGTGCACCCCAGGGCGAGGCCACGTCCGGGCGCGTCGACATGAACAGGTCGAAGGTCCCCTCCTTCGGTCCACCCGCCGTCCCGCGGTTGCTGGTGTAGTACAGGCACAACCCGTCGGGCGTCATGGTGAAGCCCATGTCGCGCTTGTCGGAGTTGAGGATCGCCAGGTTGACCGGCGCGCCCCAGGGGTCGCCGCTGCCGGCGCGCGTCGCCATCCAGGCGTCGTCCGTGCCCAAGCCGCCGACGCGGCTGGACGAGTACACGATGATCGTGCCGTCGGCGTTCGTGGTGGGGGTGTGGTCGCGTTCGATCGTGTTGAGTTCGGTCACGTTGACCGGCGTGCCGAACGGGCTGTCCTGGTCAGCGCGCTCCGCCTGCCACAGGTCGAGCGAGCCCGAGCCGCCCGGTTGTGCCGACGCGTAGAGCAAGGTGCGCAGGTTGTTGGAGATGTCCGGCTTGGCCTCGAACTCGGGCGACGAGAGATCGTCCAGGTGCTCGAGCAGCGTGTCGTCGAACAGGCTGCGCTCCTGGGCATCGGCCGACGTGGCGCAGAGCGCCAGGGCGAGGGAGGACGCGAGCACGCCGGCTCGCCTGGTGAGCCCCGGGCCGCGCGAGCGTCCGAGTGCTGTCGATGGGACGGTGAGGCACGCGTTCATGCTGTGAGTCCTTTCGATTCGATCGCTGGAGTGCGGGAGCCCGGCGGTCCCGCCACGAGCCCTCCCAATCAATGGAACCGGGACCGCCCGGCCATTGTCACCGAGATCGACGCGTAGAGGACCCCGGAGCGCCGGGTTTTCGCGAGGCCGGACAGAGGGCCTGGGCGCCCCCTGGTCAGGCGGGGCGACCCGTGATCGCGTACGCGAGCACGGCCACCACCTGCTCGGGAGTCTCGGCGACCGCGAGCGCGGCTGCGTCGACCTCCTTGAGAGCATGCGTCAGCGCTGCGTCGTGCACGACGATCAGCGGCTTGCCCCGGGCGGCTGCCCACCCGGCATCGAAGGCTGCGTTCCACTGCCGGTACTTGTCGCCGAAGCGCACCACGACGATGTCGGCTCGGTCGATCAGCGTGCGCGTGCGGATGGCATTGAGCTTGGCGCCCTTGTGATCGGTCCAGAACGCCGTCGCCTCGTCGCCCAGGATGGTCACACCGCAGCTGTCGCTGGCGGCGTGATCGGTGACCGGTGCGAGCAGCGTCACGGGCAGCTGCTGCTGGGCCACGTCGGCGGCGATGCGTTCGCGCCAATCGGTGTGGATCTCGCCCGACAGGTACACGTTCCAGTTCGCCGGGCTCATCGCTCGCTTTCCTCGCTGGGGGAGAACCACCCGGTCAGGCCATCGAAGACCGAACCGAACCAGCCGGCGACGGTACCCCACCAGCTCGTGTCGGCGCCCGGGTGGGTCTGCAACCCGATCGCCACGCGCCCGCCGTGTTCGAGGGTCGCTGCGCCGAAGCGTGGGCGCGAGACGCGGATGCGGTCCGTGCACTCCGGGCCGGCGACCGCTACGAGGGCGGTCTGCACCTGCTCGAGGCGTTGGGCGGCGATCTCCAGCGAGGCCGCACGGGTTCGACGTCGGGCCTGGTGTTCGGCGCCCGGGCGCAGCAGGTCGAGGGTGTAGTCGAGCGCCTGCTCGGTACGACCCAGCTCGTCGTCGAGTGCCGTCAGGCGCCGTGACACGGCCTCGGCTTCGGTGTGCAGCCGGGCGGCCAGGGTGGCGCGCAGCTCGGCGGCGATCGAACGACGTGCCTCCTGCAGCGCGTGCTTCTCGGCACGCAAGCGTTCGCCCAGGGCACGGGCTGCCGCGGGAGGCGGGTTGGCGCGTCGCTCGGCGGTGAGGATGTCCTGGCGTCCGAACTCGTGCGCGAGGCGCACGGCGAGGCTCTCGTCGTCGCGCAGCAGGGCACCCAGCCGGGCCAGCTCGGCGCTGGCATCGCGCGTGGGCAGCACATCGGCCGGGGCGAAGTCGATCGCGTCCACGACCACCGTGGCCTGGTTGCCGAACAGGCTCGACACGCCCGGCAGGTTGGTCAGGACGTCCAGGCCGCTGCCGGCCAGGTCGCCCAGGCGCGTCGCCTCGGCGAGCTGGTCGAGGCCGACGAGTTCGCTCATCCCGCCGGCGATGTCGCCCACGTTGCCGGCCACGTCGGTGATCGCTCCGGCCACGCGGAAGGGCGAGTTGGCGATCGCGTCGACGATCAGGTTGCCCAGGGCGGTGAGCACGACGGTCGTCACCTCCGTGTAGGACAGGCCCCCCGGGGCGACCTGGAAGTCCAGCGGGACCTTGATCACGCCCTGCTCGTCACGCAGCACGAAGAGCACCGGGCCGAGCGGGGTGGGCAGACGCAGGTAGCGCTCGATCGGTCCGTTGGCCGGCTCGGAGACGTCGAGATCGGTGAACGTGACCAGCGTGTCGCCGTCGAGCGCGCCGTCATCGGTGAAGTGCAGGTCGAGGTTGGCGTCGAGCAGGCCGCCGCGCAGGTTGACGCCCGAAGCCGCCGCGGGCCCGGCGAGTCCGGTCATGTCCAGCGAGCGCAGCGTCGTGCGGGTGCGGCCCTGGAGTGCTGGTGCGAGGGTCAGCGTGCCCGAGGCTTCGAGCTCGTCGAACAAGGCACCCTCGAGCGCCGCGGGGCCATCCTCTCCGTCCTCGAACAACGACGTGCCCGGCAGGGCGCCCATGAGTCGTTGCAGCGCGCCGGGCCGCGGCTGGTCCTCGGTCGCTGCCATCACGGGGAGCACCTCGCTCCAGGGGCCCGCTTGCAGCAGCAGGTCGAAGCGCAGCGGTCGGGGCTCGGTGAACGCGCGCGTGGTGAAGTCCGCCAGCTCGGCGTCGAGGCCGGTCAGGGCGACGCGCAGGGGTGGCACGGTCGACGTGTCCTCGAAGCGCACGTCGATGCCGCTCGCCAGGAGCATGTCGATGCGGATCTCCGCTGCCGGCGCGGGCTCGGGTGTCGTCGCTGCGGGCAGGGGTGCCGGGGGCTCGGGCGCGACGGCGGTCGGCGCTTGCGCGGGCGCCGGTCCGGGGACTTCGTCCTGCGCCGGCTTGAAGAGCAGGCCCAGGGCGCGCAGGCCCTCGGGCGTCTGTTCGATGCGCGCCTGGGGTCCCGTGATCTCGATCGACCGCAGGTGCACGTCGCCCGAGCCGGGCACGATGCGCGTGACCTCGACGCGCAAGCCGTCCAGGCCGGCCCAGGGCTGCCCGTCAGCGGGGGCCCACGAGAGGTCCTGCAGCTCGAGTTCGGCGCCCACGCCGCTCGACAGCTCGAAGGCCATGGCGTGGCGACGGCGACCGGAGATCGTTGCACTGGCCTGCAATTGCAGTCGACCGTCGACGATCTCCGACGGGTCGAGCCACGCGGCCAGATCCGGGCTGGCGTCGAGCAGTGGAGCGCCCTGGACTCCGCGTACATCGAGGGTCAGGCGTGCGCTGGGTGAGATCGCGAAGGGCGACAGCTCGGTCTCCAGCGCGAGCGACTCGACCACGCCGTCCACGCCACCCGAGAGCTGCAGCGTCATCGGCGGACTCGACTCCGGCGCGTCGGCCCGGAGCACGAGCGGTGCCGAGTTGACCAGGCGCAGTGAGCGCACCACGAGGGGCTCGGCGTCGGCGCCGCTGCGATCGCGGAAGGCGAGCCGGTCGATGCCCAGCTCGATGTGTTCGACGTGCACCTCGGGGACTCGCTCCGGGCTCGCGCGACGGCCTGCGGCGACGGGCACCGGGGGTGCCGGGAGCGCCTCGGGAACGGGGTGCGTGCCCTCGTCGACGTCGGGTGACAAGCTGATGCCGAGCAGCGAGAGGGCGCCTGCCGGCGTGCGCTCCAGCGCCGCCTGCACGCCGCGCAGGGCCAGCTCCCGGACGTCGTAGTGGGGGCCGTCGGGGTCGATTCGCGGGGCGCCGAGATGGAGTTGCTCGACGGCCAGCAGGGGGTCGTCGGCGCCGGCTTCGCGCAGGTCGAGATCCGAGAGCGTGAACTCGAGTTGCTGTCCGCCCTCGGGGACCGCTGCCAGGTGGGCTTGCAGTTGCGCCGCGAGTCGGCCGTCACGCAGTGCGATCGCCAGACCGGGGGGCATGTACGGCGCGAACGGGCCGGCGTGCAGGGCCGTGCCGGTCAGGGCCAGTTGCAGGTCGGTGCTGTCTCCGTCCGTCGATGCGCTGCCCTCGAATCCCAGGCGCGGGCCGCCGTCGAGCACCGACAGGTCCAGCGAGAACGTCGGCGCCGTGGGCACGTCGGGGTCACCGACGATCAGCTGCCCGAGCACGAGCTCCCACGCGAGCGAGGTGCTCACCGGGGGCGTGACCGCGTCGTCCTGCCAGTCCACCCGGGCGTCTGTGATGTCGAGCCCATCCAGCACGAAGCGCGCGGCGGGCGCCGAGCCGTCGGCGGGTTCGGGAGCTTCGGGAGCTTCGGGAGCTTGGGCGGCGCCGGGCGCGGGGCCTGCTTCGGTGCCGGCGGCCGCTGAGGGCAGGGCGAAGCCGGCCACGACGAGGTCACCGTCCGGATCGCGGCGGATGCCGACGCGTGCTTCGTCCAGTCGCAGCGCCAGCCGCTGCTCGTCCGGCGCGAGCGTGCCCGGCTGCAGTTGCAAGCCGCTCCAGCCCAGCAGCGCGGGCGCGTCGGGTTCGGCGGCGTCGCTCCACGCGAGGTCGCGCAGGGCCAGGTCGAAGTGGGTGGCCTCGTCGCTCGCCGCCCAGTGTCCGACGACGTCCAGGCCGAGTCGTCCGTCGGCGACGGCGATGCCGACCGGCGGGTACCAGCGTTCGGTGATGTCGAGCCCGCGGACGCCGCGGCCGTCGAGCCGCGCGGTCAGCACGGCGCCGTCGGCGTCTGCACCCAGAGCTGCGTCGAGCGACAACTCGTCGAGCAGTCCGGGGATGCCCAGCGCGAGGACCGCGCGTTCCACGGTCGGCAGGCCGCCTTCTGCCGCAGGCAGGGTCAGCTGCTCGATGTCGAGGTCGAGCTGGAGCGTGGCGCTGCGGGGCTCGGTGTGATCGTCGTCGGGCGCTTGCGGCGGCCCGATGCGCAGGCCCGCCAGCTCGACCGCACCGCCGGCTTCGCTGCGCACGGGAAGACGCAGCCCGGTCAGTTCGACGCGCGGCAGATGGACCTCGCCATCCGTTGCGACGGCGGCGTCCTCGATCGCCAGGCGTTCGAGGGCGAGCAACTCGTCGCCGTCGGTGAGCTGCCAGTCCTCGAACTGCAGGCCCGCGTGCAGCGTCCCGTCGTCGTCCCGCGACCACTGGGCGGCGATCCCGGCCGAGAGCAGGCCCTCGTCGAGGGTGCACTGGAGCCCGCTGCCTTCCAGCCAGGGTTGCAGCGCGACGGGCGCGATGCCGCTGGCGGTGATCTGCAGTGCCGCGTGCGACTCGGCGCCCATCGGCGCGGCGCTGCCGATGATCACGATCTGCTGCGCGATCCCCGGAGCCCGCAGCCGGGCGTCGAACGTGGCCGTGGGAGTGCTGGACGGCGGGGCGGCGCCCGGTGCGCCGGGGAGCACCAGGTCGCGCAGGGCCAGGGAGTCCAGCGCGAGTTCCAATCGGGCGGGTGGCTCGAAACGCTCGTCGATGGAGGCGAGCTCGACGTTCTCGATGCTGACCTCGCCCAGGCGCAGCGAGAAGGGTGCGCTGGTCTCGTCCGGCACTTCGGGCGGCGGCGTGGAGCCGTCGCTCGGGGGCAGCTCGACCCCGGCGATGCGCAGGCGACCCTCGGCGGTGGTGGCGACGGTGGCGCGCAGGCCGTCGAGCCGCACGCGCCCCAGGTCCAGGCCGGCGGGGCCCAGGCTCTCGATGTCGACGTGCAGTTCGTCCAGCGCCGCCGCTTCGCTCGTGCCCAGGCCGACGACCAGCGGCTTGACGTGGAGTTCGCCGGCGAGCAGCGCGCCGGGTGTCGTCGGCGGCCGGGTGAGTAGCCGCAGGCCGCAGGCGAAGCTGAGCTCCTCGGCCCGGGCCTCGATGCCGAGCGGCTCGAGATAGGCCGCCGCCGCTCGGGGCCGCAGGCCGCGCACGCCGAGTTGCAGGTCGAGGTCGAGCACACCGTCCCGCGTGCTGGCGCGGCCTTCGACGTTGAGCACGTCGAGCAGCGGGGCCGCCAGGATCGACAGGTCCAGGCGCGCCGAACGGTCCTCGGAGGAGAGGTCGGAGAGGCGCAGGTTGGTCCGCAGGCGCGCCTCGAAGGGGGGCGATACGCTCTCGTCGCGCCAGCGCAGGTCGATGTGCTGGAGGCGCAGAGCGTCGATGGCGATGGGCGAGTGCAGGTCGAGCGGGGCGGCTTCGCCCGGGTCGCGTTCGACCTCCGTGCCGGGAGCGGCGTCGGCCGGAGCGTCGGTGTCCGTGGTGGGGCTCCCGGTTCGCGCCGCGCTGGCCGCGGCGATGTGCTGCAACAAGGTGATCTCACCGTCGGCGCCACGCACCAGGGAGACGTCGAGGCCGTCAGCCTCGATGCGCTGCACGACGAGGCGGCCGGTGAGCAGGGCCAGCACGCCCACATCGGCGCGCAGGTACTCCACGCGGACGTCCGGAGTCCCGACCGCGTCCTGCTCGGCGAGGACCAGGTGCCACAACTCCAGGTCGATCGAGAGCAGGGTCAGATCGAGCCGTTCGTAGTGGCACTCGAGGCCGTAGTCGGCCGCGGTGCGCGCGACCAGGCCGGGCAGCAGCTGCAGCGCGATCAGTCGCACGGCCAGCAGCAGCACCGCGATCAGCAGCGACACGCGCAGCAGCCTGCGCCGCAGGGAACGGGGCGGGCGTGCCGTGGTGGTGCTCTTCGGTCTCGACGCGGGAGCGGCGCCGCTGGTCGGCGGCGGCGGGTCGGCGTTCGGGTCGGCGTCGGGGGGTGGGGCGGGGCTCATGGCGTCGCCCCGTCCCGCTCGGCCGCGGCTCGCAGGGCGGCGAGTCGTTCGTCGGCGGGGGCCAGCGGATCGTAGTGCGGCGGGGCGAGGTCGCGTTGCGCCAGCCAGTCGTAGGCTCGCACGCGGGCGGCGGGCGAGTGGTCCTCGAGGAAGGCGAGGTTCTGGTCGACGAGCCGCGACCGCAGGACGACCGGGGAGGGCCGGTCCGCGATCAGCTCCTCGACCAACGCGGCGTGCTGTCCGACTTCACCCGCGTGGCGCAGCAGCACCGAGTGCAGCGCGGGGCTCAGCGTGCCGGCGCTCCGTGCTCCCGCGAGCATGCGGTAGGCGGTGCGGTCGAGCGCCGCGCCGAGCAGGTCGATGGGCCGGGTCTCGGGATCGTCGTCCTCCCAGCGACCGGCCTCCCACACCGAGAGGAACGCTGTGCACAGTTGCTCGAGCGCGTGATCGCCGCCGGTGAGAGCGACGTCTGCCGCAAGCGGAGCCCCGGTCTCGTGCGCCAGGTAGACCAGCCCGAAGCGGCGCTTCTCGGGGAGTAGCAGGGCCTCGACGGCGCGGACGACCTCGGGCAGCGGTCCCCGGCCGCCCGGGCCGGCGGCCAGACGTTGGGCGTGTTCGCCGAGGTCGGCGCGCACCCGGGCCAGACGTCGTTCGAGATCCGGCGCCGCGGCGCTGCTCGGTGACAGCTCGATCAGCGCCACGAGCACGTCGCCGGCCTGGTCGTTCGCCGGGGCGAATGGTGAAGGCAGGGCGATGACCAGCAACGCGGGGAGCTGCTCCAGTTCGGGCTGCCACAACGCGAACTCGTGCCGCAGCGTGCGGTGCGCCGGCTGCTCGTCGGCGTCGTCGAGCGCGTTGTTCGGCACGGTCTGCGGCACGGTCTGCGGCACGGACACGAGCAGGGTCACGTCGACGGGGCGCGCGGCGGGTTCATCCCGGGCGTCCTCGTCTTGCTCGGGGGTGTCAGCCGAACGGGTGATCTGCACCGCAGCCGTGGGTCGCAGCAGCGTGCCGTCGAGGGCCACGTCCGTCGGCGCCCGGGAGACGAGTTCGAAGCAGGTGGTGACCCCGGGCAGGACGAGCGACGTGGTGTGCATCAGTTCCCGGTGCCGATCACCGCCCTCGAGTTGTGCGTCGAAGGTCGCGCGGTCGTCGATCACCCCGAAGCGGGCGCCGCGGGTCAGCTCGGCGACTGCGCGCAACGGCACCGGCGCGTGGGGCGCGGCCACCAGGGTGGCCGCCGTCGAGGCCGGTGTGAGCCAGTCCTCGGGGATGCGTTCGCAGGCGATGACCTGCACCTGAGCGGTGAGCCACGGCTCGCCCGCCGCCTCGCTGTCAGGCGCTGTTGCCGCCGCCGCGCCGGCGTGGACTCCAGGGACAGCCCGCGGGCCGGAGAGCGGCGAGCCGACGAAGTGGTCGAGCCGCGTGACGACGTCGGGGCCGGCGTACGCGGGCGGCGGCGGCGGCGCGAACCACGCGCAACCGGTCAGCAACGCGCAGGCCGTGGCGAGCACGAGCGGCCTGGATGGATGGGAGTGCATGGCGGCCGCGCGAGGCCTCAGATCACGCTGAGGTCTTGGTAGAGCGTGTCGCGCAGCACGGCCTGGCGACCGGTCTCGGCGATCAACCCGGCGATCTGGGTCGTGGCCAGGCCCTGCGGCGTGGTGGCGCCGGCATCGTGGGTGATGTGTTCCTCCACGACGGTGCCGTCGATGTCATCCGCCCCGTAGTGCAGGGCGATCTGGGCGATCTTGATGCCCAGCATGACCCAGTAGGCCTTCACGTGGGGCATGTTGTCGAGCATCAGCCGCCCGACGGCGATGGTGCGCAGCGCGTCGGTGCCGGTGGTCTTGCCCAGGCGCTGCAGCGGCGTGTTGTCGGGGTGGAAGACCAGCGGGATGTACTGCATGAAGCCGCCGGTCTCGTCCTGCACGGCGCGGATCTGGAGCATGTGGTCGAGTCGCTCGTCGGTCGTCTCGATGTGCCCGAAGAGCATGGTGGCGTTGGTGCGCAACCCGGCCGCGTGGGCCTTGCGCACGGTGGACAGCCACTGCTCGGGGGGCAGCTTGCCGTTGTAGAGCTTCTTGTGCACGCGCTTGCTGAGCACCTCGGCGCCACCTCCGGGGCACGAGTCCAGCCCGGCGGCCTTCAGCTCCTCGAGCACCTCCTCGATCGGCCGGCCCGCCTGTTCGGCGATCTGGTCCAGCTCGATCATGGTGAAGCCCTTGACGTGCAGGTTGGGCCGTTCGTCCTTGATCGTCCGCAACAGGTCGAGGTAGTAGCTGTACGGCAGGTCGACGTTGATGCCGCCGACGACGTGCACCTCCTTCATGGTGTCGGTGAACTCGGTGCGCAGCTTGTGACGGATGAAGTCCATGTCCATCACGACGGCGTCGTGCTCGTCGCCGTCGCGGCGGAAGGCGCAGAACATGCAGCGGTAGGCGCACTTGTTGGTGTAGTTGAGGTGGCGGTTGTAGGTGAACGTGGTGCGGTTGCCGTTGCGGCACTCGTTGACGTAGTTGGCCAGCGCGCCCAGGCCGTTCAGGTCCGGCGTGGCGAACAGCGCGCGGCCGTCGTCCAGGTCGAGTCGCTCGCCGCGCAGGACCTTGTCGCGGATGGGCTGCAGGTCGGCGGGCAGGTCGTGCAGGCCGTCGACCGAGGGCTGGAACCCCTCCACCGGGCCCGGGTTGGAGGGCGAGAGCGGGTATGGCGACGTGCCCAGGGGCGCGTGGGCGCCGGCGTGCAGGGCGAGGTCGGTGGCGGTCATCGTGGCTTCCGATCCTGAGGCGCGGCGCGCGGCGCGTGGGGTCAGGCGCCGGCTTGGAGCGTGGCGAACTGTTCTTCGATGGCGGCGGGGCGCCCGTCGGCGTGTCCGCTGCGCTCGATCCAGAAGGGGTCGTGATGGCGTTGGGCCACTTGACCCTGCTCGTCGACGCGATCGTAGAACATGTTGCGGCGGCGCGGCGCGAATCCGGCGGCGCGGATCTGCTTCTCCAACTCGCCGATGTTCGCCAGGCACTCGCAGTTGGCGGCCGAGACGACGTTCTCCTCGATCATCACCGAGCCCATGTCATTCATGCCGTAGGCCAGGCTGACGCCGGCCAGGTCGATCCCCTGGGTCACGAAGCTGGCCTGGAAGTTCTCGATGTTGTCGATGAAGAGACGCGACACCGCGGCGGTGCGCAGGTAGTCGAAGCCGCCCACCATGGGCGTGTCGGTCATCTCGGTGTTGGGGGCCTGGAAGGTCCAGGAGATGAAGGCCGTGAAGCCGCCGGCCTCGTCCTGCAGGTCGCGGATGCGGCGCATGTGTTCGACCCGCTCCTCGAGCGTCTCCACGTGGCCGAACATCATCGTCGCCGTGGTGCGCAGGCCCTGGCGATGGCACTCGCGCATGACGCCGAGCCACTCGTCGCTCATGGTCTTGAGCGGCGAGATCAGCTTGCGCACGCGGTCCACCAGGATCTCACCGCCGCCACCGGGCACGCTGTCCAGGCCGGCCGCGCGCATGCGCTCGACGACTTGCGACAACGGCAGCTTGCTCACGTTGCAGCAGTGCAGGATCTCGGAGGGCGACAGGCCGTGGACGTGGATCGGTTCGTTGGCCTTGATGCTGGAGAACAGGCGCTCGTAGCGCTCGATGTCGTAGTCCGGGTGGTGACCGCCTTGCAGCAGGATCTGGACACCACCGAGCTCCTTCGTCTCGCGGATCTTCTCGTAGATCAGCTCGAGCGGGTGGTCGTAACCCTCGTCGTGACCGGGGCGCCGGTAGAACGCGCAGAACTTGCACAACGTCACGCAGACGTTGGTGTAGTTGATGTTGCGGTCGACGATGTAGGTGACTTCGCCGTGGGGGTGCCTGCGGCGACGGACGAGGTCGGCGAGGCGGCCGATGGCGGGCAGGTCGGGGTGGCGCAGCAGCAGCAGCGCGTCGTCCTCGGAGAGGCGCGTGCCGGCGCGGACCTTGGCGTCGATCGTGGCGAAGTCGCTCATGCTGCCCGGAGTTATAACGCGCCGCCGGAGCCAAGTCGCGCGAGGTGCCTGGTCAGCCCGGCGGGTGCGGCCCTGAAACAGACCACCCTCGCGTTGGCCGGGGCCAACGCGAGGGCGACCTCTTGACTCATGGCGACGAGGCACGCTCGCAACGCACTCGGCGACCCCAGGTACTTTCGCCTCCTGCGATCCGGCCGTGCATCCTCGCCATCGGGGGTTTCAGGGTGTGGTTCTTGCGTCCGCAGGCCGGCCGCGGGAGCGCTCGGCTGCTTCAGCTTCGGGTGTCTCGCTTCGCGCCGCAGCGCGGACCGGAGCCTCTCGGGTTCCGGACCGGAGGGCCCGCTCAGGCAGGCGCCTCCGACATCTCGAACAGTCTACCGTCCGAGCCACGGCATGGGGCGTGGCGGTCTGCCGGGCGGGCGCGCCGGCGGGGGCGGAGCCAGATGGCGCCGAATCGACGCTGCGGGGCCGGGAAACGGGCTCCACGGGCTGCGAGACGAACGCGGGGCGCTTGCCTATACTCCGCGCTCGACCCCCCCGGCGTGAGGCGGCATGCACGACAGCAACTCCCCAGCTCGGTTGCTTTCTACCCTCCTGACGTGCGGGCTCGCGGTGCTGATCGCCGTGTCCGCCGGGGCCTGTCGCGGCCCGAGCGCGGGAGGCACCGCAGCCGACGCGGTCCCCGCCACAGGCCCGCAGGGGGTGGCGGGCGAGCCGTCGGGCGGACTGCGGACGGCGGCGGTCGGCTCGCTCGGCGCTGACGAACCGGCGCCCGAGCGCGGCGCGCCGGCCCCCGCGATCGAGGCGCCGTCGTTGTCCCCCGGGGACGTGGCCGGGTGGCGCGCACACGTGCTGCCGCCCGCCGAGGAGTCAGGCTGGGATGCCATCGCGTGGATCCCGACCTTCGCCGACTGTGTCCGCGCGGCCGACGGCGCCCGGCGTCCGTTGTTGTTGTGGATCATGAACGGGCACCCGTTGGGGTGTACGTGAAACAACGGCGTGGCGGGCCGTGTGTCCGTCTGGTCGGATCCGGAGGTCCTCGCCCTGGTGGAGCGCTTCGTGCCCTGCGCCGACGAGACCTGGCGGCTGCAGCGCGGGGACGACCCCGAGTGCACCTTCTTCCGGCGCATGGCCGACCAGGGGCACTACCGCGGCAAGGGCGGGACGCGGCAGGGCATCTACGTCGCCTCGCCCAGCGGCCGTCTGCTCGCCTCGCTCAACTCGTTGAGCGCGGACAAGGTGGCCGCCACGCTCGAGCAGGGCCTCGCGGCGTGGGACGCCCTGCCCGACAGCGAGCGCTGGCTGCCGGCCGATGCCGAGATCGACGCGTCTCATCGCTGGGAGCGCAGTTGTCCTCGGGGCGGTCTGGTGCTGGTGTCCGACTGCCGTGACCTTCCGGTCGACCTCGATCCGTCTGCGCCGCGCGCGTCCAAGACCAACCGCGACCACGCGTGGTTCACGCGGGACGAAGTCGTGCGCGCCTTCCCGGGGCCCTTCACCGAGGGCCACGAGTTCGAGTTGTCCGCGGCGTTCGTGACGCGCCTGGCCCGCTTCCACGTGGTGGACAACGTGATCGGGCAGACGCTGCCCTTCGCCGAGCAGGAGGTCGCCGGCGCGTGGATGCGTGCCCGGGTGGAGTCGGTGCACGGGGACGTCGTCCGGCTGAGCCTGATGGGGGCCACGCGTTCGGTGGCTGACGGCGAGTGGCGCCTGGGCGAGAACGACTGGACCCCGCGCCGTCCCTGGCCGCGCGGCATCGTCTCCAACCTGCGCGGCTCGGCCACGTGGAACACGGTCGAGCGTCGCTTCGTGGCCTTCGACCTGGTGGCCTTGGCGACACGCTGGGGACGCTCGCAGTTCAACGGTCGGCACGGCGCCGAGGACACCAGCTGCCTGGGCATCGTCTTCTCGCTGGCGCCCGACACGCCGGCGCGCTGTGTGCCGCCGGGCTTCGTGGACGTGTACGACGCCGATTGGATCGAGCAGCCTGCGACGCTCGCCGAAGGACGTCGGGCGGACCAGGACAGCCCCGCTCGCTGAGCCGCGTGCGACCCGCTCGTCGCCGCGTGATGGCATTGCGCGCGCGTTGCGCTCCGACGTCAGCGGTCGGGGGGTGTGTTCTCGAAGGGCGCCGTCCAGCGACCGACGCGACTGCCCTTGGCCGGCTCCCCGCGGGGGATGGCGAGGCCCTGCAACCACAGGTCGGGGCGATCGGCGATGGCCGCGGGCAGCGGTTGCTCGCTGGTCCCGTCCGCGCCGGCCACGAAGTCCCGGGGCAGGGTGCGCAGGCCCTCGGGGTCGAGCCAGCGCGGCCCCTGGGGCGTCATCTCGGGCACCGTGCGTCGGTGCGGTGAGTACAGCAGGCGCCCGCGGTCGTTCAGGCGCGCCGTCCAGCGCACGCGTGGCGGGGACCCTGGGATGATCCGGAAACCGGGCTGCACGAGTTCCAGGCCGTCGAGGCGCACGGCGCAGTGCTGCGCGGTCTGCACGACGACGTCATGGGTACCCGCGGCGTTGGCGATCGAGCGGCCGATGACGGCGCCGTCCCGCACCGGGTGCGGGTGCAGGCCGAGCAGCGGGGCGCCGCCGACGGAGACCTGGGGTAGCGGGTCGCGGGAAGACCAGCCGGCCAGCGTGACGGTCAGGCTCTCGTCTCCCAGTGCGGAGAGTCTCGGTGGGTCGAGGCGCACGATGCTGAGCGCCGGGGATGCGCCCTGAGCGGGCGTCGAGGCGTGCGGCGGGTCACCGAGCACGCCGGCCAACCAGTGGGCGACCGGGGGCGCGACGGTCGCCCACGCCCGTGACGACGGGTGCACGTGGTCGACGAACCAGCCCGCGCCCGCGTCCTCGTCGGTCGCGGATCGTTCGAGATCGGGTGCCGCGATCGGCCCCCTGCCGGCCAGCAACGGGCCGGCGTCGAGCAACTCGGCCCCGGCGGCTCGTGCGGCGCGACGCACCGCCTCGGCGTCGCGGGCGAGGCGCTCGTGTTCCTGGAGCGTGCCGTCCGGGTGGGCCGGGGCGATGATCATCAGCGGCAGGGCCGCATCACGGCAGCGCACGGCCATGGCCAGGACGTTGCGTTCCACATCGGCTTCGGCCACGCGATAGCCGAGCGGTGGGGCGCCGCGTCGCCAGGCGCGGCGGATCTCGTCGTGGGGCACGCGCCGTCCGGCCCAACGCAGGCCGGCCGCCAGGCGGGAGCGGGCGCAGAGTGCGTCGAGCCAGCTCGGTGCGCGGCGTCGACGCAGCATGTCGGCGTCGGGTTCCAGCAGCGCGGGTGCCTGGTCGTTCCAGGCCGCCGGGTAGAGCACGACGGCATCGGGCGCGTGCTCGGCGATGATCTCGTCCAGCAGGACGGCCAGTTGCACGGTGGAGTAGCCCGGCACGCCGAAGTTGAGCAGGGCGACGTGTTCGGGGGTCCACCCGACGGCGGTCAGCTCACCCTGGATGCGCTCGGGGAGCGTGTCGGCGACGGTCAGGCCGGCACCGTACACACAGCTGTCACCCACGATCGCGACGCGTCGGACGTGGGCTGGGAGCGGGACCGCGGCGCGCCCGCGAAACGGCCACGCCGAGGTGGCGTACACGCCGGCGTGATGGGGACCGTGTTCGTGCTGGGGCGCGGGCTCGTAGAACCGGTCGGGGTGCAGCCGATATCGACCGGCGTCGGAACGCACCGCCGACGTGACGGTGTGGAAGCGGAACTCCCAGTCCTCCTGATCGCCGAAGGCCCAGCGCAGGGCGACTTCGCCGAGGGCCGCCAAGGCCAGCAGCAATCCGAGCGAAAGGGCCAGGCGGCGCAGGAGCGGGAATCGTCGGGGCGGAACGGGCATCGGCGCAGAAGGGGCAGGAAACGGCCCAGCATAGCCAGGAGGCGGGCGAACGGTGGCCAGCAGCCCTGCGGGTTGATCGCACTTCGTTCCCAGCCGAGAATGCGCCGTTCGTCATGACCCGGCAAGCCGCCAGCCCACGGCGGCCTCGCCTCGGAGAAAGCCGTGCCCGCCACCAGCATCGAGCAGATCGTCAACCTGGCCAAACGCCGCGGCTACGTGTTTCCGGCCAGTGAGATCTACGGCGGCCTCAATTCGTGCTGGGATTACGGCCCGCTCGGCGTGGAGCTCAAGCGCAACATCAAGGACGCCTGGTGGCGCTCGATGGTGCACACGCGCCGCGATGTCGTCGGCCTGGACTCGGCGGTGCTGCAGCACCCCGACGTGTGGCGCGCCTCCGGCCACGTCGACGGCTTCTCGGATCCGTTGGTGGACTGCCGCAAGTGCAAGGCCCGGTTCCGGGCGGATGACCTCGACAATGCCACGTGTCCGGCGCGTCACGACG
>JAJDEQ010000117.1 GCA_029259695.1 Planctomycetota bacterium
GTGCCCATCGTTTACAGCTAGGACTACCAGGGTATCTAATCCTGTTTGCTCCCCTAGCTTTCGCGCCTTAGTGTCAGATGCAGTCCAGTGACCCGCCTTCGCCTCTGGTGTTCCTCAAGATATCTACGCATTTCACCGCTACACCTTGAGTTCCGGTCACCTCTCCTGCCCTCAAGCCTGGCAGTATCGGGGGCAATTCTGCAGTTGAGCTGCAGGCTTTCACCTCCGACTTACCAAGCCACCTACGCGCGCTTTATGCCCAGTGAATCCGAGTAACGCTCGCCACCTTCGTCTTACCGCGGCTGCTGGCACGAAGTTAGCCGTGACTTCCTCTCAAGCCTTCGTCAACTGTAGGTCGAACCCACAGCATTCTTAACTTGTGACAGGAGTTTACGACCCGAGGGCCTTCGTCCTCCACGCGGCGTCGCTCTGTCAGACTTTCGTCCATTGCAGAAGATTCTCGACTGCAGCCTCCCGTAGGAGTCAGGGCAGTGTCTCAGTCCCCATGTGGCCGGCCAACCTCTCAGTCCGGCTACCCGTCATTGCCTTGGTGAGCCGTTACCTCACCAACAAGCTGATAGGACTTGGACCCCTCCTCAAGCGGAAGCACCATTTACCGCTACGGACGCATCCGTAGCGGACTATCGGGTATTAGCAGTCCTTTCGAACTGTTGTCCCCGTCTCGAGGGCAGGTCGTCCAAGCATTACTCACCCTTACGCCACTCTACTTGCACCCCCGAAGGGATGCGTTCGCGTTCGACTTGCATGCCTAATCCACGCCGCCAGCGTTCACTCTGAGCCAGGATCAAACCCTTCATGATGAATAGATTCGTCCTGTTGTGCGTCCGCGCCACCCTCGGCGGTGAAGCCGAGGGACAGCGGGACGCGAATCGACGGCTACCGCCAATGGCGGTAGCTATCTCACACGCTCGAACAAGCTTGTCGCTGATTTTCAAAGATCACGTGGCCACTGCCGGAGCCGAGCGAGGCGAGGCGCGATGGCCTGGCCCCATTTCCTGGCCGGAATGCCCACCGTCCGAAAGAACGTGGGGGCCCACCGCCAGAGGGCAATTCTCGCCGCTGTGCGAGAGTCCCGTACTTTAGCGATCTGCATTCCCGGCGCAAGCCCCCCATTCCAGGATTTTGGCGCGTTGCCGGGCCTGGGCGGCGGACTGGAGAGCATCTCCGAAAACCCTGAAAAAATAGGGGTTTGCTCAGGTCGAGCCTTACCTGGGCCTGCGTGCGACGGGCTGCAGGGGGTCTCCGCCGTGGCCGGTGCACCGGCCCCCCCTGCGCACCCTGAAGTGGGGCTCTCGAAGGCCCGTGGCGGCCACCCGCGCCTGGGATCCGTGATACCTGCTGCCGGCCCAGGCGGCAAGCGCGCCGCTGCCCCGGGCCCCAGGCGCCAGACCCACCGCTGCCCCGGGCCCATGCGTCAGACCCGCCGCGGCCCCCGGGCCCATGCGTCAAGCGCGCCGCGGCCCCTTGCGAGGACTCCGGACTCCGGCGATCGCCCCACCGCGTGGGGTGGTCGCGACGAGGTGGTGCTCGTCCCGCACCGGTGCCCGCCCTGGGCGGGATGCCGGAGGCGCAGCAGGGCGCGGCCTGGAGCAGCGCCGTGCGGGCGGAAGAGCCTCGGCCGACCGCCAGGACTACTGGATCAGGACGGCGGTGCCCCGCGGGACCCACTCGAAGAGCTCTTCGACCTCTTCGTTGCGCATGCGCACACAGCCCATGGAGCGGTTCAGGCCGACGCTTTCGGGCTCGTCCGTCCCGTGGATCCCGTAGCCGATGGCACCAGGTCGGTCCTCGAAGCCCATCCAGCGCGTCCCGAGGACGTTCTCGGGCTCGCCGAAGGGGATCACCCGGCCGTTCGTGAACCAGGCGGGGTTCTCCTGCTTGACCTCGATGGAGAACTGCCCCCGGGGGGTCCGGTCCTGCTTGCCGAGCCCGACCCGGTAGGCGGCCAGGGCGACCCGGCCCAGGAACGCGACCAGCCCGTGCTGGCCGTTGTCCACCCGGATCGACAGGTTCTCGGCCGGCACAACGAGGCGCTGGCCGACGCGCAACGAGTTGCTCTCGAGGCCGTTCACCAGCATCACCAGCCCCACCTCGGGAGCACTCCCGAAGCGCTCGGGGAACACACTGTTGCAGAGGCGCCAGAGGCTGTCCCCCGGCTCCACGACGTAGGATTCCACCGTCAGCAGGGGCAGCAGCGAACTCGCCGGGTCGGCGTTCAGCCGCCGCAGTTGCTCGCCAACGGCGTCGTATTCCTGCCCCAGGACGACCCCGTGCCAGAGGGCGCTCGACAACAGGCCCCGGCGCTCCGCCAGGTCGGAGACCAGCGGCGCGAGGCGCAACCCGATGCGCGCGGCTTCGTTCGCGTCCGTCTGCTCCGCCAGCATCTGCCGCAGCAAGGCTGCCGCTGCATCCACGTCGCCGGCCGCGAGCAAGCTGTCGGCCCGATCGAAGGCGTCCTTCAGGCGACTCGGCGCCCCGAGCTTCACCGGCTCGTCAACGGCCGCCTGTCCACCCGCCGCCGAGGGCACCGCCCCGGTCGATTCCTCGCCGGCCTCCTCGAACGGACTCGCCACCACCAGGCCAGCCCGTGAGGCATCGGCCTGCGTGACCTCGGTTCGTAGCAGCGGCGGCGATCTCGTCTCGAGACTGTCGAGAAAGAACCAAGCCACTGCGAGCACCAGCACTACGACAGCACCCAACCATCTCAGCATGTCGCCGTCGCCTCCCATGACGCCAGGGCGCGAGTGTATGTCTTGCGGCCGTGCTTTTCAGCTCTCGTTCCCCGGCAAGTGGCGGGCATCGCCGACGGCGACCGCCAAGCCGAGCCGCTGTCGCGCGCCCCGCGACCGGCGGGCCATCCGCGAATCACGGCCGGGCCCGCGGCCTGCCGGGCCCCGACCACGGCGCCCTCGGGCAAGCGCTCCCGCGACGAGCGCCCCCGGCAGAATCCCTCCTGAGGCGTGAGGCAGACGCCGCACCTCAGGCCGCGCCCGCCCCGTGCCCCAACGACCGTGCCGGCCCCCGGTGTCGAAACAATCCCCGGATGCCTGGCTGGTACGAACCAGGTGGGAACTCGCTAGCGACTGAGGACGTCCCACTGCGAGGTGGGCATGCCCAAGAGCCGCCACACGTCAGTTCCCGCATCAGGAGCAACCGGCCCGGGGGTTAGAAAACATGACCCCGGGAACCGGCCCGGTACGCGCGCCGACTATATCGCCGCCAAGGGGGTGGTCAAACGCTTGACGACCTCGCAGAAACGTGCTGCGCGCGCACATCGCGCTGCCGACGTTCGCACGCCCCCGAGGACCGCGCACGCGACGCGGCGACCCGAACTCAACGCAAGGACGCACCCAGCTTCGCGACCGCCTTGACCACACGCTCTCGCGCGGCGGCCACGTCATCGTCGGTGAGCGTGCGGTCCTTGGCCTGGAAGACGAGATGGAACGCCACCGAGCGTTCCCCTTCGCCGAGCGTCTCGCCGCGATACACGTCGAAGGGCTCGACCGAGACGAGCGTGCGCTTGCCGGCCCCCTGGATCGCCTCCCGAACCTGCTCGACCGTCAGCCCGGGACCGATCAGGAACGCCAGGTCGATCCGAGCCGCGGGGTAGCGCGGGATCGGCACGTACCGCGTGGGCTGGGACGGCACCCCGGCCAGGCCGGCCAGATCGAGCATCAGCAGACCCACGTGGGCATCGACGCCGAGGCGCGGCAACACCTCCGGAGAGACGGTCCCCAGCCACCCCACCGGCGCATCCCCCACCAGCAGGCGGGCCGCACGCCGCGGATGGAACCATGGCTCGTGCTCCGGGGGCGCGGCCGCCTCCAGCCGTGGACGGGGCCTGCCGAGCGCGGCGACGGCTGCGTCGGCCACACCGCGCAGCACCCGCTCCACGTCCGGACCGGCGTGCTCCCGTCGCCGCCCGTACAACGCCACGCACTGCCGTGACTCACGGACTTCCCCGTCGGCGCCCTCGCCGGGCTCGTAGCCACGCCCGATCTCGAACGTGCGCACCTCCGGCCCGTGTCGCAGCCAGCCCTCCAGTCGGACGAGCAGGCCGGGCGCGGGAGACGGCCGCAGCCGCGCGGCATCCTGTTGCAGCGGGTTGGCGAGGCGCGGCAGCGTCCGGGCGGCATCCCAGCCCACGGCCGTCAGGGCTCCGTCGTCGACCATCGAGTACGCCAGGGATTCGGTGAACGCCGCGTCCCGGGCCAGGCAATCGCGCAGTTGGTCCTCGAGTTCGAGCACCGGATCGCGCCGCCCCACCAGCACCGTGCCGCGCGGAGCCACGGTCGGCACCGCGTCGTAACCCGCCAGTCGCCCGACCTCCTCGATCAGGTCCTCGGCGATGGACACGTCGCGGGTGGCGCGCCAACTCGGGACGGCCACCTCGAACTGCCCCGGGCCCGCCGCCGTCACGCCGAACCCGACCGAGCCCAGGGTGGTTGTGATCTCCCGGTCCTCGACCTCGCGGCCGAGCACGGCGGTGGCCCGGGCCGCGTCGAAACGGATGCGCGTCTCGGGGGCCGCCGCCTGCCCGACGATGCGGAACGTCGGCTCGATCCGGGCCTCGGGGCTGAGCCGACGGACCAGCGCCGCGTAGCGACGAAGGCTCTCTTCCACGAGAGCCGGGTCGAGCGATTTCTCGAAACGCGCCAGCGCCTCGGAGCGCAACCCAAGCCGACTGCTGGTGCGCCGCACGCGCTCCGGGTGGAAGCAGGCCGCCTCGAGGAACACCCGTGACGTCCCATCCTGCACCTCGCTGCTGGCACTGCCCATGATCCCGGCCAGGGCCACCGCCTGCTCACCGTCGGCGATCACCACGTCTTCGCCCGTGAGGCGCCGGTCGATGTCGTCCAGCGTGCGCAGGACCTCACCCTCGCTCGCCCGGCGCACCTCGATCCGGTCTCCGGCCAGACGGTCGCGATCGAAGGGGTGGGTGGGCTGGCCCAACTCGAGCATCACGTAGTTGGACAGGTCGATCAGGAGCCCCAGCGGACGCATGCCGCAGGCGACCAGCCGGAAGCGCATCCAGTCGGGCGAGCGCCGGGACACGTCGTCGATGCACAGGCCGGCGTACAGCGGGCAGCCCTCGGGGTCGGCCAGCTCGATGGCCGGGCCGGCGTCGCCGGGCACCAGGTCCGTCGCCAGCTCCAGCGGCCGCAGCTCCCGGCCGTAGAGCGCTGCCAACTCGCGCGCGAAGCCGTAGTGGCCCCAGAGGTCGGGGCGATGGGTGACGCTCTTGTTGTCGATCTCGAACAGCACGTCGGCCAGGCCGGACACCTCGCCGATCGGCCGCCCCGGCTCGAGTTCCCCGTCGAGCACGATGATGCCGTCGTGCTCGGGCCCCAGTCCGATCTCGTCCTCGGCACAGATCATCCCGGCGCTGGGCAGGCCCCGGATCTTGGCCTTCTTCAGCTTGAGCCCGTTGGGCAGCTTCGTCCCCACCGGCGCGTAGATGATCTTCTGCCCGGTGGCGACGTTCGGCGCGCCGCAGACGACGTGCGCCGGCTCGCCGGCGCCGTGCTCGACCATGCACACGCTCAGACGGTCGGCGTCGGGGTGCGGACCACAGCTCAGGACCTCGCCCACGACCACGCCGTCGAGCGCGGCGCGCTGATCCACCACGGCTTCGATCAGCGCCGTGCGCATGGTCAGGCGCGTGCCGATCTCCTCCGGATCGAGACCGGAGAGATCCACGTGATCAGCAAGCCAATTCAGCGATAGCCACATCGTGTCGCCCCTCGCCGCGCCACCGGCGCGGCTGTCAGAACTGCTGCAGGAACCGCAGGTCCCCGCTCATCATCCAGCGCAGGTCATCGATCCCGTGGCGCATCATGGCGACGCGATCGAGCCCCATGCCGAAGGCGAAACCGGAGACGCGTTCGGGATCGAGCCCACCGGCGCGCAGCACCGTCGGATGGACCATCCCGCAGCCGAGCATCTCCAGCCACTCATCGCGCTCTCCGTGCTTGCGGTCCACCGGGCGCATGTCGAGTTCGAAGCCCGGCTCCACGAACGGGAAGTAGTGCGGTCGCAGGCGCACCTCGACGTCCTTGCCGAACAGGCGCGACAGGAACATGCCCAAAACGCCCTTCATGTCGGCCACCGAGACGCCCTCGTCCACCATCAGTCCCTCGACCTGGTGGAAGGTGTGCTCGTGGGTCCGATCGGGCTGCTCGTTGCGGAAGACCCGGCCGGGGGCGATCACCCGCACGGGCGCCTTGCCCCCCCGGGCGATCATCGCGCGGAGCTGGACAGGCGACGTGTGGGTGCGCAGGACCTGGCCGTTCTCGAGCCAGAAGGTGTCCTGCAGATCGCGCGCCGGATGGGCCGGCGGGATGTTGAGCAGGTCGAAGTTGAAGCGCTCGGTCTCGACCTCCGGCCCGTCCACGACGTCGAAGCCCATCGAGAGGAAGATCGCCTCCACTTCCCGGCGCACCCGTGTGATCGGGTGCAGGTGCCCCGTGGCCACGGGCACGGCGGGCTCGGAAGGATCGAACGAGGCGTCGCCCATTTCCTGGGCCAAGCGCTCGCCGACGAATGCTTCGCGCCGCTCCTCGAGCAGGCGGGCGATCTGCTCCTTGGCCGCGTTGACGGCCTTGCCGAACGGTCCCCGCTCCTCGGGCGCCAACGCACCGATGCCCCGCATGAGCTGGGCCCAGTCGCCTTTGCGCCCGAGCACTGTCTTCTCGACGGCTTCGAGCCCCGGCTCGTCGGCGGCGCTGCGGATCTTCTCGAGCGCGTCGGCGGTGAGCACCTCGAGGCGCTCGGTCGGACTGGTCATCGCGCCGCTCAGGCGCCCCGGGCGCTCTTGGCCTTCTCGACCAGGCCCGCGAAGGCCTCCGGCTCCTGGATCGCCATCTCGGCCAGTGACTTCCGATCGAGGCCGATCTCGGCCTTGCGCAGGCCATCCATGAAGTCGCTGTAGTTCAGCCCCGCGGCCCGGGCGCCCGCGTTGATGCGGACGATCCAGAGCTTGCGCAGGTTGCGCCGCTTCTGGCGGCGGTGGGCGTAGGCGTAGGCCCCTGCGCGGAGCAGGGTGTCCTTGACCATGCGCAGGTTCTTGCTGCGCGCGCCGCGGTAGCCCTTGGCGCGCTTGAGCAGCCGCTTGACGCGCTTGTGCCTGGCCACACCGGAATGAACGCGAACCATCTTCTGTTCCTTGCTGCGGGTCCGACCGGGGCCCGGGGGATCGGAGGGAGCCTAGCGGCCCGGTGCGAGGAGGATCTTCATGTTCTTGGCGATCTTGCCCACGCATAGGTCGGCGCCGCGCACACGGCGCCGGCGATCGCCCGACTTGTGGGCCTTGTAGTGCCGGCCGAAGGGCTTGCGCCGCTTCACCTTGCCGGTCTTGGTGATCTTCATCCGCTTCTGGACGGACTTCTTCGTCTTGAGCTTGGGCATCGTTTCCTGGTTCCGTCGTGCCGAGTTCGGTGGCCGGTTCCCGCGTGGGGCGTGCGGTCGGCCGGGCCCCGGGGGCCCCGTCCTCGCGCTGCTACTTCGGAGGGTTCTTCGGTTGCATGATCATGATGAGGCGGTGGCCCTCCATCTTGGGCTCGCGCTCCACCTTGGCGATGTCTTCGAGGTACGTCTTGATCCGGTCCATGACGGTGAACCCGTTCTGGACGAACGCGCGCTCGCGTCCGCGGAACGGCATGTTCACCTGGAGCTTGTCCCCGTGCGTGAGGAAGGTGCGCGCCTTGCGCATCTTCGTCTCGAGATCGTGGACGTCGATCTTGGGCCGCACCCGTACCTCCTTCACCACGACCTGATGCTGACGCTTCTTGGCCTGGTGCTCCTTCTTCTTGGAGAGGTACTTGTGCTTGCCGTAGTCGAGCAGCTTGCACACCGGTGGGCGCGCTTCAGGAGCTACCTCGACCAGATCCAGGCCCTTTTCGCGGGCCATGTCCATCGCGGTTTCGGTTTCGACGACGCCGAGCTGTTCGCCTTCTTCGTCGATGAGCCGGACCTGCCGGATGCGAATCTCATCGTTTACGCGGGGAGTTGCCTGAGCCGTTGCTGTACCTCCTGTTTGGAATGCTGAGTCCACCGGCGCGCTGTTTCGTCAGCGACGGGCGGTGGCGTGATGTTCGTTTTCGTGAGCCGGGCTCGTGGAGGAGCCGTGCTCGGTGTCGCGCGAGGGACCGGGTGGATTGACTGACCGGGTTCCTCCTACGTCCGGTCGCGCACCTCCTGCAACAACCGATCGAGGAAGGCCGCCCTCGTCATCGCACCGAGTTCACCGTCGTCGCGCGAGCGCACGGAAACGGTGGAATCGGTAATTTCGCGGCGGCCCAGTATGGCCACGTAGGGCACTTTTTCAAGGCGTGCGCGCTTGATTTTGGCCCCGATGGGCTCGTTCTCGAACGACCGGTAGACCCGTAACCCCTGGGCCTCCAGCTCGATCGCCAGCTCGTCGGCCGCCGGGATCTGGTCGTCCGCCAGGGGCGCCACCGAGACCTGCACCGGCGCCAACCAGGTGGGGAAGGCCCCGCCGGTGTGCTCGATGTAGACCCCCATCAGCCGTTCGAGGCTGCCGAAGGGTGCCCGGTGGATCATGATCGGGCGCTGCCGGCTGCCGTCCTTGGCGGTGTACTCCAGGCCGAAGCGCTCAGGCAGGTTGTAGTCCACCTGGACCGTGCCCAGCTGCCATTCGCGGTCCAGGGCGTCGGTCACCACGAAGTCGAGCTTGGGACCGTAGAAGGCCGCCTCGCCCGGCTCCACGGTGAAGCTCAGGTCCATCGCCTTGCAGGCCTCCACGATGCCCTCCTGGGCCTCGTTCCAGCGCTCGGGCTCCCCCACCCACTTGGTGGACTCCTCGTCGCGCAGACCCACCCGCGCTTCCACGGCGTCGAGCCCCAGGCTCGTGAGCACGAGCTGCACCAGCTCGACCACACCGCAGAACTCGTCCATGAGTTGCTCAGGCGCCACGAACAGGTGGGCGTCGTCCACCGTGAAGCCGCGTACGCGCTTGAGCCCACCCAGCTCACCACTCTTCTCGTGCCGGTAGACCGTCCCGAACTCGGCCAGGCGCAGGGGCAGGTCACGGTAGCTGCGCAGCTCGCTGCGGTAGATCTCCACGTGGTGCGGACAGTTCATCGGCTTGAGCACGTAGCCCTCGCCGTCTTCGTCCCCCATCAGCGGGTAGATCGACTCGCGGTAGTTCTGCCAGTGACCGCTGGTCTTGTAGAGCTCGACGCGCCCGATGTGCGGCGTCGACACGAGCTGGTAGCCGCGCCGGCGCTGCTCGTTGGTCAGGAACTCGATCAGCGTCGACAGCACCTGGGTGCCGCGCGGCAACCACAGCGGCAGCCCCGGTCCGACCCGGTCGGTGAAGTGGAACAGCTTGAGTTCCTTGCCCACCTTGCGGTGGTCGCGCTTGGTGGCTTCCTCCAGGTTGTGCAGGTGCCGCTTGAGCTGCTTCTCGGTGGCGAAACAGGCGGCGTACACGCGCTGCATCATCGGGTTGTCTTCGGACCCGCGCCAATAGGCCCCGGCGACCTTCAGCAGCTTGAAGGCCGGCTTCAACTTGCCGGTGGACGGCACGTGGGGTCCCAGGCACAGGTCGAGGAACGCGTCCTCGCCCGGGGTGTCGCCCTCGTTGTGATAGAAGCTGATCGCCACGTCGTCGGGCAGGTCGCGGATCAGCTCGCACTTGAAGCGGTCGCCGCGCGCGTCCCAGGTGGCCAGCGCCGCCTCGCGCTCCACCTCCTCGCGCACGAAGCGTTGGTCGGCCTCGATGATCACACGCATGCGCGCCTCGACCTGCTCCAGGTCCTCCTCGCGGATACGCCGCTGGTCGACGAAGTCGAAGTCGTAGTAGAAGCCGGACTTGATGGTGGGACCGATGCCGAGCCGCACGTTGTCCCGGCCGAAGACGTCCATCACCGCCTGGGCCATGACGTGCGCGGTCGAGTGGCGCAGCAGGTCGAGGCCCGCGTCGCTGTCCGCCTTGACGATGGTCACGGTGGCGCCGTCGGGCAGCGGCCGGGACAGGTCGCGCAGCTCGCCGTCGACCTCCACCGCCAGGGCCGCCTTGGCCAGGCCGGGCCCGATGTCGGCGGCGAGATCGGCCCCCGTCGCACCCTGGGC
The DNA here is from genome assembly GCA_029259695.1 of Planctomycetota bacterium. Taxonomy (GTDB): domain Bacteria; phylum Planctomycetota; class B15-G4; order B15-G4; family B15-G4; genus OFTM49. Next base: position 10,117 of record JAJDEQ010000117.1, read on the forward strand.
CAACTGCCGGGTGCTGCCGTCGGGCAGCTTGACCACCAGCTTGTCGCCAGTCGCGCCGGTCGCAGATGGGGCACTCACGGGTTCGCCTCGCTGATCGGGATCCGTCATCTCGTCACCACCGCAGCCCACGCCGCGGCGCACTTGTCCTGCCTACCGCTCAAACGCTGGGCGCTTCGCTGGTGAGCACCTCGACGCCCGCCTCGGCGAGTTGCTCGGCCGCGATCTCCGTGGGGGCGCCCGTCATCATGCACGCCGCCTGCGCGGTCTTGGGGAAGGCGATCACCTCGCGGATCGAGTCCTCCCCTGCCATGAGCATCACGAAGCGGTCCAGGCCCACGGCGAAACCCGCGTGGGGCGGTGCACCGTAGCGGAAAGCTCCCAGCACGAAGCCGAAGCGATCGTCGATCTCGTCGCCGGGCAGGCCCAGTCGTTCGAAGATGCGTCGTTGCCGCACGGCGTCGTGGATCCGCACCGAGCCCGAGCCCAGTTCGACGCCGTTGAGCACCAGGTCATAGGCGCGGGACAGGACGCTGGCCGGGTCCTGCTCGAGCTGGTCGGGTCGCTCCTCGTGCCACTCGCAGAACGGGTGGTGGGCCGGCGACAGGTCGCCCGTCTCCTCGTCCTGCTCGAACAGCGGGAAGTCGGTGACCCACAGGAAGTCCAGGCGCTGATCGTCGACCAGGCCCAGCTTGCGCCCGACCGCGAGGCGCACCTGGCCCAGGGCCGCCGCCGAGGTCTTGAAGCTGTCCGCCACGGCGAGCAACACGTCGCCCACGACCGCCCCGGTGGCCTCGATCAGGGCCGCCTGCTCGGCAGCCGAGATGAACTTGCTGCTGCCGCCCTCGAGCACCGGCCCCTCGGCCACCTTGGCCCAGGCCAGGCCCTTGGCGCCGTACTCCTTGGCGACGCCCTCGAGCGTGGTGATCTCCTTGCGCGAGAAGGCCGCACCGCCGGGCGCCGCGAGCATGCGCACGCGCCCCCCCGCCGCGACCGTCTTGCTGAAGACGCCGAATTCGCTCTGCGCCACGAGCTCGGTCACGTCGGCCAGCTCCACGGCGAACCGCGTGTCGGGCTTGTCGCTGCCGTAGCGCAACATGGCCTCGGCCCAGGTCAGACGCGGGAAGGGCAGCGCGGGTCGCGCGCCGCGCGCGGCTTCGGTGGCCTCGGCCATGACCTCGCTGATCACCGCATAGACCTGCTCCTCCTCCACGAAGGACAGCTCCACGTCGAGCTGGGTGAACTCCGGCTGCCGATCGGCACGCAGGTCTTCGTCCCGGAAGCAGCGGCAGATCTGGAAGTACTTGTCCATGCCCGCCACCATCAGGATCTGCTTGAAGATCTGCGGGCTCTGGGGCAGCGCGTAGAACTTGCCCTGGTGCACGCGGCTCGGCACCAGGTAGTCGCGCGCGCCCTCGGGCGTGGCCTTGGTCAGGATCGGCGTCTCGAGCTCGAGGAAGCCGCGCTCGGACATCGCGTTGCGGATCGCGAGCAGGATGCGATGACGCAGCACCATCGAACGGGTCGGACGGTCCCGCCGCAGGTCCAGGTAGCGGTAGCGCAGGCGCAGCTCGTCGCTCACGTGCTCGGAGTCCAACTCGAAGGGCGGCGTCTCGGCCCGGCCGAGCACCTCGAGCCGCGACGCGAGGACCTCCACCTCACCCGTCTCCCGGGAGCGATTCACCTGACCGTCGGGCCTGGCGCGCACCGTGCCCTCGACGTGGATCACCCACTCCGAACGCAGCTTGGCCGCCTCGGCGCGGAGCTCGTCGGCCACGCTCTCGTCGAAGGCCACCTGCGTGATGCCGTAGCGATCGCGCAGATCGAGGAAGACCAGCGCCCCCATGTCGCGGGGCGATGCCACCCAGCCCGAGAGCCGGACGGTCTGGCCGATGTCGGCGGCGCGCAGCTCGCCGCAGTGATGTGTGCGAATGCCTTGGGAGACCATGCGCGTGATTCTAGGCACGACGCCGCCGCAAAGCGATGGGCCCCGAGCGAACCCGGGTCACCGCCCTCGAACACCCGCCCGTCCCGCTCCGCCCCGCGGCTGCGGAGACCAGCGGATCGAGGGCGTGTCCGCGCTCAGATCCTCGGCTGACCCGCGAAGCGCAGGCGCATCAGGGCGCGCTTGAGGGCAGCTTCGGCCCGGGCCTGATCGACCGTCTCGCCGACCGTCCGCATACGCTTGGCCGCCCGGTCGCGCGAAGCCGTCGCGCGCTCGATGTCGATGCCCTCGGTGCCGTCGGCGAAGTCGACCAGCAACAGCACGTGGTTGCGGTAGATCTCCACGAAGCCGAGCCCCGTCACGAAGCGCCGGCGGTCGCCGCCGGGCTCCTTGATGTCCACCAGACCCACCTCGAGCGACGACATGAGCGGCGCGTGGCGCGGCAGGATGCCCATCGACCCCATGGCCCCGGGCACCGTGACCGATGCCGCCAGGCCCGACCACACCGGTCCGTCCGGCGTGCGGATCTCGCAGTACAGCTTGCGACCCTGCTCCACCTCGGGATCCCGAGCCTGGCTTGATTGGGTGTCGTCGGCCATGGGGTTCCTCTCTGCGCCGGACGGCGCACCGGGGCGCCGGCGCACCCGGGCGGGGCGCCGCGCGCAGTCTCCCGGCTCAGCCCTGCTTCTTCATCTCTTCGGCCGCCTCGACCACCTGCTCGATCGAGCCCTTCATGTAGAAGGCCTGCTCCGGCAGGTCGTCGTGGTCACCGGCGACGATCTCCTTGAAGGAGCGCACCGTGTCCTCGACCTTCACGTACTCGCCCTTGCGGCCGGTGAACTGCTCGGCCACGGCGAACGGCTGCGACAGGAAACGCTGCATCTTGCGCGCCCGGTTCACGACCGCCCGGTCCTCCTCGGACAGCTCGTCCATGCCGAGGATGGCGATGATGTCCTTGAGCTCGTTGTAGCGCTGCAGGACCTCCTGCACCTCGCGGGCGGTGTTGTAGTGATCCTCGCCGATCAGGCGGGGATCGAGCATGCGCGAGGTGGACAGCAGCGGGTCCACGGCCGGGTAGATGCCGAGCTCGGCGATCGCACGCTCCAGACGGATCGTGCTGTCGAGGTGGGCGAAGGTCGCCACCGGCGCCGGATCGGTGTAGTCGTCGGCCGGCACGTACACGGCCTGCATCGATGTGACCGAGCCGCGCTCGGTCGAGGTGATGCGCTCCTGCAGACCACCCATCTCGGAGGCCATGGTGGGCTGGTAACCCACGGCCGACGGCATGCGGCCGAGCAGCGCCGAGACCTCGGAACCCGCCTGCACGAAGCGGAAGATGTTGTCGACGAACAGCAGCACGTCCTTGCCGTACTCGTCGCGCATGTGCTCGCACATGGTCAGCGCGGTGAGCGCGACGCGCAGACGTGAGCCGGGCGGCTCGTTCATCTGGCCGAACACCAGCATGGTGTTCTTGAGCACGCCCGACTCCTTCATCTCCAGGTACAGGTCGTTGCCCTCGCGGGTGCGCTCACCCACGCCGGCGAACGCGCTGTAGCCCTCGTGGGCCGTGGCGATGGCGTAGATCAGCTCCTGGATCAGGACCGTCTTGCCCACGCCCGCTCCGCCGAACAGGCCGATCTTGCCGCCCTTGGCGAACGGGCACAGCAGGTCGATGACCTTGATGCCCGTCTCGAACACCTCGGTGACCGGCTGCTGGCTGACGAACGACGGGAAGGGCTGGTGGATCGAGCGCAGCGGTGCGCCGGTGACCGGGCCCAGGCCGTCGATCGGCTCGCCGAGCATGTTGAACATGCGACCGAGGGCGGCTTCGCCCACCGGCACGCTGATCGGTGCGCCCGTGTCCGCCGCAGGCATGCCGCGCACGAGGCCGTCGGTGCTGGCCATCGAGATGCAGCGAGCGACGTCATCGCCGAGGTGCTGGGCGACCTCGACGGTGATGTCGATGTCGCGGCCCGAATCCTCGATCTTCAGGGCGTTGTAGATGTTCGGCAGCTCGTTCGTGGGGAACTTGACGTCCACGACCGGACCGACGACTTCGAGAACGCTACCGGTTGCCACGGCTGTCTCCTTGGATCAGGTCGCGCACTGGGTGCTCGCGTCCTGCATGCACTGGCTTGAGTGTGTGGTTCGTTGACCGAGCGCGCCTACTTGAGCGCCTCGGCGCCCGAGGTGACCTCGAGCAGTTCGTTGGTGATCGACTCCTGACGCGCCCGGTTGTACTGCCGGGTGAGCGCCCCGAGCATGTCGTCGGCGGCGTCGGTGGCTTGCTTCATCGCGTTACGGCGCGCGGTGAATTCCGAGGCCAGCGATTCGAGGATGGCTGAGTAGACCTTGATCTCGAGGAACTTCGGGAGCAGGTCCTTGAGCAGCGCCTCGGCGTCGGGCTCGATGATGAAGTCGATGTTGGCCGAGCTCTCGTCCTCGTCCTCCCCCACCAGCGACGAGGGCTGGATCGGCAGGATCGAGACCACGGTCGGACGCTGACGGCCGGCCGAGATGAACGCCGTGTACACCAGGCGCACCTCATCGACCTCGCCCGACAGGAAGGCGCTGACCAGGTCGCGGGTGATGTTGCGCACCCGGATGAAGTCGAGCTTCTCGACGATGTCCTCGTACTGCCCCTGGATCTCGTGACCTCGGCTGCGCAGCAACACGGCGCCCTTGGTACCGAGCGCGTAGAGCTGCTGCTCGGTCTCGCCGTGCTCGCGGATCAGCTCGCGCGCCTTGCGCACGATCTGGGTGTTGTAGCCGCCGCACAGTCCCTTGTCGGAGGAGATGACGAGGTTCGCCGCGCTCTTCACTTCGCGCTCCCCGAGCAGGGGCGAGAGGTCACTGCGCACCGAGCCCGCGAGCCGCGCCACCATCTGCTGCACCTTCTCGGAGTAGGGGCGCGCCGACTCGGCACGGCCCTGCAGGCGCTTCAGCTTCTGCGAAGCGACCATCTCCATCGCGCGCGTGATCTTCTGGATGTTCTTCACACCCACGATCCGCTGCTTGAGTTCCTTGGTGCCCTTGGCCATGGCTGGGGTCGGCTCGGTTGGTTACCGGGTCGGTTCCGTGGGGACGTGGTCGGGTTTCTGTCGGCGAGTGCTGCCCCGGCTCACGGCCGCGGGCAGCGATCCGGTGTCGAGCTCAGCTGCCGGCCGGCTGGAAGGTCTTCTTGTAGTCGGCGATGGCGGCGTTCAGGCGGCCCATGAGGTCGTCGTCGAGCTTGCCCTTCTGGCGCAGCTCGTCGAGCAGCTCCCGCTGGGTCGCGTTCATGTGCGCCAGCAGGCCGCGCTCGAACTCGGCGACGTGCTTGACCTCGAGGTCGTCGAGGAAGCCGCCCGTCCCGGAGAGCACCGCCATGATCTGATCGATCGTGTCGAGCGGCTGGTACTGGCCCTGCTTGAGCAGCTCGACGAGGCGTTCGCCGCGAGTGAGCTGGGACTGGGTCGCTGCGTCCAGGTCACTGCCGAACTGGGCGAAGGCCGCCAGCTCGCGGTACTGGGCCAGCTCGATGCGCAGGCCGCCGGCGACCTTCTTCATGGCCGGCACCTGAGCGGCGCCACCCACGCGCGACACCGAGATACCCACGTTCACCGCCGGCCGGATGCCGGAGTTGAACAGGTCCGTCTCGAGGAAGATCTGGCCGTCGGTGATCGAGATCACGTTGGTCGGGATGTAGGCCGACACGTCCGACGCCTGGGTCTCCACGATCGGCAGCGCGGTCAGGCTGCCGCCCCCCGCCTCGTACAGCTTGGGATTGAACTCGTGGGCCGTGTCGCTGAGCTTCGCGGCACGCTCCAGCAGGCGGCTGTGCAGGTTGAACACGTCGCCCGGGAAGGCCTCGCGACCCGGCGGCCGGCGCAGCAGCAGCGACACCTGGCGCCAGGCGAGCGCGTGCTTGTAGATGTCGTCGTAGATGACGAGCACGTGCTGGCCCTTGTTGCGGAAGTACTCGCCCATGGTGCAGCCGGAGAACGGCGCGATGTACTGCATCGAGGCCTGCTCGGACGCGGGCGCCGACACGACGATCGTGTAGTCCAGGGCGCCGGCCTTCTCGAGCTCGGCCACCACGGCCTTGACCGTCGACTGCTTCTGGCCGATGGCCACGTACACGCAGATGACGTCGCCGCCCTTCTGGTTGATGATCGCGTCGACGCAGATGGCGGTCTTGCCGGTCTGGCGGTCGCCGATGACCAGCTCACGCTGACCGCGGCCCACCGGGATCATGGCGTCGATCGCCTTGAGGCCCGTCTGCATGGGCTCGGTCACCGGCTGGCGTTCGAGCACGCTGGGCGCCGGCATCTCGATCGGACGCTTGCGGTCGGAGGCCACCGGCCCCTTGCCGTCGATCGGGTCGCCGAGCGCGTTGACCACGCGGCCCAGCAGGCCTTCACCCACCGGCACCGAGATGATCGCGCCGGTCGACTTGACGACGTCACCCTCCTTGATGCCCTGGTCGGACCCGAGCAGGATCGCGCCGACGTTGTCCTGCTCGAGGTTCAGGGCGATGCCGCGGGCGCCGCCGGGGAACTCGAGCAGCTCTGACATCATGCAGTCGTCGAGGCCGTGCAGGC
>JAJDEQ010000118.1 GCA_029259695.1 Planctomycetota bacterium
GCCGGCCTTGGGCGGGAACACGCTCGCGTCTTCCACCGGCGGCTCGCTCGTCTCGATCGCACCCACGCGGAAGCAGATGCCCTCCACCTCCACCTTGGCCGAGTTCGTCCCGCCTCCTCCGCCGCCGCCACCACCACCGCCTCCGCCACCACCACCGCAACCGGTGGTCAGCAAGGCGGCCAGCAGGGCCGTGCTAAGGGGGGGCAACGAGAGCCGGCTCCGCACGGAGTGCGTGCGCACGAAGGGACGGACGCGTCGGGACGCGTGGGTGGACCATGAGTGCATGCGATCGCCCTCCGGGGAATGACGCGGCCGCAGTTCGGGGGGGCGGCGCACGACTTCCCGCGTCGTAGAAGACGCGGATCCCGCGGGGAAGTGACATGGCATCGTACCGCGCCCGTGTTGATTTCACCGGATCGGCCGGCGGCCGGAGCCTTCGACGCGTCGGCGCGATCGAGCGCTGCGCTGCCGTGGCTGGCTAGAATGCGCTCTCACGGCGCAAGCGCGCCCCGACGAGCTGCTTTCCGGAACCGCTCCATGTCCCCCTCATCCAACGACCGGGTGTCGCCCTCCCGGGTGACGCGGTTCGGCCGGCTGGCATGCTGCGCCCTCTTGTGGCTGCTGGTGCCCCCGGTCGCGACCCAGGAGCGACCCAATCCCTCGGGCGGCGTCCTGACGCCGGAACGGGCGGCCTACGACGTCACGGCCTACGACCTCTCGCTCGCGGTGGACCCGGACTCACGGCGCATCGACGGGACGCTCGAGATGACCGCGCGACTCGTGGGGGCCGCCGAGGAGCTGCGCCTCGATCTCGACGGCCGCTTGCGCGTGGATGCGGTCCGCTTCGACGGCCGTGACGTGCTGTTCTCACACGGTGACGGGCGCATCATGATCCCGGTGCCCGCCGCTGCTCAGCAGGGCAGCGAGTTCACCCTCGAGGTGGATTACGGCGGCGCACCTCGGGTCGCGCCGCGTCCGCCCTGGGACGGTGGCTTCACGTGGGCCAGGACGGCCGACGGCAGCCCGTGGATCGCCACGAGTTGCCAGGGAGAAGGAGCCGACCTTTGGTGGCCGTGCAAGGACCACCCGTCCGACAAGCCCGAACGCTTCGACCTGCGCATTCGCGTGCCCACCGGCCTGATCGTGGCCAGCAACGGCCGCATGCTCTCCGAGACCGGGCACGACGACGGCACGACCACCTTCCACTGGCATCTCGACTCGCCCGTCAGCAACTACGCCGTCGCCCTCAACATCGCACCGTACGAGGTGCTGAGCACCGACTACACGAGCGTCACGGGCGAGGACATGCCGTTCCTGTTCTGGGTCCTGCCCGAGAACGCGGAGCAGGGCCGGGGCATCCTGCCCGAGTTCGCCGACCACATGCGCTTCTACGAGGAACTGCTGGGGCCGTATCCGTTCCGCAGCGAGAAGTACGGCGTGGTGGAGACGCCGCACCTCGGCATGGAACACCAGACGATCATCGCCTACGGCAACCGCTACCGCCGCACGGGCTTCGACTACGACTGGCTGCACCACCACGAGCTGGCCCACGAATGGTGGGGCAACCTCGTCACCTGCCGCGACTGGAAGGACATGTGGCTGCACGAGGGTTTCGGCACCTACATGCAGGCGCTGTATCTCGAATCACGCTTCGGGCCGGAGGCGTACGCCAAGGAGATGGGCGACAAGCGCGCGTCGCTCAACAATCGGCGCGCGGTGGCCCAGCGACGCACACGCGACAGCAAGCAGGTCTACTTCTTCTCCGACGGCCAGTTCGACAACGACATCTACATGAAGGGCAGTTGGGTGCTGCACAGCCTGCGCTGGCTGCTCGGCGACGAGGTGTTCTTCGAGGGCCTGCGCCGCTTCGCGTACCCGACCGAGGCGCACGCGAATGCGACCGACGGTTCGCAGGTGCGCCTGGTCGACACCGAGGACTGCCGCGCGATCTTCGAGCAGGTCTCGGGCCGCGACCTGGGCTGGTTCTTCGACGTCTACGTGCGCCAGCCGCACCTGCCGCGGCTCGAGCATCATGTGAACAACGAGGCGCAACTCACGTTGCAATGGGAGACGGTTCTCGGCGAACCCTTCCCCATGCCCGTGCCGGTGCGGATCGGGGGGAGTGGGGCGGAGAGAGAGATCGTGCGGGTCGAGATGCCCGGCGGCCGCGCGGTCATCGGTCCGGTCTGGGAAGGTCGTGCACCGGTCCTCGACAAGCCGGAGATCGATCCTGAGCGCCGGCTGCTGCGCTGGGAGTACGAGTTCGACAACGTGCTCCTGCCGAACGGATTGAAACGTGTCCTGCTCGTCGGGATCGATGGGTGTCGTCCCGACGCCTTGATGGCCGCCGACACGCCCGTGCTCGACCGACTCATGGCGAACGGCGCGGCGAGCCTCGTGGCACAGACCTGCGCCGAGACGTCGAGTGGGCCGAGCTGGTCGAGCTTGCTCACGGCGAGTTGGCCGGACAAGCACGGCGTGCTGGACAACGACTTCGCCGGCGCCCGCCTGGATCGCCATCCCCCGGTGTTCGAGCGCGCCAAGTCGGTACGCGCCGAGCTGGCCACGGCGTCCCTGGTGCACTGGGCGCCGATCCACGAGCACCTGGCCGAGGGATCGGATCTGTCGCTGTCGCTGGACTCGGACGCCGCCGTGGCCCAACGTGCCGTCGAGCTGCTTTCGGACGGTGATCCCGACCTCTTGTTCCTGCACTTCGACGAGGTGGACGGCGCCGGTCATGCCAGTGGCTACGGGCCGGACGTTCCGGAGTACGTCGCCGCGATCGAACAGGTCGATGCGCTGCTCGGGCAGGTCGTCGCGGCCCTCGATGAGCGCGCCGCGGCACACCTGTGGGGCGACCCCGAGGAGGACTGGCTGATCCTCGTCACCACCGATCACGGCGGCACCGACACGGGGCACGGTGAGGACATCCCCGAGCACCGCACGATCTTCGTCATCGTCAGCGGCGACTCGGCCGCGCGCGGCGAGATCGTGCCGCCGCCGACGATCGTCGACGTGGGCGCCACGATCCTGGGACATCTCGGCATCGAACCGATGGATAGCTGGGAGCTGGACGGCCGACCGATCGGCCTGGAGCGCTAGCCTGGACTTCTCACCAGGTTCGTCGTGCGGCGATCGGCGCCGCGCCGAGTCAACGCGCGCCGGGCGCGACCTCATCAGGCCAGGGCACGGGCCGTCCGGTGTCCGCATCGAGAGACATCTGCGCATCGCGCCGGCGCAGTTCGCTGCCGAGCAGGGCCGCGAGCCGGTCGACGATCCGGGGTCGGTCGTCGGCGCGATCCGTCGTCTCACCCAGGTCGACGGCCAGGTCGTACAGCTCGAAGGTCCGTTCGCGGTGGCGGTAGACGAGCTTCCAGTCGCCGCTTCGCACCGAGCTGAAGGGCCAGATCCCGGGGCCGGTGAGACCCCAGAAGTGCGGCTGGTGCCAGACCAGGGCGCGCTCGGCGAGGGCGGCGCCGGCAGGCCGGCCCCCGAGCAGCGGGCGCAGATCGACCCCGTCGAGTGCGGCGGCGTGGGTGCGGGGCACGGGCACCTCGGCCAGGGCGAGCAGCGTGGGGAACAAGTCGTGCGTCACGATCGGTGTCGCGCAGCGAGCTCCGCGCGACGTGACCTGGGGGACGGCGATGACCGTCGGCACGCGCACGCCACCTTCGTAGACCGATCCCTTGCCGCTGCGCAGCGGGGCGTTGTGGGTGTGGGGTGTTCCACCGCGAGCGTGCGCCGAGAGGCCCCCGTTGTCGGACGTGAACACGATCACCGTGTCGTCGCTGAGCCCGAGTTCGTCGAGCGTGCCGAGCAGCGCGCCGAGCGCCGCGTCGACCGTCTCGATCATCGTGGCGTAGGCGGCCTCCGGTGCGGGCAGGTCCGCGTAGCGTTCGTCGAGGTAGCGCCCGTTGGCCATGATCGGCGTGTGCACGGCGTAGGGCGCGAAGTGCAGGAAGAACGGGGTCTCGTCCTGCACGGCGGCGCGTACCGCGGCGATCGCTTCGGTGGTCAGCACCTCGGTCAGGTACAGCTCGCGCCCGTGGTACGCCTCGAGCCCGGGGACGTCCCACACGCTGCCGGTTGAGAAGCCGTCGGTGCCCAGGTAGCTGGCGGGTGCGCCGGCGCCGTGTCCGGCGATGTTCACGTCGAAGCCCAGTTGCGTCGGGTCGGCGCCGGGCGTCCCGACGGCGCCGAGGTGGGCCTTGCCCGCGTGGATCGTGCGATAGCCTGCGTCCCCCAGCAGCTGCGGCAAGGTCACGTCATCGGGTTGCAGGGCGTTGACGTCCCACGCCGGCGGTCGCAATCCGGCATAGGGCGCCGAGGTGTCGGTGTCTGCGTGCAGGGTCCAGTAGGTGATGTGCGTGCGCGCCGGACTGCGCCCGGTCATCAGGCTCGTGCGCGTCGGTGTGCAGACGGGCGCTGACGCGTAGGCCTGGGTGAAGGCGACGCCTCGTTCAGCGAGTTGCAGCAGGTGCGGAGTGCGGTAGCGCCGGTTGAACGCCGTTGCGTCGGTGTGCAGGGGCAGGGCGACGTCCTGCCAGCCGAGGTCGTCGACGAGGAACACGATGATGTTCGGTCGCATCGGCCCGGGCGGGTCGGCGGCCACGGCCGTGCAGGCCCCGAGCAGCAGGACCAGCACGGTGAGGACCCGGAGCGAGTGGGCGCTCTGCATGGCTCAGAACAACTCGTACTCGAAAGGGCTCTCCTCGGCCGTTTCGTCCGGCGGCGGACGCGCTCCGGCGGGCCCGAAATGCACGCCGCGCAGCGCGGCCTCGACGATCGCGCCGGTGCTGTCCGCCCGGGAGGCCTGCACGGTGCCCGTGACGTAGACCGCTTCGCCGTCGGCCAGGAACATGAGCGTGATGAAGGCCAGGTCGTTGCCCATGACCTGAGCGCGGGAGCGAGCCAGCGCCAGTTCGCGTCCATCGATCTCCAGCGTGGAGATCTCGTCGAGCTCGAACGCGGCCAGCGCTTGCATCTGCTGCTTGAAGCCGGCGATCAGCTTCTCGGTGGTGCGGGGCCCGACCCATGTCTCGGCGGTCACGTTCAGGTTGTCGGCGAAGCCCTTGCCCAGCTGCATGAGCATGGTGACGCCCCGCATCTCGACCGGTCGGAAGCCGTCGGGGACGGGGATGTGCAGCTCGTACTCCGGATGCACCCAGGAGTCGTGGGCCACCCACGGCGTGACGTCCTGCTGGGCTTGCAGGGCCTGCTCGGCGGCGGCTGTGCTCTGGGCGTCGCGCTCGTCGGGGAGCACCGCGACGGCCTGTTTCGTGAGTCGGTGCAGCCAGGTCGTCTCGGCATCGAGATCGTCGCCCGCCCAGACCCAGTCGAGGCTCGCGCCGCGGCGGTAGGTGGTGCCCCGGGCGAGTTCATCGAGCATGGCCTGGGCCTGCTGGGCGTCCTCGCGCCGATCCCAGACGCTGCGCCAGACGAGCAGCGTCAGGTCGCCGTCGTCGCGATAGAGGTGCAGCGCGTCGCCGTCCCAACCGAGGGCGGCCTGGCGTACCGGCTGCACCTCGCCGCCGAGTTGCGTGAGCCAGGCGATCAAGCCCAACTCGCCGAGGGTGTCGGAGTGGACGTGGGCGGGCGCGTCGTCGACCTGCCAGACGGGTGCAGGGATCTGCCTGGGGAGATCGAGGCCGAGCTTCTCGGGGTGGATGATCTGTTCGGTGGAGCTGGGCGGGGCGGCGAACAGCGCATCGACGGATGCCCAACCGCCGCTGCGGTAGCGGGTGAGCGCGAGGCGCCGGCCGGCGGTGTAGGGCAGGGCGCCGCTGTCGCCGAGCAGCATGTGGATCACGTCGTTGCCGCTCGTCTCCGGGGAGATCGAGGCGAGATCACTCTCGCGCCGGGAGGCGGACACGGCCAGGGCGATCAGTTCCGCCTCGCCCTCGAGCAGGCACTGGGCGATGCGTGCGCCCTCGCTCGTGGCGGCCATGCCGTCGACGAACGCGGCGAGGTCGAGCCGTTCGTCGCGCCATGCATGAGCGAGCTCGTGGGCCAGCAGGTAGTCCGGGTCGGAGAGTTCGTTGAACTCGTTCGTCGTGAAGACGAGGGCGCGTCGATCTGCCTGGTAGTAGGCGGGCATCGTCGCCAGCAGTCGCTGCACTTCGGCCTGCATCAGCTCGGCACCCCTGTCGTCCGGGAGTTCGTCTCCGAACGAGGCGGCGAACAGGGTTCCGAACAGGTCGAAGTGGTGATCGTCGAAGAACATCGCCTGCTGGCGCACGACATCTTCGCGGCAGTCGGCCGTGTCTCGAGCCTCGATGGTGATCGTATCCACGTCGATCTCGAACCCGAGTGCTGCGAGCTCGTCGAGCATCGCGGCGGCGCGCTCGGCGAGGGGTTGCTCGGTGTCACGCGGCAGGTCGTCGGGCGACTGGAGCAGCGGGAGGCAGACCAGCATCGCGATCAGGTGGGTGGGCATGGGTGCGACCCTAGCCGACCCGTGGGACACCCGTCCAAGGGCCGCTGGTCCGGCGACGCCGCACGCACTGCGGCAGGAGGCTGCCGGAAGGCTCGCGTCCACGACTGGCGACGGGCGCTGGAAGCCCGGCTGGCCCGTGTTGTGCACGACCTGCGCTTGATATCCTTGATCGCATGGGTGTGGGCACCGGTGCAGCGCGAATCGTTGGCGAGGGGGACGTGGACCGTCGAGCACGTGCAGGGCCCCGCGACCTGCCTGCCCCGTGGGGCGCGATTGCCTGGGAGCCGCTCGCCATTCGCCGCAACCGTTCCAAGGCACAGCTCTACTTCGGGGGCTGGAACGGGCGGCGCGTGGTGCTCAAGGACTTCGGCCGCCCGCTGCAAATGCCCGTCATGGGCGGCTTCGCCCGCTGGACGCTCGGCAACGAGGCGGCTGCGTTGCGCGGTCTCGATGGGGTGCCCGGCGTGCCGCGACTGCTCGCGCGCTCGGAAAGCGTGCTGGTGATGGAGTGGGTCCCCGGCGTGCCGCTGTCCGGCTTCCCGCCCCGCGGCGTCCCCGCCGTGACGTTCGACCGGCTCGAGGCATTGCTGGCCAGGATCCACGCCGCCGGTTGGGCCGTGGGTGACCTGCACCGCAGCAACGTCCTGGTCAGCGATGACGCCGTGCACCTGGTCGACTTCGCGCTGGCCACCGCTCACAGCACGCTCAGGGGGCGGGCCATGGCCGCCCACGTCCAGCGTCTCGATCGCAGCGCCGTGGCCAAGTTGCGTCGGCGCGCCGGTTTCCCCCTGACCGCGGAGGACGAGGCGCTCCTCGCCCGACAGCCTGCGTGGCTGCGCTCATGGCGCCGCCTCAAGCGGGCGCGACACCAGAAGCGGCGCAGTCGCGACGCCGCGCGCCGCGCGAGGTCGTCCGACGGCTCGCAGTCCACCGAAGCAGGAGATCAGCATGAGTGAAGGCACCGGACTGGCACGGCGGGTCAACCTGCTCCACACCCTGCGTTCGCACGGCGTCCTGGGGACGCTGCGCGTCCTCGCGGTGTTCGCCTTCGTCGTCGCTCTCGTGAGCTTCTCCCGGCCCACGTGGCTCTCGCTCGCGATCGGGCTGCCGGTCGTGGCGATCGGGCTCTGGTGGCGCGTCTGGTCCGCCGGCCACTTGATCAAGACCAAGGAACTCGCGGTGAGCGGCCCGTATCGCTACGTGCAGAACCCGCTGTACTTCGGTCGGCTGGGGATGCTCACCGGCCTGTGCGTGGCGGCCACGCTGCCGGTCACCTGGGGCGGGCGACTGGTGTTGGTCAACCTCGTCGCCCTGCTGGTCATGTGGATCGTGTTCTTCGGGTACTACATCCCGCGCAAGAAGCGCGTGGAGGGGAGCCGGCTGGCCAAGTACCACGGCGAGAGCTACACGACCTGGGCCGCCAACGTGCCGGTGGTGATCCCGCGCCTGACCCCCTACGGCGTCAACGAACGGCGTTGGGATCGGGAGCGCTTCCACGAGTTGCGTGAGATCTACGTGGTGGTGGTGGCGAGCGTCGCGTGCCTCGCGCTCGTGGCCCGCGTCCTCGGCTGGTGGCCGCCCCTGGGTTGACCCGCGGCCAGGTTGCCCCGCGGGCCAGGTTGACCCGCGGCCAGGTTGACCCGCGGCCGGCGCGCTCCTGTTCAGGACGCGATGTCGCGCGGGCGGGCGCCGCGCAGGAACTGGCGCCAGGCGGGCCGCTGGTGGTCCACCGGGACGTCACCGACCGGTGTCCAGCCGGGTCGCACCGGCGGTCGCAGCAGTCGCATGCCGGCTTCCTCCGGGAGCCGGTCCCCCTTGCGGCGGTTGCAGGCCAGGCAGGCGAGCACGCAGTTGTCCCAGGTGGCCCGGCCGCCGCGGGAGCGCGGGACCACGTGGTCGATCGAGAGCTCGGGTGACCCGGGGCGGTGGCCGCAGTATTGGCACGTGTGCCGATCGCGGCGGTCCAGGTTCTTGCGGCTGAAGGCCACGCGAAGTTGTGGGAAACCGTTGTAGCGGGTGAGCAGGATGACCTCGGGCGCGCGGATGCGCAGGGTCACGGTGGCCACGCACGGGTCCTGGGGCGAGACGGGCTGAGCGCTCCACGAGGCGAAGCCCAGGGGCTCGTAGGTCTCGGGGCGCACGGCTTGTGCCGCGTCCTTGAACAACAGCTCGAGCGCATGCCGCACCGTGGTCGTGGTGATCGCGCACCACGACTTGTTCAGGACCAGGGCGGGCTGGGACAGGACGCTGCTGATGGGCATGTCCCAGGGATTCTAGCCTGGACTTCTCACCTGCTTCGGCTGCGGTTGCGTCTGAGCCTTCAGGGCTGGGCTAGCCGCCCCGGGCCGAGCGCCTACGGAGCGTCGCTCGACGCCACCGCTCCACCGACCGTGCGGGGGACGGACCCCGGCCACGAGCGGATTGCAGGCGGGAGGACGCGCTTCGACGACAGCCGTGGGGCAGGCCTCGCGGGCCCGCGGCGCCGACCTACTTCTTCTTGGCGCGCAGCGGCTTGATCAGGCCGGCGTCGACCAGGACCCGGTAGGGGCCCTTGACCGTGATCGCCTTGAGCGCCTTGGTCGACAGGCGCACGCGCACGAAGCGCTTCACCTCGGGGACCCAGATGCGCTTCCTCTGGATGTTCGCCTTGAACTTGCGGCGGGTGACACCCGTGGTCTTGAGTCCGATGCCGCCCTTGGGCTTGGCGAGACCACGCCGGGCGATGCTGTTTCCGACCCGTGTGCGGCGACCGGTGATTTGGCAGACGCGCGACATGGGGTGACTCCGAGACGCAGGGGAGAGGGCACATGCACCCGGCGAGCGGGTGGTACGAGGGCTGCGGAAACCGGCCGAATGGCGGGTCCCGAGCGAGCCCCGCACTCTAGCAAAACCGCCCCGGGGGGGCGCCAGGGCCTTTCCGCGGCCCCGGGGCCCGACGTCCGGGGCGCCAGGCGGCGCGCGCTCGGGGCGCCGACACCGGACCGTCCGGCGGGGCGCCCGGGAGCGGGCGCCCGGCTCTCAGCCCTCGACCATGCTCGCGCGGTACTCCCGAGCGAGCTCGCGGGCCAGCTCGAGCCCCTTGTCCATGGCGTCGTTGCTGTGGCACGGGACGTCCGGATCGACACCCGTACCCTCCCAGTTGGTCTCTGTGACGGGGTTGATGGCCCGGCCCACCGGGATGATGGCCTCGATCTGCTCGCCCAGGACGAACGAGTTCACCGGGTGGGCGCCGCCGCCGGTCGTCTCGCCCACGACGGTCGCGCGCCCCCGGGTCTTGAGGTTGGAGGTGAACTCCTCGGCGGCCGAGAAGGTCTGCCCGCTGGTCAGGATCACCACCGGCACGTCGGCCAGCCGCGGCCCCTGGAGCTCGTCCAGGGTCCAGAACTCGTCGGTGCGATCCTGGGCGCGCCAGTACAGGCTGTTGAGGTGGGTCCGCTCGGCGAAGAAGTACGAGCACAGCAGCTGCACCATCTCCGGGTCGCCGCCTCCGTTGCGACGCAGGTCGATGATCAGCGCGTCCGAGGTGGCCAGGAAGTTCATGGCGGCCACGGCGGTGGGGCCGGCGTGCTCCACACCGGCGAACCCGCGCAGGTCGATCATGCCCACGTTCTCCTCGAGGCGTAGCAGCTGCTCGAAGCCGAAGTTCTCACTCCGGCTGCGAGCCAGGCGGCGCTTCCACTCGGCTTCGGAGTCCTCGCGCAGGGCGGCGGCCTCCTCGGGCGGGCGGGCTCGCAGGCGGACGTGCTTGTCCTGCGTGAGATCGCGCAGCGTGGCCGAGAGGGACTCGGCGAAATCGCGCGGCGTGACCAGCGGATCGAAGGCGCCGTCGGCGGCCATGGTCCGCAGGTCCTCGGCGCAACGCCTGGCGACGTCCTCGAACACGTAGTTGGCGACGAACAGCTCGCCCAGTTCGGTGGCCATGGCGCGGCGTGTCTCCGCGTCGAATCGCGGTGGCTCGTCACTCCTGGTCTGAGTTCGGAGGAGGCCCGCCAGGCTGGCGGCGATCAGCAGGGCGCGCAGGGCGCCGGGTGCGCGGCCGGGGCGGAGGAGCAGCGGGGGCAGGCGTCGATGCAGCATGGTGGGTGTCCTCGCGATGGGGTGTTGCGTGACGGTGTCGAGCAGCAGGCCGGCTGGGCCGGGTTGGGTGGGGTGGCAGTCGGGGGAGTGGTCGCGGGTCAGGGGCGTTCGCCGGTGTCGATCAGCAGGGACAGGCGGCAGGGCGTCTTCGCCCCGTTGTCGAGTCGGACCTCGTCCACCAGGCGATAGCTGACCGCGTCGCCGGCGCGCAGCAGCGTCTCGACCTCGCCGACGCGCAGGGTCGCTCGGCCCGCGACGACGGCGATGTGTTCGAGGGTGCCGTGGGGATTGGGCGGGAACGGGCCCGAGCGGCTGCCGCCGTTCGCCGAGTACCACACCGCCTCGGGGCTGCGGCGCATGCACGCGCCGCCCGGGAGCGTGTACCAGACCAGCTCCAGGCCCCGCCGCAGCCACGGTGAGGCCAGCGTCGTGCGCTGGACGCCGGACGCTTCGTCGAACACGACCGGGTGCTGATCGGCGCGCTCGATGTGCAGGGCGTCGGGCGCCGCTTCGGCGAGCAGTTCGCTGACCGTGAGCCCGAGGCCCACCGCGATCTGGGACAGGATCTTGATCGTGGGGCTGCGATTGCCGCGTTCGACGTCCGAGAGCATGGCGCGACTCACGCCGCTGCCGCGGGCAAGGACGTCCAGCGTCAGGCCCTGACGCTTCCTCGATCGGTGGATGTTGCGGCCCACGTCCATGACGTCGAGGATTCTATCCGTTATCGCGGATCGTGTTCCGCAAAAGCGGAATCCGAGGCGGAGCGCCCCGCGCGGGGCTCGGCCTGCGGTCGACGGAGGAGCCCCGGCGGGGGCCTCCGCCGCCCGTGGGCGGCACAGGGCCACGCGCTATATGATCCGCCTCGTCCCGCGCCCCCGGCTCCCGTCCCATGGCCCGACCCACTTCGCTCCGCGAGTCGCCGACCGAGACGGCTGCCGGCCGACCGCTCCTGCCCGCCGGGTTGCCGGGGCTGGGCTCGTCCTTCGGCGGGACCCGCGGGCCCGGCGATCGTCGCCGCCTGCTGCTGGGCGGCCTGCTGGTCGTGCTGGTCCTGATCCTGCTGCGGCTGGGACTCAACCGCGGCGTCGAGCAGCGGCTCGACACGCTCCTGGCACAGAACCTGACCACGATCCTGGATGCGGACATCACGGCTCTCGGCCAGTGGATCGAGTCCGAACGCACGGCCGCCGCGGCGTGGGCCGATCACGAGATCGTGCGCACGGCGGTCACCGCGCTCGTCGCCGTCGAGGACGAGAAGGCCGAGGTGCTGCTGGCCGTCCCCGAAGTCGACGAGCTGTGCATGGTGCTCGCGCCGGTGATCGGTCAGGCCAACAGCTGTGGGGTGGGGATCCTCGGACGGACGGGGCGCGTGCTGGCATCGACCGCTCAGGAACTGGCCGTCGTGGGACTGCGCACCTCACCCGAGGGCAGTGCGGTGCTCTCGCGCGCGCTCGCGGGTGAGACGGTGGTGGTGCCGCCCTACGCCGAGGGCTCGCTGGTGGCCGGCATGGACATGCCCGAGGACATGCCGATCATGTCGATCGCCACTCCGGTGCGCGACGCCGAGGGCTTCGTGGTCGCGGCCCTGTTCGTGCGCATCGATCCGCGGGAGGACTTCACGCGCATCCTCTCGGTGGCGCGCATGGGCGACAGCGGCGAGACCTACGCGGTCAACGCCGCGGGCCTGATGCTCTCGGAGAGCCTGTTCGAGGAGGAACTCAAGCGGGTCGGGTTGCTGCCGGACGGGCCGGACGTGGGCTCCGCGCTGCGCGTGCAGGTGCGCGATCCCGGCGGCGATCTCACCCACGGCTTCGAGACCGACGTACCGCTGGCTGCACGACCGCTCACCTTCGCCGCCGCCAGCACCGCCGCGGGGGTGAGCGGAGTCGACGTCGCGGGCTACCGCGGCTACCGGGGCGTGCAGGTGGTCGGCGCCTGGCGCTGGCTCCCCGAGTATCGCTTCGGTGTGATCACCGAGGTCGATCGCGCCGAAGCCAAGGCCGTTGTGGCCTACCTGCACGACCTGATGTGGATCCCGTTCGCCGTGGTGGCCCTGGCCGGCGCGTGGATCGTCTTCTCGACCCGCTCGATCCAGCGCCTGCGCCGGCGCGTGGATGCCGCGCGCCAGCTCGGCCAGTACACGCTGGGAGACAAGCTCGGCGAGGGTGGCATGGGCGCTGTCTACCGGGCGCGGCACGCGATGCTGCGCCGGCCGACCGCGGTGAAGATCCTCAAGCCCGACCAGGTCAGCGAGGAGACCGTGGCGCGCTTCGAGCGCGAGGTCCAGCTCACGAGCGAATTGACCCATCCCAACACGATCGACATCTACGACTTCGGGCACACGCCCGAGGGCACCTTCTACTACGCCATGGAGTACCTCGAGGGCTGCACGCTGGCTGAACTCGTGCAGCGTCATGGGGCCCTGCCGCCCGCGCGTGTGGCGCACATCCTGGTGCAGGTCTGCGGCTCGTTGGGTGAGGCCCACCGCCGCGGCCTGATCCACCGGGACATCAAACCACAGAACATCGCCCTGTGCCGCCGCGGCGGCATGGCGGACGTGGCCAAGGTGCTCGACTTCGGGTTGGTGAAGGACACCGCCGAGACCGACGTGCAACTCACGGCCGCCCACCAGCTCAGCGGGACGCCGCTCTACATGCCCCCCGAACGGCTGCGCGATCCGACGCACGTCGATCCCGGCGTGGACGTCTACGCCCTCGGGGCGGTGGCGTACTACCTGCTCACGGGGAGCACGGTGTTCGAGGGTGCGAGCCTGATCGAGGTCGTCGATCACGTGCTCAACGATGCTCCGCTGCCGCCCTCCGAACGGACCCGCGTTCCGTTGCCCGCGGCCCTCGAACGGCTCGTGCTCGACTGCCTGTCGAAGCGGTCCGCCGATCGCCCCGCGAGCGTGGACGCGATCATCGACCGGCTCGAAGCCATGCAGGGCCTGGGCAGCTGGACGCAGTGCGACGCGCGGGAGTGGTGGGAAGCGCACATGCCCGACGAGAGCGGGCGGGGCTTCGACGAGACGTGCAAGCAGCAACCCGCGGAGTCGCCGCCGACGGTGTCCCTGGCCGCCGCCGACGTCTGAACCCGTTCAGTGCCCGCCCGCGTCGGCGGTGTCGCGGCTCGCGACGGCGCCCAGACGGAACGGGGTGAGGGCACGTCGCTGCAGGGTCTCGCGGTCCTCGTGCACCACGACCAGGGTGTCGAGTGCCACGTCGGTGAAGCTCTGGGTGGTGCCGCCGGGCCACGAGATCTCCAGTCGTTCGACGGCGGTCGCGTCACCCAGCCCCAGTTCGGCCCGCAGGCTGCCCCGCCCCGAGGGACCGTCCGCGCCCACGTGGGCGTACACGTCCCGGGTGCCGGCGGGGGTGGCGATGCGCGCGCGGATCCGCGCGCCCACGCCGAAGCGGTTGCTCGCGGTGCCCACCAGGTCGAGCGCGAGCCAGTGGGAGCCGAAGCCCGGGTTCTCGAACAGCACGTTGCCGAAGCCGTCGTCCGGGAAGTGGCCGCCCACCTGGACGAACAGGTCCTGGTCGCCGTCCACGTCCAGGTCGCCGAAGGCCACCGCCTGGCCCTTCTGCAGGTGGCCCAGCCCGCTGGCCACGGTCACGTCGCGGAAGCGCTCCCCGCCGTCGTTGCGCAGGGCCAGGTTGGGCCACAGCGCCTCCATCTCGTGGGCGCCGGTGGCCAGGTAGATGTCGTCGAAGCCGTCGCCGTCCAGGTCGCCGAAGCTCGCGGCGAGCGGATAGACCACCCGGCGCAGGCCGCGTTTCGCCGTCACGTCGGTGAAGTGCCCGCTGCCGTCGTTCTCGTAGAGGCGCGGGGTCTCGGTCTCGATCGTGCCGTCGATCACGTAGCGGGTCACGGCGCGGACCGCGAAGTCGTGGTGGCTGTAGGTCACGAACAGGTCGAGGTCGCCGTCGTTGTCGGGGTCGAAGAACCACGCGGCGCGGCTCCAGTCCGGAACGGTGACCCCGCGCTCGGCGGCGAGTTCCTCGAAGCTGCCGTCGCGACGGTTGATCCAGAGCTGGTTGGAGTCCTTCTCGTGGGAGAGGAACAGGTCGGGCCAGCCGTCGCCGTCCACGTCGCCGAAGACGGCGGCCATGCAGACCGCGTCGCTGACCAGTCCCGAGGCCGGAGTCGCGTCGCTGAAGCGGCCGGTCCCGTCGTTGTGGAACAGCCGCAGGGTGCCGCCGACCACGGCGGGGACGTCGTCGCCGGAAGCGAAGTCACCCAGGGCCTGGTAGGCCACGAACAGGTCGAGGTCTCCGTCGCGATCGACGTCGGAGAAGCACGCGGTCTGGGTCGGTGCGTCGAACTCCAGGCCGGCGCGGGCGGTCACGTCCTCGAACACGAGCGTGTCGGTCTGGCGCAGCAGCGAGTCGGGCATGATGCCCTCGCCCTCGAGGTCGAAGCCGCGCAGGACGAGCACGTCCAGGCGACCGTCGCCGTCCACGTCGGCCTGCATCAGGTGCGCTCCGCCCAACTGGTGCTCGAGCCCCGCGCGGGTGGTCACGTCCTCGAAGCCGCGTTCGCCGCGGTTGCGGTGGAGTTGCAGGGGCAGCGCCGTGTCGAAGCTGCTGGTCAGCACGTCGAGCAACCCATCACCGTCGAAGTCCTCGAGCACGACGCTCCCGGCGCGGTCGAAACGATCCAGGCCCAGGCCGGCGGCGATGTCGGTGAAGTGCCCCAACGGCTGCTCCGAAGCGAACTTCTCGGGGCCGATGAGCTGGTCGGCGGGGACGTCCTGCGGATACGTGCCCAGCGTCATGTGCACGATGTTGATCAGCCAACGGGCCTCGAGCGAACGCTCCTCGGCGTCGAGGGCGATCAGTCGCTGCAGCAGCTCCTGCGCACGCAGGGAACCCACCTGATCCACGTGGATCGCTTCCCCGGTCAGGGGGAAGATGCAGCTCTCGGCCGTGTGGCGCGCGATGCAGTTGCGCCGCTCGCCCAGCCGGAACCAGGCCAGGGCGTTCTGGTAGAGCAGTTCGGGTAGCAACGCGTCGCGCGTGGTCGGGTCGGTCTGCGCCTCGGTCACGCAGCGATCGAGCAGTTGCACCGCCTCGTCGACCTGACCGACGCGCATGAGGTACAGGGCCAGCGTCCAGCGGCTGGTGATGATCGACATCGCCTGTGAGCCGCCCTCGGCGCGGGCCAGGCGTTCGCGCGCCGCGTCGATCGGCCGGTTGCTGAAGAACACGTGCTCACCGGCGAGCGCGCGCTCGTGCACGGCGCGCAGGCGCAGCTCCTTGTCGGTGGCGGCGTCGCGGGCCGGCGGCAGGTCGACGACGCGCTGGTGTCGACAACCCTCCGGTTCGCTGCAGCAGCTCCCGACGACCGCGCCGTCGTCGGGCGCCGTGTTCGACGCCGGTGCGGGCGTGTCCCCCGGGCCGCAGGCGGCGAAGGTGAACAGCAGGCCGAGCAGGCAACGACGCACGGAGATCCTCGGGGCGGGGGCGTGCCATCCGGCGCCGCTCTTCGGCGCGGCGAATCGCGGCGAAGTGTAGCCGATGCCGGCGTCGCTGCCGTCTCAGCCGATCAGGGCGTCAGGCCCGTGAGTCCGTTCGACGCCGCCGAACCGCCGCCCGCACCCGGGTCGCTGATCCAGTACTGGAAGAAGAAGCGGAAGCCCGGGGGGACTCCGCCGGGCCAGGGCGCCGTGAGCGGCAGCGAGCCCGTGGGCCCGGTGGGCAGGTTCTGGATCAGGATGTCCGGCGTGGGCACGAGCACGCCGTTCTGCAGCGGCGCGCCCAGGAACCCGAACCCGATGAACAGGAAGGCGGAAGCATTGGGCACGGCGTCGGCGAGCGTGAGCGTCACCGACGTCCCGCCGGCCAGGGTGCCGCTGCCCGTGAGCGAAGGCGTGATCCCGCCGGTGCCCGGCTTGCCGTTGCCCAGGTCGCTCCAGGGACCATCGGTGAGCGACAGGACCCACGCGGCGCCGGACTGGAACAGGAAGCTGTCGTTGCTGTGGGGTTCGCCCACCAGCAGGTCGACCACGCCGTCGCCGTCCCAGTCGCCGATGTTCGCCGCCGAGAAGCCGAACCATCCGCTGGAGGTGAGCGCGCCGCCGAAGCCACCCGTGTTGGAGGCGACCCTCACGTGGGACTTCACGCTGCCGTCCTTGTGCAGGGAGAGCACGTAGAACGCGCCGCGGCCGAAGTCCCAGTCGTCGCCGAAGGCCCCGGCCGCCAGCTCCGTGATGCCATCGCCGTTGAGGTCGCCCAGGGAGGCCACGCTCGAACCGAAGAAGTCGGCCGGCGCCAGGGGTGCCGTGAAGCCGCCTTCGTCCTTGCCGATGACTTCGTCGCTGCCGACCGTGCCGGCGGGGGTCAGGAAGATGATGTAGACCGCCCCGCGACCCACGGCGCCGCCGTTGTCGTAGTCGGCGCCCACGGCGATGTCGTCGGTGCCGTCGCCGTTCACGTCGCCCAGGTGTGCGAGCGAGTTGCCGAACAGGTCGTCGGTCATGAGGTCGTGGGTGAAGCCGCCCATGCCCTCGGTGATCATCTGCAGGCTGGAGACGTTCGCCGACGCGTCCATGAACAGGACGTAGATTGCGCCCGCGTCCAGGTCGCCGTTGATCGTGTGCGTGCCCTGGGCGCCCACGACGAGATCGTCGTTGCCGTCGAGGTCCAGGTCGCCCACGCAGATGACGGAGCTGCCGAACGCGTCGTCGCAGGCCAGCGTGTTCGCGGGCAGCCCGCTGTTGCCGTTGGAGATCCTCGAGTGACTGATCACGTTGCCGGTGCTGTCGAGGCGCAGCAGCCAGACCGCTCCGGGGCCCGCCGCGCCCATCGGCGTGCAGCCATCGTCGGCGCCGAACGCGCCCACGGCGATGTCGGTCACGCCGTTGCCGTCCAGGTCGCCGACCGTGGCCAGCGCCGAGCCGAACAGGTCGTCCTGGGCCAGCGTGCCGGTGAAGCCGCCCGAGCCCGGGGCGATCTTCACGTGGGAGCTGACGCCGGATGCGTTCATGAACAGGATCCAGACCCCTCCCTGGCGGATCGGCTGGCCGGCGTGAGATGCCTTGCTGGCGCCGACGGCGAGCTCGCGGTAGCCGTTGCCGTCGAGGTCGTCGATGGCGACCACGGACGTGCCGAACCAGCTCCCCAGCAGATCCGCGCCGAAGCCGGCGTAGGTGGACGTGGCGATCTGCTGCCAGGCGATGACTTCGCCCGCATCATCCTGCGCCCGGACGACGGGCGTCGCCAACGCGGCGCAGATCAGCAGCGCGGCGAGTGTGCTCGACCGGGGCGCCGGCGCGTGCATCGCGTCGCCCGAACGGATTGTGTGAGGGGACTGCATGCTGATTCCTCCTGGTGATCGATCTCGCGCTCCGCGGCTCAGCCCGGCCGGACCGAGGTTCGCTCTGCTTGGGATCCAGTATGACAAGACAGCGGCCGTGCCACGCGGCGCCGGAGAGACAGAGCGTGGCCCGGTGCCCGGTGTGACTCGCGTCGTGGCGCGGGCGCGCCGGCGAGTCGCTCAGGGTTCGCGCAGGCTGCGGGCCATCCCGTGCAAGCGGCGACCGAGGCCGAGGACGTGGAACGGTCGGCCGCGCACGGCGTACAGGTCGATGCCGCCGTGGACCGGGTCGCGGGCCATGACCTGACGCAGGATGCGTTCCTTGCTCATCGGGAACGGCGCCTCGGTGGCCTTGCCGACGGAGAAGCCCTGCTCGAAGAGGAAGGCCAGCAGGCCGTCGGCGGTGGTCTCCCGTAGTGCGTAGGGCCACAGCTCGAGCAGCATCGCGAGTTGCGGGCTCGCCGCCAGGAGCTTGCGCGCCCCTTGCAGGGCGAGCCATTCCGAACCCTGCGTGTCGACCTTGAGGAAGCGCACCGGCCCCTCGACGAACTCGTCGACCGGGGCGATCTCGATCGTCACCAGCTCCGAGCTGTCGGTCATGTCGTCGGGTACGGCGTCGTCCGCGCCGCCGGGGTGTTCATCGCCATCGAGCACCCGGTTGTCGCCGTGGTTGTCGCCGGCCAGCGCGATCTGGGCCTGGCCGCGCTCCGCGCCGCCCGCCACGGCGTGCACGCGACCGCGTCCCGCGCCGGGCCGGGCCATGGCACGCTCCACGTTGCGACGGGCGATGTCGGCCAGCGCCGGTACGGGCTCGAAGGCGTCGACTTCCGCGCCGGCCAGCACGGCGTGCACCGCGAACCAGCCCACGTTGGCGCCCAGGTCGACCACGCGAGCACCCGGTTCCAGGTGCGCTCGCATGAGCGCCACCTCGTGATCGGCCCAGCTGCCCTGCTCGATGGCGGGGCCGATGACCAGGTCGCCTGCGACCACGTCGAAGTCGATGCCCCCGGCCAGGTGGGGCAGGTGGACGGTCTTGGTGGGGAACTCCATCGCGCCGACTCTACCAACCCGGCCCGCGCGCCCATTGCCTCGTCCCGGACCGGAGCCCCCGCCCCGCACGGGGCCACCGTGTCGGACCGGAGCCCCGCCCTGCACGGAGCCACCGTGCCGGAGCAGAGCCCCCGCCCCGACGCCACGCCGGCTGGTGTGCGGCCACCGACGCCCGCCGGTTCAAGTCGCCCGGGGCCGGCGTCGAAGAGCGGGGTCCATGAAGTTCTTCGAACTCGCCGCTGTGCTCCTCGTCCTGCTGATCCTGGCGGCGATCGTGGTCCCCCGCGTGGGCGGCGCCTCCGAGGACGCCCAGCGAATGGCCTTCGCCCGGCAGCTCAACGGATGGGTCGACGCCGTGAACCTGCACCAGGCGCGCAGCGGGCGCTGGCCCGCTGAGGCCGAGCCCGGTGTCCTGCCCGCAGGGCTGGACGAGTTCATGGATGCCGCCAACTGGGCTGCCGAGACGCCCGTCGGCGGGCACTGGGACATCGAGCGCGATGCCGGCGGCAGCGAGGCCGCACTGGGCGTGCGTTTCGAGGGGGCGTCCGACCGCGGCGACGCCTTCATGCAGGACGTGGACCTCCGCGTCGACGACGGCGATCTGGCGGCCGGCCGGTTCCGCAAGCTGCAGGCAGGCGGGTACTACCACCTGCTCGCCGGCGACTGAGTCCGGTCGGACCTCGCTCGCGGCAGTCCTGCGGCGGGCCGTGTGCCTGCGCGCCCTCGTTCCGCCCGTCAGCACAGCGAGGTGTCCGCGAGGACCGATGTTAGCCTGGGGTGATGTCCCCGCGGTCGAACCGGTCTTCAGCGTCAGCGCGCGCGCGCCGCGCCGTCCTCGAGCGACGGCCCGACGTACGCCCGGTGACCCCCGCCGATTGGCCCGACGTCGAACGGCTGTTCGGTGCCAACGGTGCCTGCGGCGGCTGCTGGTGCATGACCTGGCGCACCGAACGCGGTGTCGACTGGGACGCGGTCAAGGGACCCACGAACAAGCGCCGGTTCAAGCGCCTGGTCACGTCCGGTGGGGTCGCCGCCTGCCTGGCGCGGGTGGACGGCGAGCCGGTGGGCTGGTGCTGTCTGGGACCGCGTCGGGACTTTCCGCGCCTGGAGCGCAGCCGTATCCCGACCAGCGCCGACGCCGATGACTGGGCGGTGGTGTGCTTCTACGTTCCCGCCAGCCAGCGCGGGCGCGGCGTGGCACGCCACCTGCTCGCCGCCGCCGTGGACCTCGCTCGGGACTCCGGGGCGCGCGTTCTCGAGGGCTATCCGGTGCGCGTGAAGGACGGCGCCTATCCGGCCACCTTCGCCTTCGTGGGCGTGCCGCGTCTGTTCGAGCGTTGCCGCTTCCGCGACGTCACCCCGCCCGGGGCCAGGCGCCTCGTCTACCAGCGTCGCCTGCGCCCGCGCCGGGCATGAACCGTTCCTCGTTCGCTGCTCCTAACCCCGCCCTTCGAAGGAAGCTCATCGTGCCGATCCGGATCACTGCTGCACTCCTGGCCCTCTTGTTCACGTCGTGCCACGGAGCAAGTGGCCTCGGTTCCGCGCCTGCCGCGGGGCCGGGTGGGTGGACGCCCGCCACCCTGGGCATGGCGCCTTCGTCCGCCACGGCAGCGTGGTCTCCGTGGGCGCCCGGGACCCGTGGCCAGGGGCCGGTGGACGACGAGGCTGACGACGGGGGCGGCGGCGTGCTGCACTCGCTGCTGTTCTACATCCCCAACCGTCTGCTGGATGTGTTCGACATCGTGCGTGCCCGCGTGCGCCTCGGTCCGGGCGTGGCCGTGGGAGCACGGGTCACCGAACTGGCCGACGTCTACATCGGGACCTACGCCTCGGTCTACGTGGGGCTGCCCGGGCCCCGCGGTCGGCGCATGCCCCGGCTGCCCGTCGGGTTCGAGTCGAAGTCGGGCGTCGAGGCGAGCGTGGCCGACGTCACGGCCGAAGGCGGCATCGGACCCGACTACGGTGAGTTCGAGTGCGGCCTGGGGCTGCAGTTGTTGATCGTGGGTTTCGACGTGGGTGTGGAGCCTTTCGAGATCCTCGATCTCGTTGCCGGTCTGATCTTCTTCGATCCGCGCGGCGACGACTTCTAGCGTTCCGCCTCGAGCGCCGCGTCCCGAGCGCCGCGTCCCGAGCGCCGCGTCCTGACGGGCGCCCCGCTGCGTCGGGACCGGGCCCGCCCGGGGGCGTGTCGCCGGCGCCGGGTGTGCGCTCGTGCGGTGGGGCGCAGGGACCGAGGCTGACGCGGCCCGGCGGCTGCTAGACTGCGCGCTCCCGGCGCCGGCCGCCCGTGAGGCGCACGGCGCGCGAGGGAGCCCACCTGGAGTGTCCGTCATGTCTCACGCCCGGAAGTTCGTTGTCCTCGCGGTACTGGTCTGGGCGTCGTCGCTCAGCGCACAAGACGCCGAGGGGGTCGTTCCGGGACGACCCAAGCAGGTCGTGGCGCCGGCAGCCGACATCACCTCGGGAGTGGTGCAGTTGCCCGAACCGGCCGCTGCGGCCACGTCGTCGCGCACGGCGCTGCTGCCGGTCGTGTTCCGCTTCGACGCGTCGGGCAACGGCACGGCCGAACTGGAAGTCCCCGTGGCAGGTGCCGGTGAGTTGACGCTGGTGCCGCTGGCGTTGGAGGCCGACCGCTGGAGCGTGCAGGTGGCGCCGCCGGGCGAGGCGGCGAGCAGCCTGGGTGCGCTCGTGGGGGAGGGGCGGGCACGTCGTCGGGCGGGCACGCTGGGCGCGAGCCTCGGCCATGCGGGCGCGACGCGTTACGACATCGATGCGGCGCGGGCCGGGACCTGGCGCGTCGTCATCTCGTTTTCCCGAGCCGAGCAGGCGTTGGGACGCAGCGTGCGCGACGGGCACGGTTACCTGCTGGTGGCCGGGCCGGGAGCTGCGCGGCTGGTGAGCCACCTCACCGATCACCGGCTCGTGAACGACCGCGCCATCGGCCTGGTGACCCGGCTGGCCGACGGCCGCGGCGCCATGCTGACCGAGGTCAGCCTGCGTGCGCGCACTCCGCTGGGCGTGCTCGACCTGCCCATGCTCGACGACGGAGCCCATGCCGACGGCGAGGCCGGCGACGGCCTGTTCGGTGCGTTGCTGCCGCACCTGCCCGCGGGGGACGTGGCGTTGAGCGTCGTGGCACGCGGTGAGAGCGACGGCGGCGCGTTCGTGCGCACGACCCAGCACGCCTTCCCGGTGATCGAGCGAGCGTCGCTGCTCACCGGTCGCGTGACCAGCGAGATCCTCGACCAGCACCGCGTCGCGCTCGACGTCGAGACCTGGTTGTTCGGTGACGTCGACAAGCTGCACGTGTCGGCCGAGGTCTGGGGCGCCGGGCCCGACGGCACGCCGCGTCCGGTCGCATGGCTGAGCACGATGGCCACGCCCGACGAGAGCGGTGACGCCCCGAGTCTGCGCCTGCAGTTCGACACGCGCCTGCTCGCCCTGGAAAGTGCCGTGCCGCCGCTGGAGTTGCGTCAGGTGCGCGTGCAGGACCCGCACACGGCGATCCCCTACGACGTGCTCGAGCGCGTGCCCCTGGGCGTCATCGATCTGCCTCCCGGCGCTGCGACGGCCGCGGTCGGGGATCCGTTGGCACCGGGCGGCACACCCCTCGGGCCCGGCGCCTTCGCGAGCCATGGCCCGGCGGCGACCCCGACCGGCGAGACGGACACGACGCGCCGCGACATCGCCACGCTGCCGCTCCCGGATGATCCCGAACCGCTGCAGGGCGCGCTGATGCTGGTGCACGGCTACTGCTCGAGCCGCAACATCTGGCCGGACCAGGACTTCAGCGAGCCCAAGCTGAACTTCGCCGACCCCGATCAGAACCGCAGCCACGACGAGTTCGCCCTGCTCATCGCGGCCCTCGGCGCCCAGGTGGATTCGTTCGGGGTCGTCGGTCACAGCCAGGGCGGTGATGCGGCGCTGCACCTGCTCACGTACTACGAAAGCGGACTCGATCTCGCGGTGGGTGCGCGACGCATCCAGGCGCTGGCCACGCCCTGGCTCGGTTCACCCCTGGCCAGCAGCCTGGCCGGGCTGGGCGGCATCTTCGGTGTGGGCTGCGGCAGCAACTTCGACCTGTCCTCCGACGGCGCGGCCCTGTGGTTGTCCGGCATTCCCAGCGCCGAGCGAGCTGAGGTGTCCTTCTGGACCACCCAGAACAGTGGCTCGGCGTGCAACTTCTTCAGCAACCTGTTCCTCGACAGCCCCAACGACGGCGTCGTCGAACGCAGCAAGGGGCAGTTGCCGGGCGGCAACAACATGGGACACGTCTCGGGCTGGTGCCACACCACCGGCATGAGCAACGCCGCCAACTACACGGATACGACGCGCAACCTGGAGATGGATGCGACGGCGGCGCGCTGAGCGCTCCCCGCGCACGGCACGGAGGCGCGCCGGGTGCGGTGAGCCATCGCTCGGTGTGGACGCTGACGCCCCTCGGGTTCCGCTGCGTCAGACGAGGGCGACGAGGTAGCCGACCCAGCCGAGCTGGTTCTCCATGAACGACCGGCGCCGGAAGATGCCGTCGGCTTCGTCATTGTCGTCGTCCCAGCCTTCCATGTGCACTTCGGTGCTGGTGAAGCCCGCTTCGATCAGCAGGTCCTGCAACTCGGGCAGTGTCCACACGCGCCAGTGGTAGCTGAACGCCTTGCGCAGCTTGGTGCCGTCGCCGAGCTTGAAGTGGATGTGGCAGGTCATGTCGTGGTTCACGACGTTGAACTTGGCCTGGTGCCAGGTGTACTTGAAGGTGGGGATCTTCTGGCCGTCGGGGCCGCGCTGACCGCTGATCTTGCGGTCCTCTTCCTGCGAGGCCATGGCGTCCTGTCCGCCGAAGACGTCGAGGAAGAACACGCCGTCGTCCACCAGCGCGGCGCGCGCCCGGCGGAAGTAACGCAACATGGTCTCGCGCTCCTTGAAGATCCAATACGAGAAGTTCAGCGCGCCGACGGCATCCACGAGCGGCGTGTCGGCGTCCATCACGTCCGCGCACAGCAGCTCGAGTCGCTCGGCGTCGGCGCCGAGCTTCGAGACGTGATGCTCGATGCCCCAGTCGAGCGTGGGCTGGTGGAAGTCCACCCCCCAGGCCCGGTTCTCCGGGTGAGCCTTGACGAACTCGCAGGCCAGCACGGCGGTGCCGCAGAAGTCCTCTCGCAGGCGACGCAGGGGGCGCTTGCGACGGCGCTTGAACAGGCGCGTGAAGAAGCGCACGTCCTCCCCGGGGCTCTGCACCGAGGCCTCGTAGAGGATGTGCCGGTCGCGCACGATCGACTTCTCGGTGCGCTTGTGCCCGTTCGTGCCGGGCTTCGCGCCCTTGCCTGACTTCGCCTTCTGCTTGCTCTTGGGTGCCAATGCCGGTTCCCGTTGCGCCGCTCGAGTGTCCGACCCCGGCCCGGGATGGGCTGGGGCGAACAGCAGACTATGCCCCAGTCGCGGTCGCGAATGAAGGGGCGCGCCCGAGGCGGGCGGGGGCCGGCTAGAAGATGCGGGTGAACGGGATGGGTGCGCCGTCGCGCAGCTCCGCGCGCCACCGCGCTGCCTGTTCGTGGCGCTCCCAGGCCTCGTACAGATCGACGAGGCGCATGACCACACGTTGGGTCTTGTCGCCGGCGTCGGTGCAGGCTTCGCGCGTGCTGACGTGCGCGGTCAGCAGCAGCTCCTCGGCGCGCTCGAAGTCGTCCAGCGCGACCAGCGCCTCGGCCAGCAGGGAGCCCGTGTAATCGGCGGTCCACGAACTCCGGGGCGTGACGTTGTGCGCGGATCGGTAGGCCTCCTCGAGCACGTCCCGGGCCGCCGTGGGGTTGTTGGTGCGCAGGTAGTAGAGGCCCAGGATCTCGGTCCAGGCGAGCCGCCGGGCCGTCCCGACCTGGCGATTCGGCAGGGTGCCGAACACGTAGCTGTCCAGGGCCGCCCCCGCGACACCGAACTCGTTCTGGGCCTCGTCGAGGCGTCCGAGCTGTTCGAGCAGCATGGCGAGATGGACCCGGCCCCAGGCTGCTCCACCGACCGCCGAGCGGGTCATCGACAGGAGGTTGACGGTCCGCCGGTAGGCGCTCTCGGCCGAGGCGAGGTCACCGCGCAGGTAGTGCCAGGTGCCGATCGTGTGCCACAGGTTGGCCTCGCCCTGGTCGTCGATTCGGGTGCCCTGGAGCATCGCGAGCGCCTCGTCGGCGAGGGCCTTGGGTCGTTCGTCGAGCTGCCGGGCGAGCAGGTGACACTTGGCGATCCGGTTCAGCTGGGTCACGAGGGCGGGGTGATCGGGTGTGATCGATCGCAGCGTCTCACACAGGGCGTGTCCCCGCTGGATGGCCTCCTCGTAGCGCCCGCGCTGCATGAGCACGTGGATCAGCATGGACTGCAGTTGCCGCAGGCGGGGCGACGTCGCGGTCAGCAGGCGTGACTCCGTCTCGATCAGGGAGCGCAGCATGGGTTCGGCCCGGGAGAGCTCGCGCTCCGTGGCGGCCTGCCGCGCCCGCGCGAAGGCGATGTCGCGGTGGATCGGGTCGTTCGGGTCCAGGGCGGCGGCGAGGGCGTCGGCTTCGTCGAGCATCTCGACCGCGTGTTCGGGCCAGCCCTTGCGCAGGCCCAACTCGGCGAGCAGCAGCAGGCTGTCGATGGCCTCGGGGGTCTCGTCACCGTGGATCAGTCGCTTGAGTCGCAGGGCATTCGAGGCGTACTCGAGGGCCGGCCCGCCCCGGCCGGCGGCGGACGCGGCCGTGGCCATGTCGTGCGTCAGCTCGGCGAACAGCGCACTGTCCGAACCACGCAACGTCTTCACGGTGGTCATGGCGTCCCCGAACAACTGGCCCGCGACGAAGGTGTCGCCGCGCGCGAGCAGTGTCCGGGCCAACGCCTGCAGGCTGCGGGCGTGTTCGAGGCTGGTCGTGCCCGAGTGCTGCTCGGTGTCCTGCACCACCTGCCGCAGCAGGCGTTCGCTCTCGTCGTAGCGCCCGACCTCGAGGTTCAGGCTGCCCAGTTCGAGCAGACCGGCGACGCGGGCAGGATCGTCCTGCGGGAGACTCAGCGTCTGTTGTGCCAGGAGGTCGAGGGAGTCGGCCCAGTCCACGCCCGCCAGCGGGACCGTCTCGAACATCTGTCGATAGAGTCCCATCAGCGAGGTGTTGCTGCTCGCGCTGGTCTCGGCCTCGGCCAGGGCCGTTCGTTGCAGCGTGGCGTCGCGCCCCAGGTAGACCAGCGACGCGAGCCCGAGGCCCAGCAGCGCCGCACGCGCCGGGTGCCGCGTCACCCAGTATCGGGCGTGACGCATCGGACCCGGGCGGCGGGCCCGCAGCGGTCGGCCGGTGAGCAGGTTGTCGAGGTCGGCGCCCATCGCCGCTGCATCGCGGTAGCGCCGGCGGGGCTCCTGCTCCGTGGCCTTCAGGCACAGCGTCTCGGCGTCGCGCGGAAGCTTGGTGTTCAGCTTGGAGGGCGGGGTCGGCGAGCCGGCCAGGATCAGCGTCTCGAGCGCCCGCCGGTCGCGCGCCGCGAAGGGCAGCTGGAGCGTCAGCAACTCGTAGAGCGTGACGCCCAGCGAGTAGGTGTCGCTGCGGTGATCGATGTCGTCGCTCCCGCGCACCTGCTCGGGCGACATGTAGGCCAGGCTGCCGATCGGCGCGCCGAGCTGTGTCATGCGCGGCATGTCATCCGCGTGGGCCAGGCCGAAGTCGAACAGCATCACGCGGCCGGAGGGCGTGATCATGATGTTCGACGGCTTCACGTCCCGATGGTGGATGCCCTGCTCGTGGGCGTGCTCGAGTGCGCGTGCCGCCCCGCGCACGATCCGCACGCAGGTCTCCGTCCAGGTGCCTTCGAACAGCCACGGGTCGAAGGGCTCGTCGGCGTGAGTCGCGTCCACGCCGGACTCGGAGGCCGCCCTCACCGCTTCGAGCAGCTTGTGCCCGCTCAGCTCTTCGACGGCCGAGTCTCCCAGTTGCTGGAGTGCGTCGGCGAGGGTGCACCCGAGCACGTGCTCCATGACCAGGAAGGGCACGCCGTCTGCCTGGCCGACGGCCTGCACGGCCACGATGTTGGGGTGGCGCAGCCGCGCCGTGGTCTCGACCTCCCGGCGGAAGCGGCGCTGGGCGCGATCGAAGAACGCGTACTCGGGGCGCACGACCTTGAGCGCCACGTGCCGCCCGGTCTGATCCTCCTCGGCGAGGTAGACGATCCCCATGGCACCGCCGCCGAGCGGCCGCAGCAGCCGGTAGTCGCCCATGCGCTCGGTCCCTTGCCTGGTCACGGCCGGGGCGCGACCGTCGAAGCCCATGCCGTCCAACAGCGCCAGCGACGCGCGGATCTCCCCGGCCAGTCCAGGGTGCCGCGTACACGCGTCGTCGATCGCCGCGTCACCACTCTCGGCGCCGCCGTCTGCCCGCCGTTGCAAGCACTCGGCGACGATCTGCTCGAGCACGCCTTCGCGATCGAGCAGGGAGGCTTCGGGTGGTTCGCGCCCGTCTTGTCGCTCATCCGGCGACGGCGCAGGCAACTCGCCGCCGGTTGCATCGCGAATCATGATCGCACCACTCCGCGTGCCCGCTCGAAGTCCCGCGCCTGAGTCACTGCTCCCCGAGTCACTCCAGCACGAAGCGCAACGCGCGTCAAGTCGAGCGCCGGTGACACGGTCGGCGTTGCTCGGGCGTCGACGTCACCACGATGTCGGACTCGTGGTAGATTGCGTGGGCACCGCGAGGCTCGCCCGTGAGCAGTGTCGGTTCGATCAATCACACACTGGCGGTGTCGGGGCAGGAGCTGATCGTGACGAACAATGCTGGGGCCGCGGCGCGCGCCGGAGGATCCGAGGGTCGTGAGACGCTCGTGTTGTCCGACCTGATGGAGCGCAACCGGCCCTGGCTCGAAGCATCGCTGCGGCTGAAGGTCGGCGCGCTGGTGCGCGCGCGTGAGTCGTTCTCCGACCTCGCGCAATCGGTCTGCCGTGAACTCCTGCAAGACGTCGAGAACGTGAGCTTCCGCAGCGAGACGGCGTTCCGGACGTTCATGCTCCAGGTGGCCGAACGCAAGATCATCGAGAAGCACCGCTACTACACGCGCCACAAGCGCGACGTCGGCCGCACCGTCGCACTCGACACCACCCGTGCGCTGGGGGTCCCCGGTCGCGGCGCTTCGCCCAGCGAGGCCGCCGGCATACGCGAGGTGATGGGGCAGCTCGAGGCGTGCTTCGACGAGTTGCCCGCGGACTACCGCGAGATCATCGTGCTGTTCCACATCGTGGGCATGCCTCATCGACAGATCGCCGAACATCTCGGGCGCTCGGAGGCGGCGGCGCGCAACCTGCTCAGCCGGGCGCTGGCGCGTCTCGCGCGCATCATGCGGCGTCACGAGCAGGGCGCCTAGCAGGGCACCTGGCGGGGCACCTGGCGGGGCACCTGGCAGGGCACCTGGCAGGGCGGCCGGCAGGGCAGCCGGCAGGGCAGTCGGCAGGGCAGTCGGCAGGGCAGTCGGCGGGGCGGCTGGCAGGGCAACTGGCGGGGGGAGGGACGCAGGCATATGTCCTGACAAGCGCCAGCGGTCGCCGCGCGTCTCGATCGTGTGCCGGCCGACGAGCGCGACCCGCGGCGACGAGACGGGCCTCAAGGGGCGTCAGGGGCGTCCGGGCGTGTCTCGGCTCGCGTCGGCCCGTGATCACGCAGGAGCTTCGTGAACGTGGCCAGGTCGATGTTCGTGCCGCACACGATCACACCCACCCGGCGACCGGCGAGACGCTCGCGCAGCGGGCCCAGCAGGGCGGCGGTGGCTGCGGCGCCGGCCGGTTCGAGGGCCAGCTTGAGGTCCCGGAAGGCCAGGTCCATGGCGTCGACGAACTCATGGTCGTCGAGCAGCACGATCTCGTCGATGTAGCGTCGGCACAGGGCGTAGGCGGTCGGGCCGGTGTGCGGCGCGGCGAGGCTGTCGGCGATGGTGTGCATCGGGCCCAGCCGGGCCGGCTCGCCCGCCGCGAAGCTCTCGGTCATGGTGGCTGCACCGCGGGGCTCCACGCCGTACACCGCGCAGTCAGGCTGCATGAGCTTGACCGCCGCCGCCACGCCGGACGACAGCCCGCCGCCGCCGATGGGCACGATGACCGCGTCCAGTGAGGGGACGGCCGTGCACAGCTCCATGCCCACCGTCGCGGTGCCCAGGGACGTCAGCGGCCCTTCGAAGGGGTGCACGAGCGCGCGGCCTTCGTCGTGCCCGATGCGCTCGACGAGTTCGAAGCCCTCCGCGGCGTCGTCGACCATGATCAGCTCGGCACCGTAGGCGCGACAGCGTTCGATGCGGAACGGGTTGGCCGTGCTGATCATGACCACCTTGGCCGACGTGCCGGCCTCCCGCGCGGCGTAGGCCGCGGCGATGGCGTGGTTCCCGGCGCTGATCGCCGTGATGCCCCGCTGGAGTTGCCCCGCCGAGAGGTGGCCCATCACGTTGAGCGCGCCGCGCACCTTGAACGTCCCCGTGACCTGCAGCAGCTCGAGCTTCAGGTGCACCTCGGTCTCGGCGCCCACCCGGCGCGCGAGTTCATCGCTCTTCCAGCGGTGCACCGGGGTGGCGAGGATGCGCTCGCCGAGGGCGGCGCGCGTCTGCCGCACCGCTTGCAGGCTGAGGGCTGCCACGGGGTCGGCGTCGGTGGGCTGGGTGGTGGTCATGGCGCGGTCGTGGTCTCGGCAGACGCTGGTGTGGGGGCTGGTGTCCGGTCGGGTGAGGCGCGGCGCGTCACGGTGAGGCGGCCCAGTCGTAGAGCGCCTCGGCTCGCTGCAGCGCGGCGGCGACGTCCTCTTCGAGCAGGAAGCGCTGCGCCACGAGGTCCCGGGCTGCGCCGCGGGCACGGGTCATGTAGTCGGCCTTCGAAGCGTAGAGCGATTCGAGGCTCGGCCGTTCGTCGCCGCCGGCCTGTCGCTGCTCCTCGGTGCGGGGCAGGGGTGCGATGGTGCCGAAGAAATCGGTCAGTTCGCCGTTGCCGCCGGCGAGCCCGGCGCGCAGGTGCCAGGGCAGGTAGCTCGCGACCGGCACCAGCAACTCGATGCTCGGCGTGCCCGCGAGTTCGTTGCCCGACCCGTCGAGTCGGCAGACGAGCGAGGGGAACGCGGGGCCCAGTGCGGGCGGCTGCACGTCGACGATGCCCTGGTCCCAGCGCTCTCCGTAGTTCGCGCGGTAGGCCTCGTGGATCACGCGCGGCGCTTCGACGCCGGGGATGTGGACCAGGCCCAGGGCCTCGACGGGGACGAGCGTTCCGTCGTCGATGCGCGGGTATCGGCTGGCGGGTGGTGCGGTGTCGTCCTCGACCCAGTCGAGCAGGTCGACGAGCAGTGCCCGTTCGGTGAGCAGGAAGTCCAGCGGGTTGCCACGCCACGCGCGGGCGGCGGGCAGGCGGGCCCCGTCCGCCGGCGGGAACTCGCTCACGAAGTGCTGACCACCGGCGAAGTGGTAGAGGCGTTCGTTGGGCAGCAGCTCCACGTCGGTCTCGCCGTCGGGAGTGGTGTGCAGCAGCGACGCGGCGCGCCCCCAGTACTCGTAGGCCGTGTTGGTGTAGACGAGCTTGGGCGCGTGACCGGCTGCGATGGCGCGGGTCAGCAGGCCGTCGCTGCGGCCCGTCACCGGGTCGCTCTGCGTGCGGCCGCTGAAAGGGAACAGGTCGGTGGGGTAGAAGAAGGCCGAGTAGCGGTGCGCATCCCGGGACGGCTGGGCGAAGCGGTGGTTGAAGCTGCCGCGACCGGCGCCGGCGCTGTGGATCAGCATGCCGTCGAAGGCGCGGTGCCCGTGCTCGTCGCTGTTGAAGCCCTGGTACAGGAAGTGGCGCAGGAAGCGGCCGGTCTGGGAGATGCCGACGGCGACGCCGCGCTCGACGGCGAACGGGCAACGCTCGCCGTCCTTCAGCCAGGCCATCGTGTCGCGGATCGCGGCGAGGCCCAGGCCGACCACGGTGGGGTCACGCGCGCGGTACACCAACTCGTAGATCAGACCGGGCTCGAAGCCTGCATCCAGGGCGATGGCGGAGAATGTGCCGCCCCGTTCGTCCGCGTCCCCGCGCCCCGTGTCCTCGGCGCCGACGAAGCGCCAGCGGTCCCGCGGCACGACGCGGCGCGGAGCCAGCCGGCCGGCACGCGCGGTGAGCACGTTGGCGGGGTCTTCGCGATCGTGCACGTCGTAGGGCACGTGCTCCCGGTGGCCGAGGGGCAGCGTCTGCGCCGGCGCGTCGAGGGTCCAGTCACACCGCACCAGCCCGGTCAGCGGTCCCTCCGGGCCCTGGGCCAGCGGCGCGTACAGCCGCAGGCGTCCGGGTTCGGGCGGCACGTCGAACTGCCAGCCGACCCAGACCACGGTCAGGCCCAGGCGCATCAGCAGGCCATCGCCGAAGTGTTCAGGCAGGACCGGGTCGCGACTGGATCGCGCGCGGTTGAAGTAGCTGAGCGAGGCCTTGCCCCCCCGGTTGGAGACCTCCACCAGGGCCGTCCCGCGGGAGCGCTCGGGGTCGACGGGGCGCAACACGACGAAGTCGGCCGCGGTCTCCACCCGCCCGTCGGCGCCCACGGGCACCCGCTGCAGGTCCACGATGGACGCGTTGGCCGGGTCGTCCGGCGCGTACGAGAAGTACAGCCGCCCGACGATCTTCTCGTACGGCCCGCCGTCGCCGAAGGCGACGCCGCCCAGCACCGGTTCACGCCCGTGCAGCTCGAGGCTCTCGACGTGCGCCGTCGCGCTGCCGGCCAGGGCGACGAGCAGCGGCAGCAGCAGCCATGGCGCCGGTCGTGTCTTGCGCTGGACGAGGACGACGTCCATGGGGCTTCTCCGTCGGGTGCACGCGGTGCGCCGCGGAGTGTCCCACAAGCCGGTCACGCCGCGCCACGCAGGCGCTGCACTCAGAGGCCGGCGGCGTCGAAGTAGTCGGCCAGGAAGCTGAGCAGCGGCCAGGCGGCGAACAACGAGGGGCTGCTGCCGGCGTCGACGTGGCTGAACACGTCGGTCACGTGCAGTTGGACGTCGACCCCGGCGGTGCGCAGGGCGCTCGCCAGTCGGTGAACCGCAGCGCTCGGCACGACCGGGTCCTGCGCACCGTGCAACAGGAACACCGGGACCCGGGGGGCACGCGTCGGGGACGGGGGAGGCGCGGCTCCGGCGTCGGTCCCTTCGGCATCAGCCGGCGACAGCGGCGGCAGTGGTGGCAGCGCTGGCAGCGCTGGCAGCGCTGGCAGCGCTGGCAGTGCTGGCAGCGGCGGCAGCGGCGGCAGCGGTGCTGGTGACAGCGCGTGGCACAGCGGGGCGAGGGGTTCCAGCACGCGCTGCGACAACGCCGGTGCGACGGGGTTGGTCGAGGCGGCGACGGTGAGCGCGTCCCGGGTCGCGGCCTCGAGCCCCGGGGAGCTCGCGGCCCGTCGGGCCGCGTCCTCTGCGCCAACGCGTCGTGCCAGCAGGTCGTCGAGCAGTTCGGTTGCCAGCGCGCGATCCGCGGGGGGGACGAGTCGGTTCAGGTTGCCCCGCAGCACCAGCCGGCGGCCTTCGGCCAGCGGGTCGATCAGCTCAGGCGCGTTGGCCGGCTCGGTCATCCAGCGGTGCAGCAGCTGGTACAGATCGTCGTACGCACCGAAAGCGAACGCGGCCGACAGGCGGTCGCTGAGCCGTTCGTCGGCGGCGGCGACGAGGCAGTACGAGCCGCCCACCGAGATGCCGAGCAGCGCCACGCGCCCGTCGCGGGCGAGTTCGGCGTCCGCCGCCAGCCACAGCGCGGTGTCGCGCAGGCGGTCGATGTCACGCTCGTCGAGGCGCAACGAGCGCAGCGCCGGCAGGTCGGGTGTGACCACCGTGGCGCCGCGAGCCGCCAGGGCCCGAGCCAGGCCCAGCATGCGCGGGTCGTCGGCACCGCCCAGCGCCGCGCCGTGGACCAGGACGAACGCCGGGAGCGGGGCTCGGGCGTCGACGGGCCGCAGCACCCGGGCGCTCACGTCGCCGTGTTCACAAGGCACGAGCACGCTGTGCTCGTCCACCGCATCGCGCAGGTCCGCTGACGGCCCGAGGGCGTCGCGCAACATCAGGCCCGCGCGGATCGTGCCGCAGCCCACCGCGCCGGCGCCCAGTCCGCAGGCGGTCAGCAGGACCAGCACCCACGTGCCGACTCGCCTGGTGCGCGGGCGTGCCGTCGCTGGGCTGGTGGTCGCCATGCGGGTCACCGTACCCGAGAGCCTGCTCGGGGCCTCCCTCCGAGCCGGCGGGCGCGGTCGCTCAGCCGTTGCCGCCGACGAGTTCCTGGCGGAAGCCGCGGTACTCGTCGAGCACGAGCCGGGCCGGCGGGCTGCACGTCTCCAGGCCCTTCTCCTCGTAGCCCACGAGGGTCTCGGCGCTGGCGAGCAGCTTGTCGATCGCGGCCAGCTTCTCGTCGTGGGACTTGGCGCGCTCGTAGATGTGCATCTCGCTGTAGATGACTTCGCTGTGCTTCTCGATGTCGGCCGTGACCTCGGGGCCGCACGTCTTGCACAGGCCGAGCTTGTCGACCTTCATCAACAGGCCCTTGTTGCCGCACGCCACGCACTTCGCCATCGGTTCCTCTTTCGTGGGCGGCGGTCATGCCGCGGTGTCGTCGCCGGTGCCTCGAGCCCGCGGGGGCGAGGCGCGCCTCAGCTCTTCTTCTTGGTCGCGGCCTTCTTCTTGGTGGTCTTCTTCTTCGCGACCTTCTTCTTGGTCGCCTTCTTCTTCGAGGCCTTCTTCTTGGTGGCCTTCTTCTTGCGCGTGGTGGGTGCCTTTTCCCGGCGGATCTGGATCAGCTCCAGGGCGCGCTCGACGGTCACCGTCTTGGGGTCGTCACCCACGCGCAGCGAGGCGTTGATCTCGCCGTCGGTGACGTAGGGGCCGAAGCGGCCGTCCTTGAGCACGATCATGGTGCCGTCGGGATCCTCGCCCACTTCGCGCAGGACGGCGGCAGACGCCTTGCGCCCGCGCTTGGGCTCCTTGAACAGGGCCAGCGCCTGTTCGAGCGTGACGCTGAACAGCTGGTCCTCGGTCTGCAGCGAGCGGCTGTCGGTGCCCTTCTTGAGGTAGGGACCGTAGC
>JAJDEQ010000119.1 GCA_029259695.1 Planctomycetota bacterium
CGCGCCCGTGGCGGGGCGGCGTCGGCTGGTCCTGCAGTACGACGGGGCGGGCTACGCAGGCTGGCAGGTCCAGCCCGACCGGCCGACGATCCAGGGCGAGGTCCAGGCGGCGTTGTCACGGCTGCTGGAAGCGCCGATCACGATCCAGGGCGCAGGGCGGACCGACGCCGGCGTCCACGCCCTGGCCCAGGTGGCCCATTTCGACGACCCGCGCGGATGGCCTGCGGTGCGCCTGCGGTCGGCGCTGAACGGCTGGTTGCCGCCCGCGATCCGGGTGGTCGCGGTCGACTCCGTGCCGGCCTCGTTCCACGCCTTGCACAGCGCGACGGGCAAGACCTACTTCTACCAGCTGTACCTGTCTCCCGAGCGCGGCGGGCGGGCAGCGGTGGAGGCTTCGCTTCCCCCGTGGCGCCGGGCCACGTTCTACCCCGTACGGGACGACCTCGATCGGGCCGCGATGCGCGCGGCCGCGGCGCGGCTGGTGGGGCGGCGTGACTTCACGGCCTTGAGCAAGGCGATGCCTGCGGGGCGCTCGACCGTCAAGGAACTGCGTGCCCTGCGGGTGCTGCCCATGGCGCACGGGCTGCGCATCGTGGGGAGTGCCGATGGCTTCCTGTACGGGATGATGCGTCTGGTGGCGGGGCTCCTGGTCGACGTGGGGCGCGGCCGGCTGAGTGCCGAGGACGTGGCGCCGCTGCTGGAATCGCGGGATCGGAGCAGGGCGCCGGCGTCCCTGCCGGCCCACGCGCTTTTCCTCTGGCGGGTGCGATACGAGGGGGCAGCCCAGCGGGCCGAGAGCGATCCGGGCGCGCGCCTGCTATCCTGAGAGCCGGCGCAGGGGTGGTCGTGCGGCGGCCGCCGGTGCGCGCAGGAGGACGTTTTCCCACGGACGTGACGCATGAGCCCGAGGATCGATTTCACCGATCGACATGAGCACCATCCCCCCAACGTCAAGGAGTACGCGCTGGAGAAGGCCGAACGCCTGACGCGCTTCTTCGACGGCCTCCAGCGCATCGAGATCATTCTCGATCAGGAGCACGGGCAGCACAGCGCCGAGATTCTCGTCTCGGCGACCCACCACATGCACTTCGTCGGGCACGCCACCCATGATTCGGTCATGGCGAGCATCGACAAGGTGGTCGACAAGCTCGAGCGGCAGATCGTCAAGGCCAAGGAGCGGCTGCGCGATCATCGGCGCGGTGAGCCTGCACGCGAGGACTCATGAGTTCACCCACGTCGTTCGCTGAACTGTTCAAGCTCGAGGCGATCGTTCCGGAGCTCCAGGCCACCACCAAGCCGGAGGCCCTGGCAGAGATGGTGGCGTCGGCCGTGAGCGGCGGCGCGCTGCCGAAGGGACGGCGACAAGAGGTCATCGACGCGCTGCTGGTTCGGGAGACGCGCGGGACAACAGGCCTCGGCAAGGGCATTGCGATTCCGCACGCCAAGATCGACGGGTTGCGCAAGCACGCGGCACTCGTTGCGCGCTCGGGGCCGGGTGTCGATTTCCGCGCTGTGGACGGTGAGCCGGTCTACGTCTTCGTGATGCTCATCTCGCCAGCCACCCGGAACGAAGAACACCTCGCGATGCTCAAGTGGGTCTCGACGCTCGCGCGCGATCCCGACTTCACGAGCTTCATTCGCCAGGCGCAGACTCGCGAGGACATCTTCGTGGTGCTCGAGGAGCGTTCGGCCTGAGACCGGCGCGGTCGTCCTGACGCTTCCTCGGTGCCCATCCATGATCGCGCGTCGAACTGTCGCTCTGGTGAACAAGCAGGGCTTGCACGCCCGGCCGATCAGCCAACTCGTTCAACTCGCAGCGGCCGCCGAGGCCGACGTGAAGGTGACCGGGCCTGACGGCACCGTGGCCGATGGGGCCAGCGTGTTCTCGATGATGACGCTGGCCGCCGTCGTCGGAGCCGAGTTGATCCTCGAGGCGGACGGCCCCGACGCCGAGGTGGTCGTCCAGCAACTCGAGGACCTCATCTCGAGCGGCTTCGGGGAGCCCTAGCCCTGCCCGGGGGCGCCGTTGAACGGCCCCCAGGGGCCTCCCAGGCCGTTCCACCGTCAGGCGCGGAGGGAATCTTGCGCCCGGGCCCCTTGGTACAGGCTTCGGGCATCGGCTAGATTCTCTGCCTTCGGCGACCCGGTTGTCCCGGCTCGTCGTTTCTCCGCCTCGGGCTTCCGGATCCGGGCATCCTTCGCTGAGCCTCTCAGCGTGGGTTTCCCACACTGGCTCTCCCAACGTCGGGCCGCCCATTCCGGGCTGTCTGGCTGGGTTGCCGGCAACGGCTCTCGGCCCTGGCGGGGTTTCCCACACGGGGTTTCTGACCCGGGGCAGCCCATCAGGGGCCACCCCATGGGGGTTCGAGAGGAATGGCTGAACGGCACATCTTGGCCGTTTGCATAACGAAGGATGGTGATGCCCGCTTCATGGGCCACCGTGACTTCGCCATCCTCGTCGAGCGCTCGCTCCGACGCAGCGGGCTTCCCGTGCGATACACACAAGGATTCAATCCCAGGTTCAAGATGTCCTT
The DNA here is from genome assembly GCA_029259695.1 of Planctomycetota bacterium. Lineage (GTDB taxonomy): Bacteria > Planctomycetota > B15-G4 > B15-G4 > B15-G4 > OFTM49. Next base: position 2,535 of record JAJDEQ010000119.1, read on the forward strand.
CGCCGACGCTCTCCCCGTGGGGATGGCCTCGGATGGCGAATGGATCACCTTGACCCTCGACGAGGACCTCGAACCGGACGCCTTCCGGTCGCGCCTCGCACCCGTGCTCCCTGAGCCGGTGTCCATCGTGGAGGTGCGCCGTGGTGCGCCTCCGGCCGATGGCCCGACGGTGCGATACCGACTGGAGGTGGTCGAACACGTGGGGTCCGTAGCCGACGCGCTCACCGCACTGCTTGCCCGTGATGAGTTCCTGGTCCGCGACATGCGCCGTGACGTCGACGTTGACGCGCGCGCTCTGCTGGCCCACGGCGTGGTCCTGCCCGCTTCTCTCGAGGGTGTCCTCCTCGAGCAGGGCGCAGGGACACTCGAGTTGGAACTGCATCGATCGAACGAACGCGCTCCTCGTCCCGGCCCTGTGGTCGAGGCGTTGGGGGCCATCGCACGAGAGTTGGGGGGAGAACCCCCGACCTTTGGAACGATCACGAAGCGAGCAGGGGTCGAGCGTCGTCACGGAGAAGACGACTCATGGCCAGACGCCGCAACAAGGGAGGCAGCAGCAGCAGCAGCAAGCCTCCCATCCGCAAGCTGCTCATCAACGCCCGAGAGAACGAGGAGGTCCGAACCGCCATCCTCGAGGGCGGTTGCCTCGAGGAGTACTACATCGAGCGCCAGTCCCTAGGGAGCACCCTCGGGAACATCTACAAGGCGAAGATCACCAACGTCGAGAAGTCGATCGGCGCCGCCTTCGTGGACTTCGGTCACGACCGGCAGGGTTTCCTGCACGTCTCCGATCTGTGCATGGCGGCGGTGGGCGACGACTCCCGCGACCTGTTGGCGTCGCTCCAGGCGGCGCGCGAAGACGCTCGGGATGAGGACGTGGTGGATGTCCGCCGCGGGGCAGGCAAGCAGCAGGGCGATGCCGAGGACGGCAAGGACGCCGCTGCGGCCGAGGGCGAGACGGAAGGCGACGAGACCGTCGCCGACGAGGACGATCAGGCCGTTGCCTCCGGTGAGTCCGAAGCGGGCGACGACGACGACACTGCCGTGGTCGAGGGCTTCGCGCCCGATGGCGAGGCCGCCGACGACCTCGATGCAGAGGAAGGGGGCGACACAGCCGCCGCCTCCGACGTGCACGCCGAGGACGACGACGCGGACGACGACGACGCGGACGACGACGCGGACGACGACGCGGATGACGACGCGGACGACGACGCGGACGACGACGACGCGGACGAGGCCGACGACGACGACGACGAGGACGACGAGGACGACGCTGCCTGGGAAGACCCCGAGTCGGGCGAACGCGGCGAAGCGGCCTCGGCGAGCGGCGAGTTGGCTGGCGACGACGAAGCCGCTGCCGGCAAGATCGCGAACAAGGTCGTGCGTCGCGGCACAGGGCGCCGTCGCGGGCGGCGGGGTTCCGGTGGCCGGTCGGGCGCCGAAACCCGTGAGCAGTCCGGCGAGTCAGGCGATGGCGAGCCGGATGGCGACACCGCCGTGGTTGCCGAGGGCGACGGAACAGCCGTCGAGCGGGAGGGGCGCTCCGGTGGTCGACGCCGCCGACGCCGCGGCGGGCGTGGGCGCGATGGCCGATCGCGCAACGAGAACGGCGCCTCCGAGGACCAGGAGAAGGGCGGCAAGGAGGATGACGGCGAGGGAGGTCGCGGTCGCCGTGGCCGCGGTCGCAGGAGCGGCCGGCGCGAGTCGCGCCCCCTGCCGCCGATCGAGGACATCGTGCAGAAGGGCCAGGAGATCGTCGTCCAGGTGATCAAGGACGGGATCGGGACCAAGGGCCCGACGCTCACCACCTACCTGTCCATCCCGGGGCGATTCATCGTGCTCATGCCGGGCCTGGCCAAGCGCGGCGTGTCGCGCAAGGTCGTCGACCCGGGCGAGCGTGAGCGCCTCAAGCAGATCGTGCGCGAACTCGACGTGCCGGACGGGCTGGGCTTCGTGATCCGCACGGTGGGGGGCGGCTGCAGCAAGGAGGAGTTGCAGCGTGACCTCGACTATCTGCTGCGCCTCTGGGACCGGATGCGGGGCCGGTCCAGCGAGCACTCGGCACCGGTCCTGCTGCACCAGGAGAACGACCTGGTGATTCGCGCCATTCGTGACATGTACGACGGCGAGGGCGACATCGTCATCGACGACGTGCCGACCTACGAGAAGGCGAAGGACTTCATGTCGCAGATCATGCCCGGCGCGGTGGAGAAGGTCTCCTGCTACGAGGGCGATCGGCCGCTGTTCTCGCACCACGGGCTCGAAGCGGAACTGGCGCGCCTGCTCGAGAGTCGCGTCGAGCTGAAGTCGGGTATCTCGCTCGTGATCGAACAGACCGAGGCGCTGGTGGCCATCGACGTGAACTCCGGCAGGTACAAACCGGAGAACAGAGGCAGCGTGGAGGACAATGCGTACAGCGTGAACTGCGAGGCGGCCGACGAGATCGCCCGGCAGGTCCGCCTGCGAGACCTCGGCGGCGTGGTGGTGATCGACTTCATCGACATGCGCGAGGACAAGCATCGCAAGCAGCTCGAACACAAGTTCAAGGATCTGCTGCGGAAGGACCGGGCGCGGATCAAGGTGGCGCGCTTCTCACCCTTCGGCATCCTCGAACTGACCCGGCAGCGCGTGCGTCCGAGCCTCAAGCGCAGCGTCCACCAGCACTGTCCGTACTGCACGGGGACGGGCTACATCCCCTCGGACGAGACCTCTTGCCTGGCCGTGGTGCGCAAGATCCGTGAGAACCTCTGGCGGCCGGGACAGGCGCTCGTGATCACGGTCCGCCCGGAGGTGGCCGAGGCCGTCCACAATCTGCAGCGTCGGGTGCTGGCGGACATGGAGGATGCCTCCGGCAAGCGGCTGTTCGTGAAGGCGGACAACCGCAAGGCCTACGAGGACGTGGAGATCCGGGCCATGCTGGCCCTGCCCGAGGAGATCGACCACCGGCAGGTCTGACGCAGGCCCCGGCTCCGCTCGGCGAGGGCGGGGCTCAGCGGGTGGGGCCCGGGCGCTTGACCGCCCGGCCGCCATGACTAGACTCGCCGGTCTTCGAATGGCCTCGGGAGGCGCCGTGTGCGCGTCCCATGGGTCCCGCCCAGGTGCTTGTTGAGTGGAGTATCGCCGTGCGAGCCGTCATCAACGATCGCGGACGCCAGTACACCATCACCGATGGTGAACAGCTCCTCGTCGATCATCTGCCGCTGGCCGACGTCGGTGGCGAGCACGTGTTCCAGGAGGTCCTGGCTGTCGATGGCGACGTGGGCACGCCCTACGTGTCCGGGGCCAAGGTCTCGGCTCGCGTCGAAGGCCACGTCAAGGGCGCGAAGATCTACGTCGAGAAGTTCCACCGGCGTAAGGATTACCGGCGCCGGCAGGGCCATCGTCAGCAGTTCACCCGTCTCACGATCCAAACGATCTCGAAGTAGGCAGCCATGGCACACAAGAAAGGTCAGGGCTCCTCGCGCAACGGGCGCGACAGCAATCCTCAGCACCGCGGCATCAAGCGCTACGGCGGGCAGGCGGTGACGGCGGGGACGATCCTCGTGCGGCAGGTCGGGACGCGGTTCAAGCCCGGCTACAACGTGGGTCTCGGGCGCGACTACACGCTCTTCGCGCTGCAGGATGGGCACGTGCGCTTCGACAGCAAGAAGCGCGTGCACATCGATCTGCTCGACGGCTGAGCGCCCTTCCGCGGGTCGGCCCTCGGGGACGACCTGCTCGAAAGCACCGACGTGTTCATCGACGAGGCCCAGATCTCGGTGTCCTCGGGAGGCGGCGGCCACGGCATGGTGTCCTTCCGTCGGGAGAAGTACGTCCCGCACGGCGGCCCTGACGGGGGCGACGGCGGCCGGGGAGGCGATGTGCTCCTGCGGGTCAACCGCAGTCTGAACACGCTCGCGTCGATCACACCGGGGCGCCACTACCGGGCCGAGGCCGGGCGGCCGGGAGGGATCCGCTTGCGGGCGGGGCGAGGCGGCGAGTCGATCGTGATCGAGGTGCCGCCCGGGACGCTCGTGCGCGATGCCGAGCGGGGCCATGTTCTTCGCGATCTGCGCGGCGCGGAGGATGAGTTCGTCGTGGTGCAGGGCGGGCTCGGTGGCAAGGGCAACAAGCACTTCGCCCACGCGACGAACCAGACGCCGCGGCAGTCCACCGAGGGACGCCCGGGCCAGACGCGACGCTTGCGGTTGGAGCTCAGGTTGGTCGCCGACGTGGGGCTCGTCGGATTGCCCAACGCGGGCAAGTCGACCTTCCTGCGCCGGGTCTCGAAGGCCCGCCCGCGGGTCGCCGACTATCCCTTCACGACCCTGAAGCCGGTCCTGGGCATCGTGCTGTTCGGGCTCGAGGACGGGTTCGCCATGGCCGACATCCCGGGCTTGATCGAGGGCGCCCACGCCGGCGCCGGCCTGGGGGACCGGTTCCTGCGCCACGTGGCGCGCACGAGGCTGCTGTTGCACCTCGTCGACGCGTCGGTCGGCCCCGAGGAGGCCGTGGCTGCCTGGCGCACGGTGGCCGAGGAACTGCGCCAGTCGGAGCTGAGGCTCGACCGCAAGCCGGCCATCGTGGCGCTGACCAAGCTCGACCTGTGCCCCGAGCCCGGCCCGGTGATCGAGGCCCTGGCTGCGGCGGTGGGCGGCCCCGTGGCCGGCCTCTGCAGTCACACGGGGGAGGGCGTCGAGGAATTGCTCGGCCGCTTGCGCAGCACGCTGGCCGAGATGGGGAAGGAAGCACCCGACGAGGCGTCCAAGGAGGGCGAGCCTTCGGGTGGCGCCCAACTCGGTTAGAGTCGGCTCGGCCAGAGTTGACGGGTCGGCTGCTGCGAGGCGCCCGACCACCATTGCGAGGGATCGATGCGACTGCGCCTGAACATCCGCCAGCTGAAGGTCCTGATCTGGGTCCTTTGCACCGGGGTGCTGCTCTACGACGGCTGGACCTTCTACACCATCTTCCAGAAGAAGCAGAGCAACCAGTACCTCTCCCGGAGTCGCGACCACTTCAACGACGTCCTGCTCCAGGACGTGAGGGCTGCCGGCGGGACGGACACGGAGACGGCGATCTCCTCGTCCGACGAGTTCGACGTGCTCTGGAAGTGCCTGGTCAATGGAGAGGACCCCAATCCGCCCAAGCCGGTGGCCGAGGCAAGCCAGGCCAACCTGCCACCGCCCGAACCGGAGTTGGAGGAACTGGAGACCGTGCTGGAGGTGAGCATGATCTTCTACAGCACCGACGCGCTGTCGCGCTTCGCGGCGATCGTCTACGCCGAGGACAACGGGATCACCCGCGGAGACGGCAAGATCCGTCGGCTGCACCTGTCCGAGGGTGAGCCGCTACGGGAGCCGTACGACGAGGGACCCTACTTCGGCAAGGTGTTGCGCATCGAGGAACAGAGCGTCGTCTTCCAGTGGGGCGAAGAAGAGGTCTCGGTCGATCCGGGCCTCGGCTACGAAGGCAATGGTGTGAAAGTCGCGGATGTCGTCATCGACCGACCCAAGGACGTGCTGGAGGGCATGGACGGGCCGCCTGCCCGATCGCTGGAGGTGGAACCCGGGGTCTGGGTGATCGGGACCATCGATCGCAAGGAACTCGCGGACGATCCCAGCCGGCTGATGGATGCGGTTCGGGTCCGCACCGTCGTGCCGAAGGAGCAGGGGAACTCGTCGCTGGAGCTGATCGAAGTGGACGAGAACTCGATCGTCTACAAGTACGGCGGTCGCTCGGGGGACCGGATCATCTCGGTGAACAGCATCCCCATGACCTCGCTGTCGTCGGCGGTCTCCTGGTTCAAGCAGAACGACAGCTTGAACTCCTACGACGTGCTGTACGAACGCAAGGGTGCGGTCAAGAACGTCGTCATCCACAACCCCTGAAGAGTCGACGAGGGTGACCCGCTTCACCATCGACGTCGGCAACTCCTCGATCGGCGTCGGGTCCTGGTCGGGCGACGAGGTCGACGTCGTGCGGGTTGCCGAGCCGGCAGAGGCCGCACGACGGGTGACGGGCGCGGCGGTGGCGATCAGTGTCAACCACGGACGCCTGCGGGAACTGCTCGAGGCCTTGCCGGAGGAGTTCGCGGAGTGCGTACGCGTGCTCGCCGAGCCGCCGCTGCCGCTCGCGGACGCCGAACTCGCGACCACCGCGGGCGCGGACCGTCTGGCGGTCGCGTTGGCCCTGGTGCCGGGGCCGGGCATCGCGATCGATGCGGGGACGGCGGTGACGCTGGATGTCGTCGACGGAGCCGGGGTCTACCAGGGTGGCTTCATCGCGCCAGGCCCCGCTGCCGCGGCAGCCGGGCTGGCCGGGGCGACGGCCCAACTGCCGCGTCTCGATGGGTACCCCGCGCCGCTCGAGTTGGGATGCAATACCCGTGACGCCATGGCGGCAGGCCTCTGGGGCATGGCGGTCGGTGGTGTTGACCGACTCCTGGCCGAGGCCCGGCGCTTCCTCGATGAGCACGAACTGCGTGCGGGGCGCCGTGGTGCGGTGCGTGTCGTGGCGACCGGCGCATGGGGCCCGGCGTGGGTGCACGCCAGCACCTGGGAAGGGGTGGAGTTGCAGCCCGCCCTCGTGCACGCGGGCATCAGGCGTTGGGCCACCCGGGCGTGAGCAGCTTCCGCTGGATCACCCCGCCCGGGGTGGCGAGCGTCGCCGTGGCGCGGCTGGCGGGTGATCTCGGTGGACTCGAACTGCAGGACTCGCGGGGCCGTGTGATGCGCTGGCCGGATCCGGGCTGCGTGCGCCGCGCCCGTCCGATCAGCGAGGGGCGACAGCTGGATGACTCCTTGGTCGTCGGGCTCGAGGACGGCGCCGAACTCCACGTGCACGGCGGACCCGGCGTTGTGGCGTCGGTCGCAGCCTGGCTCGCGAGTGCCGGCTTCGTCTCGGGGACTTCCGATTCGGCGCGGGTGGTGCACAGCCTGCGGTACGCGCGCGTGCTGCTCTCCGCGGAGAGCGGGCCCTTGGCGCGGCTCTCCACGGAGGTGGCCGCGTGCCTGGATGGGGGTGCGGCTCCGGGCGATCAACTGCGGGAACTCGGCCTGCGCTCGTTGGCGTTGCTGACGCTGAGCGAGCGCCTGCAGCGACCGGCTGTGGTGCGCCTGGTCGGTCGCCCCAACGCCGGCAAGAGCACCCTGTTCAATGCCCTGTTGGGGGTCGAGAGGGCGCTGGTCTCGCCCCAGGCCGGGACGACCCGCGACACGGTGGCCGCACTCTGGCCGTTGCGCGGGGTTCCCGTGATCCTCGAGGATGCCGCCGGCGTGGACCAGGGAGATGGCGACCTGACGGGGGCGGACCTCGTGGTCAGGCTCCTCGGGCCGGATGAGCCGGCCCGGTGCGGATCGCGGAAGCAAGCGGGCCCCCCGGTCCTGCGGCTCAGGGGCAAGGCGGACCTGCTCGGGCGTGCTCCCAGCGGCGAGGGCGTCTCGGGTCGGACGGGTGCGGGGCTGCCGGCATTCATGGAGTCACTGGCAGGGAGCTTGGGGATTCCGCCTGAGTCGCCACGCGATCTGCTGGCTCCCATCGTGTTGGGGTTGCCCACGGAGTTGGCACGGCTCCTCGCCGTCTGGCCGGCGCGGGGGGGCTCCTGATCCGGGAGGCGGAGGCCCGTCACGATTCCGGTCCGGTGCACTAACAGAGGGGTGTGGAGCATCCGCCGTCGGCCAGCCGTGGCGGCTCCCGTTCCCGGGTGGCTCCCGGGCCACATCGTCAGAGTCCGCGTGCGGGAGGCGTCCAGCAAAAACCTCGGAAACGGGGTAGGCTAGCCCGATTCCGGGCGGTTCGGCATCTCCGCGCGCCCACGTCGGGCCCGGTGGTCCCATCCACCATCCCGGCCCGGCACAATGACCCCGCAACACGCCCCCGTTCTCAGCAACCCGCCCGCCTGCGGCGAGCGCAAGAGGCTGACCAGATGAGTCGATCCGCTCCCCCCCGACTGCTCGTTCTCCTGCTCTGCCTCGCCGCGGCTGCTTGTGGAGGGGGTGGCGGCGGTGGTGGAGGTGGAGGTGGTGGCGGCGGGGTCCAGGGGGCGGACAGCTTCTCGCTCGTCGGCGCTGCTTTCGCGCGTGCGATCCTCACGCTCGAAGGGGAACTGGAGCAGTTGGTCAACCCGGCTTCCCTGTTCGAGGTGGATCCGCTGACAGGCGTGCCGTTGCCGAACTCGCCGCGGGTGCTCGAGGCAGGCATCCAGCTCGATCAGCTCGCGCAGATCAACCTGCCGCAGATCCTCGATCCGCTGACTCCTGAGATCCCGCTGATCCCGCGCAACGCGGTCTTCATCCTCGAGTTCAGCCGCGACATCGACGAGTCCACGCTCAACCTGGGTAACGCAGACGGCGAGAGCCAGGGGTTGCTCACCGCCAACAGCACGGTGCAGGTCCGTCGCCAAGACGGTTCGCTTGCGACGGTGAGCGCCAGCGTCGACGGCAGGCGGTTGGTGCTCACGGGCATCACCGGAGATGCGATCGGCTTCGAGCCCAGCCCACTCGTGCTCGATCCGCTGGGCAACCCGGTCCAGGACGTGAACGGGTACTTGCAGGTTGTCATCGGCGTCGGCACCGGCACGTTGCGCTCGACCGATGGGCAGAGCTTCCTCAACCGCCCGGACCGGCTCGGCGCCCCCGAGAACCCGCTGCCGTTCAACCCCGGTAACGGGCAACTCGACGCGATCGTGCTGCAGACCGAGTCGGGTGTGGTCCGCTTCAACGGCTTCCTCCCGGACCTGTCGTCGCCGCGCATCGTGCGCCCGGTGGCGTTGGAGGGGACGGTCACGGGGATCAACACCGTGTCCGTCGGCGCCGATGTCGTCCAGGAAGTCGAGGACGCGGGTCTGCTCGGCACGCCTCCGAACCTGGCGGCCAACGGTGGTGACGGAGAGTGGGCCAACTCGCTCCTCGTCGTGACGTCGACGGGGGGGGCAACGTCCCGCTATGTCGTGTCGAGCAACGTCGAGCAGCCGGGCGCGCCGGGGATCCCCACGTTCCGGCTTCAGCCGGGCGTGTTCCTCGACCCGATCGTGAACGTGGGCGACAGCTATTCGGTCCAGCGCACCGAGTTCTTCGAGCCGGTGCCCGCACCGGGGGCGCTTCCGCAGAATCAGGCCGAACTCGACCGCATCACGGTCGATCCGGACAACGTGCCGCGCGATCCGAACGATCCGCAGGACCTGCGCAACGACGACCTGCGCTACTTCGTGCGCGTGTTCGACGAAGGCGGGGTCGAACGGACCGGCATCTGGGACCCGACCACGGGCGTCTTCGGGGCCATCCCGCCACGCTCCAGCATGCGCATGCGCTTCAGTGAGTCGATGGACCCCGTGAGCTTCCGACCGTACGAGACGTTCTACATCACCGAAGACAGCGTCGACGCCGGTGAGTCAGGTTTCGACCAGCAGCGCATCGGCATCGTGGAGGCCTCCGATGACACGCGCGAGCTGACCTTCATGCCGTTCCTCACGAACCAGTTCGAGCCCGCTGAGTCGGCTTTCATCGGTTTCGGTGGTCGTCCCTCGGTCCTCAAGCTGGTCATCCGGACGCGTCCCGAGCTCAGCGAGATCGTGGCGTTGCAGGAGAGCGCCACGCCTGCCGTGGCCGAGCAACTGACCGATCTCGACTTCACCGGTGTGAGTGGTGTGAACGATCTGGGTGGTCGGGGCCTCGGGCTTCCGGCAGCACTGCTCGATCAGTCGGACACGCAGAACTTCTTCCTCTCCGAGACGAGCAGCGGGCGCGGCGCCTTTCCGCCGGCGATCGACTTCCAGATGAGCTTCCAGACCCAGCCGAGCGCTGATCCGGACTTCGGCGTGGTCGTCCACCGCTTCATGGGGCAAGCGACGAGTTCCTCCTTCCAGTATCCGGCTGGTGTCACCCACGATCCCGTGACATCGGGCGTGGAGTACTTCGACTACCCGCCGGAAGACCAGAACGGTGACGGAACGGTGGATCGACGTTTCATCTACGGCCCGATCCTGCCGGACATCGGCTTGGGGCTGCGAGGACGGCTCACCGGCGCTCCTTCGGATGCGATCGAGCACGTGATCGACAACTTCAACAAGCCTGCCAACTCGCCCTTCTCTTCACCGACCGGCGAGGACGTGTTCGAGAACATCCCGTTCGGGTCGACGACGCCCCTGAACTCGCCCTTCGGGACGCGCTTCCAACACGTGTATCGCGCGGGTGACGCATCGCCGTCGTTCCAGGACTTCAACGGAGTGATCCTGGACCTGGTGGGGCTGGCATGGGCACCCCTCAACGGGCAGGTGGTGAACTCGACCCTCGACAACATGGCCATCCTGGTGGGGTTGAGCAGCGTGAACCAGGGGCGCGGCCCCACGACGGTCCAGCAGAACGGGCTTCCGGCCGATCACCTGTCGGGCCTGGGCGTGCAGTTCGACTGCAACCTGCTCGAGTTCCGTGGAGACTGTGGGGCCGGCCTCACGGGTTTCCTGGAGCAGTTCGCGGCCGATCAGCCGGAGCAGACGTTCGTCGTGAACTACGGGACGTCGTACACGATGGATCCCTCGTTGTTGTTCCGGCCGGCGAACTCCGTGGGCCAGACGAACTTCAACTCCTACCACGACTACCCGGCCTTCAATGCGGGTATCGATCCGTTCTTTGGGAAGGAGGACGTCTTCTCCTTCCCGTACGACAGCCGCTTCCCGATGCTGATCGAGTACCGCATCCATCCGAACACGACCACCCCCTCGAACGCCAACTTGTTGCGCTTCTCGCCGGGCATTCTCTCGTCCGCGCTCCCGCGCTTCCGGATCTGGAGTCAGGGGCAGGATCCGCTGGCCTATTGCGTCCCGAACAACCCGGCAGGGCAGGCGTGTTTCGGCCTGCAGGCCACGATCGGTGCGATCGGGGTCGACATCAACTACTACCGCGGTGGTGAAGGCGGTCCCTTGCTCGAGCCCGGGACGTTCACGAACAACATCCTCCCGCCGGCCCAGAACAACGGGATGCCGATCATCGAGGCGGGCCCGTACCTCTCGCCGCCGTCGATGCAGGCGGACGACGCAGGGCCCGACTTCACGGTGGGCGACAACGATCCCGCGGCTGCGCCACCGGATCCTCCGACGTGCAACACGAACCCGAGCACGAACTGGTACTACGCCAATGGCATGTTCGCGTTCCCGTTGCCCTCGACGCCGACCTCTCCGAACTTCGCTGCGCCAGGCGTGTTCCCCGGTCCGCCGGCCACGGCTTTCTTCGGGTATGACCCCAATGGGTGGGCGCCCAACTACCTGAACTGCCCGGCCCGCTTCGGTGACAACTCGCGGTACATGATGATGTTCAAGTACCGCAAGCGCGTCTCGACCATCGAGTCGCCGGCGATCCGAGCGGACAGCCTCTCCGGCCAGGTGCGCTACCTGCGGCCGCTGGTGGAACCTGAGTTGTCCTCCTTCGATCCCAACGCGGGCTTGTTGGTGGAGTTGCGGGCATCCGGGTCTCTCGACTTCTCGGTGCCGCTGCTCGACTCCGGGTACGTCGACATCACGTCGGATGACTTCGAGGATGCGATCTCGGGCGCGACCAACGGCTTGATCTTCAACAAGTTCCGGGTCGCCTTCGCCACGGCGGCGGGCTCGACGCAACCGCCGTCCCTGGACAGCGTGATCATTCCCTACCAGAAGCTCGGTGGATCCGCCGCCTCGTTCCAGGCAGGGCCCGCCCTCTCGTCGGCGCAGAGCGTGACGATCCCCAACGAGAAGCTCGACCAGTGATCGGAGGCCTTGTGATGCCTGGAGTTTCGCGGCTGCTTGGCGTTCTCGCCCTCATGAGCCTGATCCTCACGACCGGTTGCGGTGGTGGTGGCGGAGGCGGCGGTGGTGGTGGCGGCGGCGGAGGAGGCGGGACGAACTCGGCCAAGGTGGAGGTGGAGGGCATCTGCTTCCGCGTGGGTGCGATCGAGACGAGCGAGCCGCCGGTGGAAGACGCGAGCGTGTTCCCGCCCAAGGCCGGC
>JAJDEQ010000120.1 GCA_029259695.1 Planctomycetota bacterium
CCTGCGGGGCCCGTCGCACCGTGGACACCGTCGGTACCCGCGATGCCTTGGGGGCCGGTCGCACCGCGCGGGCCCATCGGGCCGGTCGCGCCGTCGGCACCATCGACACCCGCGATGCCCTGCGCGCCGTCCGCGCCATCAGTGCCCGCAACGCCTTGCGGGCCGGTCGGGCCCATCACGCCGGCGGCACCCTGCAGACCTGCGGGGCCCGTCGCGCCGTCGACGCCGTCGGTACCCGCGAGACCCTGCGGGCCTGTCGCGCCACGAGGACCCATCGGGCCCGTAGCACCATCAGCTCCGTCGACACCCGCGATGCCCTGCGCGCCATCCGCGCCATCAGTGCCCGCGACGCCATGCGGGCCGGTCGCGCCCATCACACCGGCGATGCCTTGCGGGCCGGTCGCACCGCGTGGACCCATCGGGCCGGTCGCGCCATCAGCGCCGTCGCTACCCGCGTTGCCCTGGGGACCGACGGGCCCCGTCGCACCGTCGATACCTGCAATGCCTTGTAGACCGGTCGGGCCCGTCACGCCCGCGATGCCTTGGGAGCCGGTCGCGCCGTCGACGCCGTCGGTACCCGCAATGCCTTGCGGGCCTGTCGCACCGCGCGGACCCATCGGGCCGGTCGCGCCGTCGACACCATCAGTACCGGCAATGCCCTGAGAGCCGGTCGCGCCCGTCACACCGACGATGCCTTGCGGACCTGCGGGGCCCGTCGCGCCGTCGACACCGGCGGTACCCGCGAGACCCTGCGGGCCTGTCGCACCACGAGGACCCATCGGGCCGGTCGCGCCATCAGCGCCGTCGACACCCGCGATGCCGTCCGCGCCATCAATGCCCGCAACACCTTGCGGGCCAGTCGCGCCCATCACACCGGCGAGACCTTGCGAACCTGCGGGGCCCGTCGTGCCATCGACACCGGCGAGACCTTGGGGGCCGGTCGCACCACGAGGACCCATCGGGCCCGTAGCACCATCAGCTCCGTCGATACCCGCGATACCCGCGGGGCCTTGCGGGCCGGTCGCACCTCGCGGACCCATCGGGCCGGTGGCACCATCGACACCCGCGAGACCCTGCGCGCCGGCCGCACCATCAGTCCCCGCAACGCCTTGCGGACCTGCGGGGCCCGTCGCGCCAGCGAGACCCTGCGGGCCTGTCGCACCACGAGGGCCCATCGGGCCGGTGGTGCCATCAACTCCGTCGACACCCGCGACACCCGCGGGGCCGGTCGCGCCGTCGACACCATCAGTACCGGCAATGCCCTGAGAGCCGGTCGCGCCCATCACACCGGCGAGACCTTGCGGACCTGCGGGGCCCGTCGCGCCGTCGACACCGTCGGTACCCGCGATGCCCTGCGGGCCGGTCGCACCACGCGGGCCCATCGGACCCGTGGCGCCATCAGTTCCGGCGCTTCCGTCAGCACCGGCGGTGCCTTGGGGGCCCGTGGAGCCGGCTGGGCCGGGGAGTCCCATCGCGCCGCGCGCACCCTTGGGGCCGGTCGGGCCTTCGGGGCCCTCCGGGCCGGCGATGCCTTCGGGCCCTGCCGGGCCAACGACGCCTTGCGGGCCCACCGGCCCGGTCGGCCCGATCAGGCCGGGAACGCCCTGCGGACCGGTCGCGCCACGCACGCCCATGGGTCCGGGCTCGCCTGGCTCACCCTGCGCACCATCGGCACCGGGCGCGCCGGTCGTGCCCTGCGGACCTTGCATGCCCTCCGGACCCTGCGCACCGGGGACACCGGGCAGACCCTGTTCACCCTTCGGCCCCAATGGGCCGGTGGGACCCAACGCGCCCGGCACACCCTCCAGACCGCGCGGACCCGTCGGCCCCTCGGGGCCTTCGATGCCGGGCACGCCCTGCGGTCCGGCCTCACCACGCGGACCGGTCGGCCCCTCGGGGCCGGCGGGCCCCGTCGAACCTCGCGGCCCCACGGGCCCGGTCGGTCCGGCATCGCCCTGCACGCCGGCCGGGCCGGCGGGGATGTCGATCGGCAGCAGATCGCCAACCCACCGGCCGGCGTCGTCGATCACCAGTTCGCCGTTGATCGAGAGTTCCTTCGCCTCGATCGTCTGACCCGACGTCAGGCCGACCAGTCCCAGCGGGAACGGGGGCGACTCTCCGAAGGTCACCGTGACTTCGCCGTGCTTGTCGAGGCGCGACACCTGCGTGCTGAACCACGCATCGCGCACCAGCAGATCGTCGGGCAGGGGCGTCGTCGATCCGAGCATCAGGTGCTCACCGCGACGCACCGACGCCGGCGTCAGGATCGAGCCACCCTCGAGGTCGCTCGCACCCGCCTCCTTCGGCGAGACCACGAAGACCTCTTCCCACGGCGAGTCCTGCCCGTCGAGGCGCGGCGTGCCGGCCTCATCGAGGTACAGACGGACCCTGACCCGGAATGCCTTCTGCGGACGGATCGGCGCGAAGTGCGTCCCCGCCTTGTTGGTGCGGAACAGAGGAGCGTAGATGCGGATCGGGGTGAGTTCGGGTGGGCTCTCCTGTGACCGTGCCGGTCCACTGAGAACCAACACGAAGGCCAGGAGAAGGCCCATCGCTGCGCGCCATGCCATCGGTAATGCCCTGCCAGCGGGACGAAGTTCAGTTCGGGCAGGGAGTGGGGGGGACCGGGTCATCGGCGACCGCGCAGGAGCGCCTGTAGCGCAATCTCGTCTGCCGGGCAGCGACAGTCGCCGGCTGTAGTGCCTTCCGCGTCAGCGGAATTCGCGTGCCTACGCCGGGATCGTCGCCGAATCGCAGTCGACGGGCCGAGCCGTGCCGGTCCGGGCAGCGGCGGGCCGAGCCAGTGCCGAGCCAGTGCCGAGCCAGGGCCGAGCCAGGGCCGGGGCGAGCAGCGCTGGTCATCTGGTCAGGGCAGGTCGACCGCCCGGTAGGCCGCCTCGTTCTCGGTCGTGTCGTAGAAGAAGCTGGGCGTGTCGCCGCCGACGCCCACGAAGAACGGATCGCTAGGGAAGCCGGTGCCCACGTAGGCCGGCGAGAAACTCACCGTCGTGGGGCCGGCCGGCGTGAAGGCCAGCAAGCCGAACGTCGCCACCCCGCTGCCGTCGGTGCGCTGTTCGTCCTCCCACGCCTGGCCGCCGATGTCACCGGCCCAGAACACGTGCACCGGCACGTCGATGACCGGCAGGCCGTCCTGGTCGTGCACGAGCACGGTGGCCGTGGCGGTGTACGGACCGCTCCCGTTCACGACGAGAGTGATGTCCTCCACGTGGTAGTACGGAGGCAGCGTGGTGAACGAGCCCTCGAACAGCCCGGCGTTGCCGTTGGTGTCGGTGGCGGTGACGCGATAGAACACCTCGCTCCCCGCCGGGAGGCCGTCGACGAAGACATCGTGGATGCGTCGCCGCCCGTCCGCCGCGAAGGAGCCCAGGCCGTAACTCCCGACTGCGGTGCCGGTCTCCACCAGCACCCCCACCGGCTCGTCGGTGCGGAAGCTGATCGTCGCCGTCGTGTTGAACACTTCGAGCGCGCTCGCCGAGGAGATCACCGGAGCATCGCCGTCCGGCACGGAGCGATCGACCACCAGCGGTTCGGTCCCGGCTTCGATCTCGCGACCATCCGCGTAACCGTCCCCATCGCTGTCCGCCCGCGCGGGATCGGTGCCCGCCGCGAGTTCCAGGAAGTCCCACAAGCCGTCCTCGTCCCGATCGATGCCGAGACGCTCCCCCATCCCTGGGGGCACGCAGGTAAAGGTCCAGCTGCCCAGGTCCTGCTCGGCGAGGAAGTGCAGCACGGACCGGTCGGTCACGTCGCCCGTGTCCCACTGGTAACCCCACACGCTGGTGCCGGGGTCCAGCCGGTACAGCGCGCCGCGTGGCAGCAGCGTGCCGTCGGGCAACTCGCGGAAGCCCTTGAGCACCAGGTCCAGGTCCGAGAACGGCGGCCGCGCCTGCACCTCCACCAGATCGAGGAAGGCGTCGAGTTGCGGCGCGCTGTCCACGTCCAGGGTGAACTGCGCGCCCACGAGCGGCGCCATGCCCGTGTCCCAGGCGTGCACCAGGGCCGAGATGGCGTCCTTCTGGATCACCGAGAGCCCGGGGAAGGTGGGGTTGCCGTTGAGCGGTACGGTGAAGTCCATGAAGCCGCGCACGCCGTCCACCGCGCCGTCGTGCAGCGCGCCGAAGCCCGTGAGCGCGATGAAGTCCTTCTCGTAGGTCTGGCGCAGTTGGGCGGTGTTGAACAGCTGCGTGAAGCTGCCCGCGCTGACCGTCGGGCGGGCGCCGGTGAAGTCGGCCTCGTCCACGAAGTTCGCCTGGTGGCACGACGCGCACAGCACGCCCGTGCCCGGCGCCGAGTACTCGGTGCCCGGCAGCTCCGGATCGAGCCCGAAGACCTGCAGCCCCTGCGCGGCGAGCCCCGTGTACTCGCGGTCCTTGGGTTCGATCGGGTTGGGCGGGTAGCGGATCGAGCGGATGAACGCCGCGAACTCCTGCATCTGCCGGCGACTGATGCCCGCACCGCCCAGCAGGCCCTTCCACGCCGTCTGGAAGCTGTGGATCGTGCGCCGGTCGCCGCGCCAGTGCAGCGGCAGGTCGTCCTTCGTGTCGGGATCCATGAGCCCCCGGAACGACTGCGTCACCATCGGCCCCTTGAGCGGGTTGAGGATCGGTGTGGAATGGGCCACCACGATCGACCCGGGGAACCCGGCCACATCGGTCATGACGTCGGGGTAGTGGTAGCCGAGACTGCCCTCGGGATTCCCCAGATCCCACGCCAGGTGGTCGTAGTGCCCGAACACGTGGCACGACGCACACGACATGTTGCGGTTGCCCAGGCCTTCGGAGGGCAGCGCGCCGTACAACAGCCGGCGGCCCTCGCGCACCGAACGGGGCTCGGGATCGTAGGGCAGGTAGGCCACCTCGCCCGCGGGAGCGTGCGCTCCCGCCACGTCGTACACGCGCAGCGACTTGTCGCCCCGGCAGAAGACGTACAGCCAGCCCCGCGCCCCGTCCACGGCCAGCCCACTGGGCATCGAGCCGGTCGGGATCTCGTCCACCAGGGCCTTGGTCTGGGCGTCGATGGCCACGATCGAATCGGTCCCCAGCGCCGCCACGTAGGCGTTGTCCCCGTGCGGCCCCGAAGCGAAGACGAGCGAGACCGGCTGGGCGTGTTCGACGCTGGTGAAGGGCGGCGCGAGCAGCAGCACATCGGTCACGTCTCCGCCGGCGTCAGCCACCACCACCCGGTTCTCGACGGCGTTGCCGCTGAGCTCGGGCTCGAAGCGGACGCGGTTGCGCGCCTCGGTGCCGACGACCCACAACTGCCCGCTGATCGGGTTGCGCTCCAGGTCCAGCAGCACCGAGCCCACGTCACTCGTCCAGGTGCCGGCCACGGCGTGGGTCGTGACGTCGACCGACACGATGTCACGGTCGTCGAGCTGGTTGACGATCCCCGGGTACTCGTGGTCGTGCACGATGCGACCCGTCTTGGGGATGATCCAGCCGCGCACGTACTGCGGGAACACGAACTCGGCGCGCTGCAGCGTCGGGTTCACCGCAAACGGCAGCTCGGTCACGTCGGGCTCGTCCTGGACCATGCCGAGCAGGTCGACCTGCTTCTCGTCCAGGATCGTCGTGTGGTTCCCCGACGCCTGGGCGATCACGTGCACACCACCGCCCAGCGCGACCACGTCTCGCGGCTTGACGCTGCCGAGCTCGACGTTGTCGAGCACCGCGTACGGCGGGAAGGCGTCCACCACGACCAGCAGGTGCTCGTCGTGCGGCCCCGGGTCCACCTGTCCCGGCACCAGCGGCGTCTGGGGTGCACGCGCGGCCGTGACGAACAGCTTGCCCCCGGACACCACGAGCCCCTGGGGCTCGTCGCCGACCGGGATCGTGGCCACGACGTAGCTCCGCGCCAGGTCCACCACCGACACGCTGTCGGACACGAAGTTGGAGACGAACATCACCTGCGGGTCGTCGGGATGCAGCGCCATCGCCACCGGCTCGAGTCCGGTGAAGATCGACGCGACATGGGTCAGGCGCGGCAGCGGCCGAGGCACGACGCCGCTCACCCCACCCGCTCCCGGCGGCACTCCCATGCCGTACTCGGGCCCGTTCACCTGTCCGCCCCCGGTGAGCCCGCCACCCGTGAGATCGCTCAGCCGGCGGACCGGCAGGCTCTCCTGCGGGAAGGTCGCGAAGACCTCGACCCGATGGTCGGGCGTGTTGAGCACGTACAGCCATGCTCCGTCCGGGGACAACAGCATGCCCTCGGTCGGCCCCGACTCGAAGTTGGGGAACGGTGCGCTGGCCGTGGAGAACTCGTCCGCAGGCGCGACGGCCTGGGCCAGCAACCCACCGCCCGTCGCCAGCAGCAGGACGGCGGGCAGCAGGGCCCGCCTGAGTCGTCGAACAGCAGGACACGACGAGGCGACGAGCAGGGACATGGGGCAGCTCCGGCAGAGCGCGGGTGGGAACGTCGATTGTGTCACGGGACGCTGCCTGCCGGTGGGCTCACGCCCCTCAGCCGCACGCCCGCTCCAAGAGTCCTGAACGCAGCGCCTGCCTCGACGTCACGCCGGCGCCTTCGAGAACTGGGCGCTGTCGGTCGACCTTGCCGGGCCCGGCGCGGGGCAGTCCCCCTCCGCCACCGCCGCGAACGGCGCTCAGCCCACGACGACGCGCCGGCGAGCGGTGGATGCCACGCGTTCGTCGGGCGTCAGGATCCCGCGGAAGTTCAGCGGATCGGCGGCCACCACCTCGATCGGCTCCCGCTCACCCGCGTCGCGCACGGCACGCAGGACGGGCACCACGTCGGGCAGCGCGAACTGCTCGCCGCTGAAACCGGCCACGAAGCGTCCGCCGCGCACCTCACCGCGGGCCTCCATGCGGCGGTAGACGCGCAGCAGCTCACGCCACGGCACGCCCGTGCGCTCGCGCAACAACACGCGCCGGAACACGACGCCGGTGCGACGCAGGAGCACCCGCGCCACGAACTCCACCTGCTCGGTACGCTCGACCCCGCCGGGCGTGGTGCTGCGCTGCCCACCGGCCCCGGTCGCGTTGGCCCCGGGGGACGAGCTGCCACCCGCGGTGCCCGCGGCCGGGACGCTCGCCCCACTGCCGCCCTCGACCGTCGCCGGCAGGGCGCCGCTGCGGAACAGCGTCCAGCGCCCCATGGCCGGGCCCGCCCGTCGCCGCCGGTTCGAGCGACCGAGCAGCGTGCGCAACCCGGCGAAGGCGTCGCACGTGGCGAGCCCCAGCCCGACGAGTTCCGAGAGCGCGTGCTCCACCTGCACCGGGAGCAGTCCGCCACCCCGTTCGAGATCCTGCGCGAAGCAGGCTCCACGCTCCGCGAGATGGGTGAAGACCGTGCGCGCGTCGCCACGCAGGCTCCACACGTCTCCCGGCGCGGTGAGGCCGAGCCAGGGGTCGAGTTCGTCACGGGGCACGAGCGCCACCGGCGTGTTGCGGATCGCGCTGGCCCCCGCACCCCACAGCCGGCCCCACGCCACCTGCCCGGAGAGCGCCAGCTCGTCCAGCCAGCCGGGCCGATAACCGGCCACGCGCGCCGGCAGGATGTGTCGTTCCCACGCGGCGGTCGGGACCTGCAACCCGGCCAGTTGGCGCACGACCTGCAGCACGCCCCCGGGGCCGGCCAGCCGGCTGTCCTCGTCCACGTGCTGCCAGCGGACGAGGAAGCGCAGGAACGCCGCGGCGCTGACCGGCTCGATCTGCTGCCGCAGCCGGTCGAGGGTCTCGCGATGGATCCGCGCCAGCAAGCGCCGGTTGCACCAGGCGGCAGCGCCGTCGATGCGCGTGCGCAGGACAACGCCCGCCGCTTCCAATTGCGCCACTTCGCTGGCGAACTCGGTGAACAAGGCATCGTCGGCCGGCACCGGGCCGAGCGCCTCCAGGCGCCCGGCCAGCACGTCGGGCCCCGCCCGCGGCGCCTCGGTGGCGAACCAACGCTCGCCCTCGCGGCAGACCCTGCCGTGCGCGCCGAGCTCGTCCAGCCAGCGCTGCCATGCGCGGCCCTCCGCGACGGTCAGGAAGCCCATCCAGCCCAGCGCCTCGTGCAGTTCCTCGGCCGACTCGGGACGCGGCCACGCCTGCTCCCGCACCCGTTCGATGGCCTCGGGATCCAGCGCTCCCAACTCGTCGGCGCGGGCCGGGTCGAGACCGCGGCGGGTCATCACCGCCTGCGTCCGTCGTTCTTCGAGCGGAGCGTCGTCGAGGAAGGTGTAGGGCTGGGCCGACAGGATCCCGTGGGAGAACACCGAAGGCTCGGGCAGGTCGACGGCGCAGGTCTCGATGCGCCCCGCCTCGATGTCGCGCAGCACGTTGCGCAGCCCGTCGAGATCCATCGCTTCGTGCAGGCAGTCGTGGATCGTCTGCTGCACGATCACGTCCTCGGGCACGGGCAGGTCGCCCGGCGGCAGGTTCTCACCGCAGGCCATGACCTGCGGGAACGACTGCACCAGCAGATCGTCGGCACGCATGCGCTGCAGCGCCGGCGGGACCGGCTTGCCGTTGCGCATGCGTGGCAGTTGCAACGAACGCGACACGTTCCAGCGCCAGCGCGTGGTGAACACCGGCGCGGTGATCAGCGCCTGGGTCAACGTCTTCTCGATGCTCTTGCTGTGCAGGAACTTGAACACGTCCTCCAGCGGGAAGCTGTGGTGCGGGCCGAGTGACAACAGCACCGCCTCTTCGTTCGCCGCGGCCTGCAACTCGAATCCGAAGCCACGACAGAAGCACTTGCGCAGCGCCAGCCCCCACGCGCGGTTGATGCGCCCGCCGAAGGGCGCGTGCAGCACGAGCTGCATGCCGCCGGTCTCGTCGAAGAAGCGCTCGGCGATCACGCGATGCTCGGTGGGCACGGCACCCAGGGCCTGGCGACCGGCGGCCACGTACTCGGCCAGTTGCTCCGCCGACGGGCGGTCGAGGCCGGTGCGGGCGATGATCGCCTCGGCGTCCGGCGGCTCCTCACGCAGGTCGCCGATCAACCCGCTGAGTTCGGCCGTGCGCGCCGGCGCCTCGCCCAGCCAGAAGGGCAGCGTGGGCGGCTCGCCCCGGGCATCGGCCACCCGCACCTTGCCCGCCTCGACCTTGAGGATGCGCCAGCTCGTGTTGCCGAGCTGGAAGATGTCGCCGCGGTTGGCCTCCACCGCGAAGTCCTCGTTGAGCGTGCCGATGAAGGTGCCCTCGGGCTCGAGCAGCACGTCGTAGTCGGCGTTGTCGGGGATCGCGCCGCCCGAGGTGAGCGCAGGAATGCGCGCACGCTTGGTGGCGCGCAGCTTGCCGTGCACGCCGTCGCGGTGCAGCAGCGACCAGCGACCTCCGGTGTGCACGTCGATGGCGGCCTCGAAGTCATCGCGCGACAGCCCGGCGTAGGGGGCCGCGCGGCACACCTGTGCGTACAGCACGTCGAGGTCCTGGTCGCCGCTGGCACAGCTGGCCACGATCTGCTGGGCCAGGATGTCGATCGCCGCCGGCGGCTCGGGCGTGCGATCGAGCAGTCCGTCGCGCACGGCGGCGAGCAGCGCGCCGGCTTCGGCCAGTTCGTCGATGGTGAGCGGGAACAGACGCCCCTTCGGCACGCGATCCATGCCGTGTCCGGCCCGGCCCACGCGCTGGATCATGGTGGCGATCGAACGCGCCGAGCCCACCTGCAGCACGAGGTCCACGTCGCCGATGTCGATACCCAGCTCGAGCGATGCGGTGGCCACGAGCGCCGAGAGCTCACCGGCCTTCAGGCGTTGCTCGGCCGAGAGGCGCAGCTCGCGCGACAGGCTCCCGTGGTGACAGGCGACCTGCTCTTCGCCCAGTTCGTCGGTCAGCCTGGCCGCGAGCCGTTCGGCCAGCTTGCGCGTGCCCACGAACACGAGCGTCGTACGGTGCTCGCGGATCAGCGTGGCCATGCGCTCGTAGATCTCGCCCCACTGCTCGTGGGAACACACGGCGCCCAGCGGACTGTCGGTGACTTCCACGGCGAGGTCCACGCGGCGCAGGTGTCCGGTGTCCACCAGCGTGCACGGGCGTCCATGCCCCGTGAGCAGTCGCGCCACCACCTCCAGCGGCTTCTGCGTGGCGGACAGACCGATGCGCTGGAGCACCGGCCGCTGTTCGTCGTCGTCGCCGCCGCCGCCATCCAGCGTGCCGTCGGACGCACCGTCGGCCCCAGCACCGTCGGCCCCCGCGTCGCCGCCCGGTTCGACCCCGGCGAAGAGCGGCTCGCCGCGCTGGAGCGCCATGCGCTGCTCCACCGCGGTCTGTCGCGCGTGATCGCTCACCAGCGCCTGCAGCCGTTCGAGCGACAGCGCCAGGTGACTGCCGCGCTTGTCCCGCGCCAGCGCGTGGATCTCGTCCACGATCACCGTGCGCACGGTCTGCAACATCTGCCGGCCGCTGTTGCTGGTGAGCAGGATGTAGAGCGACTCGGGTGTCGTGACGAGGATGTGCGGGCGGCGCC
Source organism: Planctomycetota bacterium (assembly GCA_029259695.1). Lineage (GTDB taxonomy): Bacteria > Planctomycetota > B15-G4 > B15-G4 > B15-G4 > OFTM49. The sequence goes on from JAJDEQ010000120.1 coordinate 10,435, forward strand.
GGGTCATGGCCGCCCGCTCCTTGGCCGGCGTGTCCCCCGAACGCACGACCACACGCACGTCGGGCAGGCTCGGGTCGAGTTCGCGCAGTTCCTGCAACGGACCCGACAGGTTCTTCTGCACGTCGTTGCTCAAGGCCTTGAGCGGGGAGATGTACAGGACCTGGGTCGAGTCGCCGAGCCGCGGGCCCTGGCGCAGCAGGCCATCGATGGCCCAAAGGAAGGCAGCCAGCGTCTTGCCGGTGCCCGTGGGCGCGGCGATCAGCGTGTGCCGACCCTCGGCGATGGACGGCCAGCCGTCTCGCTGGGGCGGTGTGGGCTGCCCCAGGCGCTCACGGAACCAGCGCTGCACGACGGGGTGGAATCCAGCCAGAGCAGCCTGCGGTGTCGACGCCATGGGCTCCAGCTTGCCCGGGACGCGCCCATCCATCCAGCGGCGAAGTCCGGCCCTGCTGACAGCGTCCCGGCAGCAGCCTTCCGCGGCCCCCGCCCGGGGCGGCCGCCCGGGGGAGGGGCCCCGACGTCAGGCGAAGTCGTCGAGCGGGAAGCTGTCCCAAGGGGTCACGAGCAGGTCGGCCTCCAGGTCCACCCGCACGGGCGGTTCGCCCTCGGGGTGACCACACACGGTCACGAAGGCGGTGTCGGTGAGGGGCCAGGCCAGTCGCGGTCCGCACACGGCGAAGGCCCCGGCCAGGGGCGAGGGGTGATCGACGCTGCGCTCGTCGTCGGGTCCGAGGGGGGCCACGGCGCCGGCGCAGGCCGTGCGCACGGAGACCAGCGGCTGCCGATCCCCTGCGGCGGACAGCAGGGCGCGCCCGTGAGGGTTGAGGAACGAGACGTCACTCGTGCGACCGCGCAACAGGACGACGTGCGCCCACCAACCCGCCTCGCCGTCGAAGACCAGCGCCGTCACGACGTCGTGGGCCTGGAGCCGGCGTGGCTTGAGTCCGCGCAAGCGCCGCCGGCGACCGCCCGACAGGTAGTGATCCACGTTCTCGAGCCACCAGCTCACCCCACCCCGCGGAGGACGCGTGTGGTGCAGGCGCGACGGTCTTCCGCGTCCCCAGGACACGAGCCGTGTGCCGTCACCGCGCAACCCGTGCGCCTCGGTCCGCACCAGCCCGTACAGGACCTCGTCCCGGGCGAACAGCGGTGTCCAGCCCGCAAGCGCGGGTCGATCGTGGAGCTCCCGACGGGGCACGCGCACCGGGGGGGACACCACGGGGCGACCGCCGAGCGTGACGTGCCACGGCACCAGCGCTGCGTAGCGCAGGTCCACCGCTTCGGTCGTGTAGCTCTGCACGGGCTGCCCTTCGTGGGACACACACACCGCGGCGGCGCTCCCGCGACACGTGGAGAGGCTGGCCCACTCGTCGACGAAGGTGCCGACTCGCGCCGCCCCACCGGCGTCGTGAGTCGCCTCCAGCGTCTCGTCGAGCAGCCCCCCCAGCCCGCGCCCGGCATCCGCCGGCCCGGGCTCCCACGGCACGACGGCGCGAGCCGTGCCGCCGGCCTCGGCGTCCTCGCCGAACGAACACAGCGCCCAACCCAGCAGCCCCGCGGCATAGGCGTTGTAGACGCTGAGGTGCATGTACTCGTCCCAGCCCCCCTCGGCTCCCAGCACGCCGCAGGGTGTGAGCGAGAGCAGCCCGTCATCACGCCGCGTCGCCTCGAGCCGAGCGCAGACCACGTCGAGCAGGCCCCTCCAACGCTCCGGCACGGCGCTGCCCGCCCAGCCGTGCAACAGCACGAACAGCACACACGCGTCCCCGAACAGGGCGTGCGTGCTGCGACCGAAGCCACCCAGGTGCCCACTCCCGTCGAGCCACACGAGCATCCAGCGCAAGGCCCGCCCCACCAATCGCAGACGCGCGGCCGGGCACCCGTGGCGCGCCACCAACAGCAGCAGCGCCACGAACTTCGCGTGATAGGTGATCGGTGTGGCGCCGAAACCACCGGACGGCGAATAGGGGAAGTCGATGAAGCCGCCGACCTCGGTGATCCACGGCCGCGACACGGTGTCGAACAGCCGGGCCGAGGACTCACAGCGCTCGTCGCGCTCGAACAGCCGCGCCGACAACACGTCGGTGGCGCGGGCCAGCAGCGTCCAGTTGTTGGAGGGGTAGGCGTAGCCGACCTGGCAGCGTTGCAACGCGCCGTCGAGCAGCGCCTGGTCGGGCGGCGCGATCGGCCCCGCACGGCGCAGGCGGTCGGTCAGCAGCAGCAGCGCCAGGCGGTTGAACGGCGCGTGGCCGCGAGGCCCGGAGGACGGGCTGGCCCAGGCGCTGACCAGCGCACGCCAGCGGGGGTCGGCGGCGTCGCGGGCCGCGAGGGCCAGCGCCGCGAACGTCGCGCCGTAGTGATCGGAGGGTGTGGCCACCGGGGCCGGGGACGTCGCCGCGGCGCCCGGATCGAGCAACAGTCCTTCGTCGGTGACCTGTCGCGCCAGCGCCTCCGTGGTCGTGGCCACGAGTTGCTCGAGCCCTGCGGGAGCCTGGGCCGGCGCGCTCACCGTCGGCGTGCGACCGACGACATCACGTCCACGAGCTGCGCCGCGAGACGACGCACGTCGAAGCGCTCGATCGCTTCGGCCTGGGGTGCCACCTGCAGTTCCCCGGCCTCGAGCCGGCGCAGGAATGCGCCCATGCCTGCGGTGACGCGGCGCGCCGAGCCGGTCTCCACCAGCGTCGCCAGCCCCGTGGGCTCCAGGAACGACCAGGCATCCCCGCGGGGCAGCACGGCCAGGATCGGCTTGTCGGCCAACATGTAGTCGTAGAGCTTGCTCGGCACCCAGTGCACCCCGGCCTCCGGCACGGTGTAGAGCAGCGCATCGGCGGCGGCGATCTCCTCGGTGATGCGATCGGCCGAGACGAATCCCGCCAGCTCGATCGCGCCCTCCGCGGGCAGCTTGCGCACCAGCCGCTCGACACGGGGGTCCATCGAGCCCACGAAGCGGAAGACCACGCGCGACATGAGGCCCGGCTCGTACTCGAGCAACTGGCCCAGCGAGCGCAGCACCGCCTCGGTGCCCTCGTAAGCGTGCCCCGTGAACACGATGCGCTTGCGCCGGCGTTCGTCCGTTGCCGTCTCGGGGCGCGACTGCATGGCCGCCCGCCGATCGGGATCGAAGCCGTTGGTGATGACGTGCAGCTTGCCCGCCCAGAGCCCCGGGAACGAGTTCAGCAGCATCTCCCGATTGCCCGGCGTGTTGGCGATCACCGCGTCGGCCTCCTTCAGCACCGACCACTCCAGCGAACGCTCGATGCTGCGCCGCGCCTCGGTGCGCCAACGCCGCTGTGGGTTGTCCGTCCACGGGTCGCGGAAGTCGACCACCAGCGGCACACCGGAGGCCCGCTTGAGATTGCGCCCGACGACCTGGATCGAGTGGGGTGGCGAGGTGCAGAAGATGACGTCGTAGTTCCCCTGCTGCAGGAGCTTGCGACCGAGTCGTAACGCAGGCGGCGTCCAGGCCACCTGCCGATCCGGGATCCACACGAACATGCTCAGCAGCGTCTTGCGCACCTTCTCCATGAAGCGCAGCAGGCCGCGCGGCGCCTTCGGTCCCTTCCAGGCCAGCCAGTCCCAACGCGAGGCGCGGTGCAGCGTGACCCGATCGGCCACCTCTTCGTAGAGCGCCACGTTCTGGTTGCCCGACTCGGTCAGCTGGACCGTGAGCACGTCGGCCTGGACGTGCGGCGGGAAGTACTTCACGAAGCGCGCCGGCCGCAGCCCGCCCGTGGTGGGCATGGGCGGGAAGTGGTAGCAGACCATGAGCACGCGCAGCGGCGCGGGTGCGTCGGGAACTGCGTTCATGGTGTGCGCCGCCACGTCATCGGGTCCGAGGGCCCAGCATCCGCCCCATCTTGCCACAGGCACAACGCGGGCCATACCCGCGCTCCTCAACCGCCTCCGGCGCGCCATCGGCCCGGCCCCACCGCGACAGCACGTGACCGCCAGCCCCGGCCGCGCAGTCGACAGCCACCGCCGACGTCCGGCATCCTGTGCCCCATGCCCAGCGCCGACCAAGCCACCGCCCCCCGCAGCGCCGGGCGCCTGACCCGCGAGGAAGGCTGGGCGCTGCTGTGCGAGTGGACGCCCAGCGACGCGCTCCGGCGCCACGCCCGCGCGGTGGAGGTCGTCATGCGGGCGGCCGCCACGCGCTACGGACCGGGCGCCGAGGCCGTGGAGACCTGGGGCCTGGCCGGGATGCTCCACGATGCCGACTACGACCAGTGGCCCCAGGAACATCCGGCCCGCATCGTGGCCTGGCTGCAGGAGCGCCGCGAGCCGGCCATCGCCCACGCCGTGAGCGCCCACTACACCGGCTGGGGCGTGCCCTACGACAGCGACCTCGACAAGGCACTGCTGGCCTGCGACGAGCTGACCGGCTTCATCGGCGCGTGCTGCCACGTGCGCCCCGGGGGCGTCACCGAACTGCAGGCCCGGAGCGTGCTGAAGAAACTGAAGAAGAAGGACTTCGCCGCCAAGGTGGAGCGGCACGAAGTGCACGCCGGCGCGGCGCTGCTCGGTGTCGAACTGAGCGAGCACGTCACCTTCATCATCGAGGCCCTGCGGCCCCACGCCGAAGTGCTCGGCCTGCTGGGGCAGTCCGCCCAGGGCTGAGCCGGCTCCGAGGTCAGGTCGTTCCGGGCGCGAAGCGGATGTCCCGCAGTCCACCGGCGATGACCGCGTCGAGCACGTGCACCGCCTGCTCGTAGGTCACGCCCGGGCCGGTGTCGATGCGCGCCCGGAGCTCGGGCGTGATCTGCAGCGCGGCACGGACGCGCGCGGCGACCGTGTCGACCGTCACCCAGCGGGTCGCGCCGAGGCGCACGCGCAGGCCCTGCTCGGTCGCCGCCACGAAGACGTCGAGCGGTTCGATCAGGATCGGATCGACGGCACTCACGGCGTTCCGGCCCCCATCGCGCGGCAGCTCGGAGGGCAGCTTGCCCTCGAGCACCTTGAACTGCAGCGTCGTGAGGAAGAACACGAGCAACAGGAACACCACGTCGATCATCGGCGTGAGGTCACCCTCGGCCCGTTCCACGCCACCGACTCCCCCGTCGCTCCGCCCGTCGGAGCGCCTGCGCACACGCCTGACCATCCCATGCTCCCTACCGAATGCGCGGCGGCGGACCACCCGAGGGGCGCGCCGTCGCGGCCAGCGTCCGGCGGACCGTCGGCGCCACTCCGCCACGGAGCGGGCTCGGCCCGTCAGCGCGTGTAGGGCCGCCGGGCGCGGCGGTTGCACGATCGGTGTCGAGGAGCTCCGCCCGGCGCGGGACACCCACCGATCCGGGCGAGCTCCGCGGGCGGTCCCGGACAACCCCGGGGTCAGTTGGTCTCGGTCTCCTGGACCCCCTGGGCGTCGGCCTCCGCAGCGCCCTTCTCGTCCAGCGCCTGCTGGCGCCGGACGGCGACGTCGTCGCCCTCGGCTCCCTCTTCGTGGATGACCGCATCAACAGCCTTGGAGTAGCCGCCGGCCCCGTCCGCGGAGTCCAGCGACATGTCCACCGGCGCCGTGAGCTGCTGGGGGTCGGTGTCGCCGTAGCGGCTGGCGAGTTCGCCCAGCAGCGTCTCCCGCGTGCCGAGCGTCCCGAACAGCGTGTCCATCCGGGCGCGCACCTGCGAGAGCTGGGTCAGGCGCTTGTCCACCACCGCGGCTTCGCGCGTGTTCTGCCCCGCACGGCTCTGAAGCCGCTTGTCGATCTCGGTCTCGAGACTGCGCGTGTACACACCGAGCATGTGGCCGGCGACCAGGTCGAGGGCGTCGTCGAAGAAGCGCTCCAGGTCCGACAGCAGTGCTTGGCGCAGCTGCTCGCGACCCTGCTCACCGATCCGCCGGGCCTTGACGTGCCGCGGCACCTCGCGATCGGCCTCGTCGGACGGGCCGAACAGACGGCGACGCACCGAGTTGCGACTGCGGAACACGAGCCAGTCCAGCAGGCTCTTGCGCACCGGGATGTCGCTGGTGGTCACGTGCACCGGCGCGGCGCCCAGGCCCACCGCCTCGGACGCGGCCGAGACGCTGGCCTTGCCCATGGCGGCCAGCTCGAGCTCGACGGTGGCCATGTCCTGCGTGATGGCGGGCGGCAGTTCGGCGCCGGCCGTCGCGTTGGTGGCGACCGTCTCCAGCACGCCGCGGGCCGTGAGCGCCAGATCCTGGTGCACTTCCTGCAGCACCGGCGCCACGTAATCGTCGATCAGCGAGCGGAACGAGGCGTCGCCCTCGAACCAGCTGTCGACCGCGGCAGCCACCTCGTCGGCGCTCTGATCGCGACGGTTCGCGATGCGGCCGTTGGTGATCGACTTGAGGTCGGCCTCCAACTGCTGGAACGACGTCTTCCAGGCGAACGCGGAGAGCCGCTCGCAGGCAGCCTTGATCGCGCTGCACGTCTCGCGCTGCACGCGCAGTTCGTCGACCTGTCCACCGAGGCCTGCCACCGCGGGCATGTCGGACACGCGGCGCAGGTCGTCGAACAACCCGCGCGCCTGGCGCAGGCTGTCACCGAGGAAGGCCACCAGGTAGTCGGTGCTGTTGAGGTAGTCGGTCAGGTCGCCGAGGAAGCGGTCGAACGACTCGGTCGCGCGGAGCTGACCGCTCTCTTCGCCCTCGCCGCCCCCGGGTTCGCTGCTGCTCAGACCGCTCTCGTCCGGGCGCAACCGGCCCGCGGCCGCCTGCAACAGGTCCACCGGGTAGATGCTCAGCCGCCCCTCTTCGGACGCCTGCTTGAGCGGAGCGCTCATGGCCAGGTTCTCGAACGCCGTGATGATGCGTTCGGGGTGTTCGCCCTCCAGGCTCGGAAGCAGGTCGCCGTTGGGGTGCAGATCGCGCTTGGTGCTGTCGAGGTTGACCAGCAGGAAGATGCGGCTGAACAGAGCGAGCAGTTCGTTGAACTCCTCGAAGACCTGCTCCAGGAACAGATTGTCGGTCTTGACCACGAAGATCGCGCACGCGGCCGCATCGCGGAAGTCGCGCGTCATCCGGTCGTAGCCGAACTTCATGCGCGTGTAGAGGCCGGGGGTATCGACCAGCACGGCGCTCGACTCGAGCAGGTGCGGGGCGGGCACGTGCACGTCGACCCGGCGGATGGCCTGGGGACTGTGCAGCGCCGGGTCGAACACCTCACCGCGGTTCTCGACCTCGCGGATCGTGTTGGCCAGCTCGGCGTGGGCCCAGTCCATCAACGCGCGCATGGCCTCGACGTCGGAGAAGCTCTCCTTCTTGCCGCTGTAGCGCGTGACGGTGAACGACCGCTCGGTCGCGTGGTTCACGTACACCATGCACGGATAGGCGGGCAGCGCGGTGACCTCGCTCACGTACGCCGCGGCGATGCCGTTCATCAACGTCGACTTGCCGCTCTTGAGCGGGCCGAAGATCAGCACGTAGGCCTGCTGCTCGGCCACCTTGTCCGACAGGGTCGACAGGTGGTGACTGATCTCGCGCAGGTTGGGCAAGACCTCGCACACCGGGAGGTCGCCGCTCACGCCGCCGAGCGTGTCGGAGGCCTCACCAAGCGGGGTGAGAAGGGGGCGCACAACGCCTTCGAACTCTTCACAGAACTGGGACAGCAGGGTCTTCATGAGGCTCTCGCTCGGACGATTTCGATTCGAAGATACACCTGCCCGAGGGGCGGTTCGAACCAAGAAATCAGGTCCCATGCGGAGTCGGAATTGCACACACGCTGTCCACAGCCGGCCCACACCCGAAGGACTTCGTGCACCCTTCTACGGCCCGCTCGACGTGCACAGGTTGTGGACAACTTCGTTGCGTGCACTCGGCGTGTGACCTAGGGTTGATCGGACCGTTCGCGATCCCTCTCGAGCGCGCCGCGCAGCCCCACCCGGGGCCCCCTGGGGGGCCGTCCGGCCCGACTCACCCCACCCGCCGCTCCCACCCGCGCCCGATCAGGGCCGCCCCCACAGCCACCACGCGAGCACCTCACGCCTCATGAACTGCATGGCGATCGACTGCTTCTACGTGAAGGCCAACGGGGAGGTGCCCTGCTGGTGCTCGCCGGGCGAACACCACCCCATCGCGCAGCTCGCCACCGACGGCTCCGAGCCCCGGGACCTGGTGACCGACGTGCTCAACGGGGCGGACTTCGTGCAGATGCGCCGGGATCTCCACGCCAACAAGCTGCCCTTCGACTACTGCCGCGGCTGCTCGTTCCTGCGCAACGACGGCGACGCCGCCTGGACCCGGGTCGACACCGACAGCTTCCGGACCCGCTCGATCAACACGCTGCAGGTCGAGTCGTCGTTCCTGTGCAACGTCGACTGCCCCTTGTGCGTGCGCCTGCCGGTCCGCCGCAAGGTCAAGGACCCGCCCTTCCAGCTCGACCTCGGCCTGTACCGCAAGCTGGTCGACGATCTGGTCCGGAACGCGATCGAAGTGCGCGAGATCTGGTTCAGCGGCCGGGGCGAGCCGCTCATGAACCCCGACTTCCCGGCCATGGTGGCCTACGGCCGCGAGCAGCTCGGCTCCCGGGTCACCTGCCACACCAACGGCAACTTCACCTTCCGCGAGGAGCTGCTCACCTGCGGGCTGGCCTCGATCGAGATCGCTTTCGACGGCGTCGACCAGGAGAGCTACGAGCGCTACCGCCGGGGCGGCAAGCTCGAACGCGTGGCCCGCTTCGCCGCCGACTTCGCCGACGCCAAGCGCAACGCGGGCGGACAGGGCCCCGAACTCGTGTGGAAGATGGTCCTGTTCGAGTGGAACAGCAGCGACGCCGACCTGGAGCGCGCCGCCGCCTGGGCCGAGGAGCTGGGGCTCGATCGGATCGAGTTCATGAACACCGACACACCGGGCGGCATGTCGCACCGCGATGGCGGCAAGCGCCTGGCCGAGGTGGCGCCGCTGATCGAGGAACTGGGCGCCCGCCACCCGCGACTGGTGGTCGAGCTGCAGGGCTACCACTCGCACTACAGCACCCTGCCCGACGTGGAGACTGCACTGCGCACCGACGAGGTGGGCAGCGACCGCACCGTGATCATGGGTCGTCTGTTCAACCACTTGCTGGAGAGCAAGCACGTGCGCGTGGAGCTGCGTCTGCAGGACGACGTCGGCGGCCCCGAACACCAGTTGGTGGACGTCCCCCTGGAGCTGCCCGAGCGCAGCGAACTGGTGGAGTCGTTCGCCATCCCCCACGACGCCCTGAAGCCCGGGGAGTACCGCGTGCGCGTGATGGTCATCGACGCCGCATCCGGTGAGCTGCTCTCCGAGGCGGCGACGGACTTCCAACTCGGTTGAGCGCGAGCGGCGCGAACCAGGACCGGACCCGGCGACCGTCGCGGGCGCGCAAGGCGCTGATCCAACTGGCCATCGTGGCCACGCTGCTGGTGGCGCTCGAACTCGTCCTCGCGGCGGCCGGCGTGGAACCGGGTTCGGCCGGAGGCGACCCGTACGTCGGCTTCGCCGGCAACCGGCCGCTGTTCCAGCGCGATGACAGCGGCCTGCTGCGCACCGACCCCGAGAAGCTCAACCTGTTCAACGAGCAGAGCTTCCGCGACCCCAAGCCCGACAACACCACGCGCATCTTCACCCTCGGCGGTTCCACCACCTACGGGCGCCCGTACGACGACCGCACGTCGTTCAGCGCCTGGCTGCGAGAGCTGCTGCCCGTCGGCGACCCCACCCGCGACTACGAGGTGATCAACGCCGGCGGCATCAGCTACGCCAGCTACCGCGTGGCCGTCGTGATGGAGGAACTGCTGGCCTACGAGCCCGACGTGTTCGTGATCTACAGCGGACACAACGAGTTCCTGGAACAGCGGCACTACAGCGCCCTGGCCGAGACGCCGCGCCCGCTGCTGCGGCTCTTCTCGCTGTTGAGCCGCACGCGCCTGTTCAGCGTCGCCCGACGCCTGGTGTCCGGTGACCGCCCCACGGGCTCGGCGACCGTCGGCGCCGGTGGCGAGCCCGGGGCGCCGGCCCAACTCGCAGGCGAGGTCCAGACCCTGCTCGACAACAGTCTCGGGCCCGAGCAGTACACGCGCGACGACGAGCTCCGTGACCAGGTCGTGGCCCACTTCCGCTTCAACCTGGACCGCATGGTGAGCATGGCTCGCGACGCCGGCGCGGACGTGATCCTGGTGACACCGGCCAGCGCGCTGCGCGACTGCCTGCCGTTCAAGGGCGAGGACGCGCCGGCGGGTGCCGTGCCCGCCGTCGAGCGCAACGCACGACGGCTCTACGAGCAGGGCCTGGCGCTGCTCGCTGCGGGGGACACCGAAGGCGCCGTGACGGCCCTCACCCGCGCCCGCGACGAGGACGTGTGTCCGCTGCGCGCGGTGAGCCCGATCGTCGCCGCCACGCGCGAGGTGGCCGCCGCACGGGACGTGCCGCTGGTGGACTTCGTCGACGTCCTGGCCGACGCCATGCTCGCGCGGAGTGGACACACCCTGCCCGGCGCCGAGTGGTTCCTCGATCACGTGCACCCGACGCTGGACGGCCACCGCATGCTCGGCCTGCACATCGCGGGCGCGCTGCGCCGGGCCGAACTCTGGGAAGCCCCACCGAACTGGGACCCGCGGCTCCCGGCTCAGGTCGCGCCGATCATCGAAGCCCGCGTCGACGCGGAGTTCCAGGGCTTCGCCCTGCGCAACCTGGCCAAGGTCCTGGGCTGGGCAGGCAAGGACCAGGAGGCGGCGAACCTGGCGCGCCGGTCCCAGGAGCTGCTCGGCTCGGGCGACGCCGAAACGTGGTTCCTGCTGGGCACCTTCGCCTCCGCGGACGTGCGACTCGACGAGGCCGTGCAGCACTACCGCGCCGCGGTGGCGATCGACCCCGGTTACGCCGAGGCCTGGTTCAACCTGGGTCAGGCCCTGCTCGTCACCGGCCCCCTGGACGAGGCCGGGACCGCGGCCGACAAGGCGCGACAGCTCATGCCCGACGCCGCCCGGGCGCACCTGCTCGTGGGCCTGGTCGCCAGCCGCCGCGGGCTGCACGCCGAGGCCGAGCAGGCCCTGGCCCGCGCGCTCGCCCTGGGCGAGGACAGCGCCGCGCTGCACAACAACCTGGGTCTGGCCCAGCTCCGCCAGGACCGCGCCAGCGAGGCCCGCCGGAGCTTCGAGCGGGCCATCGCCCGGGATCCCGACTACGCCAAGGGGCACTACAACCTGGCCCTGCTGCTGATGGCCGCCGGCGACCTGGACGCCGCCGCCGGTCACCTGGAGCGGGCCCTGCAGTCGGCGCCCGACTACACCGCGGCGCGCCACAAGCTGGCCGAGGTGCGCGAACGGCAGCAGGCCGGCGGCTGAGCGACGGGCCGGCGCGCCCACCGCACACGCGGCGCACGACGGCTCATGGCGAAGTCGGCGGCCCTCAGTCGCGCCGCTCGACGACGTGGTGTCGACCCGACGCCAACCCGCTGAGTCGTTGCTGCCGACCGTCCGGCCAGTGGATCGTGAGATCGACGCCGGACGTTCCCGCCGGCAGGCCGAAGTGAGCGTGGGGCGCCGACGCCGAGGCGTAGCCCCCACCGCTGAAGATCCAACGCCGCTGCGGGTCGCCCCCGGCCAGCTCCACCCGCGCGCCGATGCCGTTGCGGTTGCGCGCGCCGGGCCGCTCGTCGCGCAGGGCCAGGCTGATCCAGGTGCCCGCCTTCTCCGAGTCGTTGCGCAACAACCGCAACGGACCGCTCAGCTCGGCCACGACCACGTCCACGTCGCCGTCGGCGTCCAGGTCGCCGAACGCGGCGCCACGGTCGTTGTGCGGCTCACCCAGCCACGCGCCCGCGCTCGCGGCGCCCACCGGCTCGAACACCGGGCCCTCGCGCGCGAACAGCAGCGGCGGCTGCCGCGCCTCGGAGTCCATCGACAGCTTCGTCGCCATCGGGAAGACGTGACCGTTGAACAGCAGCAGGTCCTCGTCGGCGTCGTGATCGAAGTCGAAGAACATGGCCGACCAGCCCAGGTAGGGGCGGCTCACGTACGACAGGCCGAAGCGCGCGGTGCGGTCCTCGAACAACACGCCGTCGAGGTTCGTGTGCAGCGTGTTCGTGTCGCTCGAGAAGTTCGTCGTGAACAGGTCCGCGTAGCCGTTGCCGTCCACGTCCGCCACGGCGATGCCCATGGTGGCCTGCTCGCGTCCCATGCTGCTCAGCCCCACACCCATCAGCGCGGCGGTGTCGACCAGCCGGCGGCGCCCGGGTGCCGCGGTGTCGGGCGCAGCATCCGCTGACACCGGCGTCGCGTCCCCGCGCGCGTCGTCGAACAGGAAGTTGGCCTGCGAGTCGTTGCCGACGAAGATCTCGAGCTGTCCGTCGCCGTCGAAGTCGAGCATGACCACGCCCAGCCCGTAGGCCGGGGAGACGTCGCCGCAGCCGGACAGCGCGGTGATGTCGCTGAAGCTCCCGTCCCCGTCGTTCTCGTAGAGCACGTCCGCCTGGGCGCGCATGCCCTCCGGGCCGCGGGGCACCGCCACACCCTTGAAGTTCGTGTACGGCGGCGGGTTCTCCAGGTCGTGGAAGAAGTAGTTCACGACGTAGAGGTCGAGGTCACCGTCGTTGTCGATGTCGCCGAAGGCGGCGGCGGCGGCCCAGCGCTCGTCGCCGACGCCCGCGACCTCGGTCACGTCCTCGAAGCGACCGTCGCCCGTGTTGCGCAGCAGGGCGTTGTCGCCGAACGCGCACACGTAGAGGTCGTCCCAGCCGTCGCCGTCCGCGTCGCCCACCGCGACGGCCATGCCCCAGCCGGACCAGGTGAGCCCGGCGGCCTGGGTGACGTCGACGAACTGCAACTCGCCGCGATTCTCGAACAGGCGGCAGCCCGGGCCCTGACGGGGCGTGTCGAGCGTGGCGCCGTTGGGGGCGAACACGTCGAGATCGCCGTCCCGGTCGTAGTCGATCAGACCCACGCCGGCCCCCATGGACTCGATCAGCTGGCGCGCGGGTGCGGCGCCCGAGACGAGCGTCAGCTCGAGCCCGCTGCCGGCGGTCACGTCGGTGAATCGCAGGCGCTCGCCGGACCCGTCCGCGGGCGCGCTGCGCTGCGTGTCACCGCACCCCGCCAGCACGAACCAACACGCGCAACAGACCAACTCCCACGGACGCCGCGTCACCGGTCCAGCGCCCCGCGCACACCCATGACAGCCTGCCGGTTCAGTCGCACACGCCCCTCCTCCGCCAGGCTCAGCAGTTCGCGGGCCTCCTCGGCCCGCCCCTGGCGCAGGTAGACCTGCCCCAGCTTGTACTGCACCTCCGGGCGACGGCGCCAACCCTCGCTGGCCACCTGCAACGACTCCTCGTAGGACCCCGCGGCCGGCGCGAGTTGTTCGCGCGCCAGGTGCAGGTCGCCCAGGTGCAGCAGGCAGCGCGCGAGCTGCTGAGGTGCGGTCCGGGGCCCGAGCGCGCGCAACTGTTCGAGCGCCGCGGTGAGGTGCCCCTCCGCCGTGCCGGCTCGACCGTCGTCGAGTTCCACCACACCCAGTCGCAGCCGCGCCTCGGCATCGTCCGGACGGGCCGCCAGGAACGCGCTCAGCGCCGTGCGCGCCGAGTCCAGGTCACCCAGTTCGTGGTGACACATGCCGAGCCGCTTCCAGCTGGGGAGGAAGCCCGGCTGCTCGGCGGTCGACCGGCGGTACTGCAGGCGCGCCGCCTCGTAGCGCAGCTCCTCCTCGAAGCTGAGCCCGATCAGGTACGCGCCCTGGTGCTGATTCGCACCCGGCTGCTTGAGGTACAGGAAGGCCCGGCCCCGCGCCGCGGAAGGATCCCCACTCACGACCGCCGTGTGCAACGCCGCCAGTTCCGGCAGCAACTCCTGCTCCACCGCCGCCGCGCGCTCGACCACGTCCCGGGCCAGCAGTTCGTCGGGCGTCGGCCCGGGCGGCTCCGCGCAGGCGCCGCACGCGAGCACGAGCGCCGAGCCGCGCAGCAGTGCCGAGCCGCGCACCAGGGCCGAGCGGCGCATCGGGATCGACCGGCGCATCGGGATCGAGCTGCGCACGAGATCCGAGCCGCGCAGGAGAGCCGGCCCGAGCGCGCGAAGACATCGAGCTGCTGCTGTGCGGGTCCGTCTCGTCATCGCCTCGCCTGCAACGGTCCCCGCCCATCGGGGCGCCGGAGTATAGACGAGACGCCCCTGATGAAAACGGCCGGCGGCTTTCGCATGATCCAGCCGTGCTGCGCCTCCTGACCTGGAACATCCACACGGGCATCGGCGGCCGGGACCGCCGCTACGAGCCCGAGCGCATCGCCGACGTGATCGGCCACTACGATCCCGACGTCGTGCTGCTGCAGGAGGTCGACGACGGCGTGCCCCGCTCGCGCCAAGATCACCAGGCGCACATGCTGGCCGACGCCATGGGCTACCACCACCGCGCCTTCGGCCCCAACGTGAAGCTCAAACACGGGCGCTACGGCAACGCCACCCTGTCGCGCCTGCGCATCACCCACAGCAACAACATCAACCTGACCTTCCCCATGAAGAAGCGCCGCGGGGCGCTGTACACCGAACTCAAGGCCCGTGTCGGCCGCCATCGCTACACGCTGCACGTGTTCAACACCCACCTCGGCCTGAGCGGGATGGAGCGCCGCTGGCAGGTGCGCAAACTGCTCGACGCGCGCGCCATGCGTTCGCTCGACGCCCACAGCCGGGTAGTGATCGGTGGGGACACCAACGACTGGGCCAGCGCCCTGCCCCGCGGCCAGTTGCGCCAGTCGGGCTTCGACTGCATCACCGGCGGCGGCGCCCGGGCCACGCGCACCTTCCCCGCCTGGGCCCCCGTCGGCGCCCTCGACCGGGTCTTCCTACGCGGCGCCCTGCGCTGCCACCACCACTTCCGCTCGCGCCTCGAACTTGCCCGCCACGCCTCCGATCACCTCCCGGTCGTGGTCGACGTGGAGCCCTTGCCGCGCTGAAGCGTTACGATCGGAGTCCTTCGCACCTCTGGGGGAGTCGTGCCATGGGACCTTCACGTCCGTACCTGCTGATCCTCGCGCTGCTCGTGACCGCGGCCTGTGCCGGCGGTCCCGTGCAGCTACCGCCTGAGCCGGACGACGGCAAGGACTACAAGATCCTCAAGGGTCGCCGGGTCTTCCACTCGGACGTGATTCATGGTGACGAGATCGGGCGGACCGGCCGGATCGGCGTCTTCGCCCGCGAAGGCGGATTGACGGAGTTCCAGGTCCCCATCTTGACCACCCTCGAGATCCCACAGGGCTCGCGCATCGACACGCAACGAGTCACCGAGGAACACATCGTTACCCTCGCCGACTTCGGATTGAACGCGTGGAACGAACTGCTCGGCCTCTCCGCTCCACCGCAGCGGGCCGACGGCACGAAGAACCGTTCCTATTGGGTCCCCGGCCCACCAGGCAGACACGGCGTCCTTCAGTTCGGGATCATGCAGTCGACGTGGAGCGAGCCGATCGGACTCGCGAGTCCGAACCCGCTTTGCCGCCTGCTGGTCTCGATCGATGAGAACGTCCACAAGAACCTGCGCTACCAACTGAGAGTGAGAGCTCGCGTCCATGTGGCACAACAAGCGGGGATCCCCAATCGATTCACCGTGTCCGGCGAGGCCTACATCGAGGTCCGGCGCCGGAGTCGTGCGGAGGACGAGAGCGATGCACGAGCCATCAAGAACGTCGACCGAGCTGCGCTGAGGGAATTCCTCGACGAACTCGACCTCACTCTCGGCGCGTCCTTCCGGCGCGGGTGGAACAAGATCCCGCGCATTCGCGTCGAATACGACCCCAGCGGTGGTTAGCCCGCCCCCCGGGAGCCGAACGCTGTGGTTCAGCTGGCTGGCGATGCTCGCGCTCGTGACGGCCATCGCCGTCGAGCATGCGAGCGACGAAGTCCTGCCATGGTCGACTGCCTGGCCCGCCTACGGCAGCCTGCTCGCAGCCCTCGCGCCCTCGTTCATCGCCTCGTGGTTTGCCATGCGATTCCTGCGGGCGGTGGAGTCCCGAAGGGTCTCAGCGCGGCTGGCCTTCTGGCGACCCCGGCTGCCACTCGGCACGCTCGTGTTCCACGCGCTCTTCGTCGTCGCCTGCTTCGCCGTCCTGCTCGCCCCGGGCTTCTTGGCGGATTCCCAGGAGCCGGGCTTCGAGGCGAACTTCCAGGAGCCGGACGTCGAGGCGAACTTCCGGAAGGACGTGCTCGTGCTCATCCTCGCCGGCGGCAGCCTCAGCCTGCTGGCCTTCATCCCCGCCGGGTTCGTGCTGATTGCGACGGCCCAGGTCCACCCGCGGCGCGGCGTCGATGCGTTCATCAGTTACGCCACGCAGGATGTCAAGCACGCCCGCGAGGTGCAGCAACTCCTGGAGCGCGAAGGCGCCTCGACGTTCATCGCGGCCCTTGACCTCGAGCCCGGCAAGAACTGGAGCGCCGAGCTGCGGACACAGCTCGTCTCGTGCGACGAGCTCATCACGATCGTGACTCCCGAAGCCCTCACGAGCCGCTGGGTCCAGAACGAGGCGGCCGCGGCATGGGCCCTCGACAAGCGCAACACGCCGCTCCTCGTCGACGTGAGCCCCGAGGAACTCCCACCGTTCCTGAAGGAAAGGCAGTCGATCCCGATCGCGCCGAGAGCGGAACTCGAGGCGTTCGCTCGCGCGCTGGCAGCGCGGACGCGGAAGGGGTTGCTCAGACCCTCCGGCGACGAGGGCTGAGCGAGCGAGAGGTCGACGGACGGCGGCAGCCGAGGGTGACCGCGGCCCGCGACGGTCAACCCTCGAGGAACGAGGTCTGCGCGTCCTCCGTGAGACACGCACGCGCGCCCCACGCCGCCGCCTCGGCAGCACGACCCTGCTCGGCGTAGAGTTCGGCCAGGGCAGCCGCCGTGCGACGCAGCTCCCAGGCCTGCTCGCCCCACGCGCCGGCCGTCTCGGCGTGCGCTCGGTGCAGCTCGCCCAACGCTTCGGGCAGCAACCCGTCGAGCGCCAGGACGCGCGCCCGTTCGTAGCGCAGCTCCCAGAGCACTCCGAGGCCCGAGGCGCCGGCGTCCCGGGCCGTGTCGATGGCCCCCTGCAGCACGTTGGCGGCCTCGGCGAGGCGGCCCGAGGCGCGGAACCAACGGGCGGTCGGCGCGGCCATGTCGACGCCGATGACCCCGTAGGCGTCGTGGAGTTCCTGCCCCAACTCGTCCAGGGCAGCCCACGCCTCGTCCAGCCGATCCGCGTTGGTGAGCGCATCGATTCGCGCCCGCCGTGCGGCCGAGACCAGTTCGTGAAGCGAACCGAACTGCGGCAACAGACTCTCCAAGGCGCCGTCGAGCAATGGCAGGGCCTGTTCCCCGTGACCCTCCCGCACCCAGGCCTCGGCCAGCCAGACGACACCGCGCAGGCACTGCGGCTGATCGCCGGCCCCGCTGGCGTGCAGCTGCTCGATGGTCTCGACCAGCAGCGGCACGCCCAGCTCGGCGCGCCCCGAGATCAGGTATCCCCGCGCGCGATTCATGCGCACGGCCAGCAGTTGCGGGTGATCCGTGGGCAGGCGCTCGCGGTAGATCGCCTCGGCCTGCAACAGGTGCTGCTCCCGCGCACCCATGCGCCGCTCGATCGCGTCGATGTTGGCCAGGGCGGAGAGCACATGGGCGACTTCGATGTGACGGGGCCCGAGGTGTTCGCGCATGGCGGCCAGCGTCTGTTCCAGTTCGGCGCGGGCGCCACCGTGATCGGCGCGGCGCATGCGGATCGTTCCGCGCAGGCGCCGGGCGCTGAGCAGGTCGTCGACCAGCGCGGGGACTCCGGCGGCGACGTCGATGATCGCGTCGAGCGTCGCCTGGGCCTCGTCCAGTCGATCGAGCTGGTAGAACAGCCCGGCCTGTTGCCGGCGAGCCTGCAACGTGCGCACGTCCCCTGGCCCCACCTGCCGGGAGAGCCCGTCGACGGCGGCCTCGAACTCCTCCAAGGCCTCGCCGTGGCGACCGGACCGGGCGTGCGCGGTGGCGAGTTCCGCCAGGCGCTCCCAAGCCTCGGGATGATCGGGCCCCAGGGTGCGACACAGACCCGCGTGGACCGCTTCCATGGCAGCCACACCGGCGTCGAGATGGCCCAGCGTGGACTCCAGCTGGGCCAGGTCGCCGCGGGCATTCAGCGTCTCGATGTGATCCGCACCCCACACTGCCCGGCGCGCCGCAACGACCTCGGTGAAAGCCGACCGCGCCTCGTCGTAGCGGCCCGCGCTGTAGTGCACGCGGGCCAGCTCGTAGCGCGCCTCCATGCGCAGGACGTCGCGCCGCGCGGGCGCGCTCTCCGCGCCCGTGCCGCCCTCGCCCACGCTGCCCGCACTCTCGCCCGGGCCGCCCTCGCCACCCTCGACCGCGCCCGCCTCGACTCGGCCGGCCGGCTCCCTCTGGACCGCATTCCCTGCGCCGCTCGCCGCCGGCGTGGCGGTCGCGACCAGGGCGGAGAGCACGGCACTCGCCTCGTCCAGGGCACCCAGGTCGCGCAGGGTGACGCCCAGCCGGATCCGTGCGTCCCACGTGGGCGCGGCATCCGCCCCGTGCACACGCTGCGAACGCTCCACCAGGTCGGCCAGCAGCGCGCGCGCCGCCTCGTGCTCGAACGCCGCGCGCAACGACTCGCCGAGATGGCGCTGGGCGCCGAGGGTCTCCGGCGCGTCGGGTCCCCGCAACGCACGCCAGGTCTCGAACGCCCGGCGCAGGTGATCGCGGCCGTCGGCGTAGCGCCCGAGCCCCATGTAGGCACGACCCAGCGTCTCGTCGACGCGCGCGCGCACCGGTGCGGTGAGCTGCCAGTCGGCGGCCCGTGCCGCGGCGTCGTCCAGCACGGCGGTCATGCGCACGTCCCAGCCCCCGAGCCGGGGATGGACGGCGATGATCATGCCGGTGACGAAGTCCACCAGTGACTCGGCGTCGGCCAGGGCCAGCTGCATGGACGCCCGGGCCTGCTCGGCCGCTTCCCGAGCCGCCACCGAGACGGCCTGCTCCGCCTGCAATTGCCGGCGCGCCTCCTGTTCGGCCTGCAAGGCGCGGCGCTCGCGTTCGAGCAACTGGAGATTGGTGAGGTTGCGATCGTGCGCCAGGGCCAGGCCCCAGGCCATGGCGGCCAGCCCGCCCAGCAACAGCACCAGACCGGCCGACACGCCCGCGACCAGCGCGCGGTTCTTGCGTGCGAAGCGGCGCAGTTGGTCGGCGCTGCTCGCCGGTCGGGCCAGGATCGGCTCGTCGGCCAGATGGCGGCGGATGTCGGACGCGAACTCGGCAGCGGACGGGTAACGACGCTCGGGGTCCTTGGCCAGCGCCATGGCCAGGATCGTCTCCAGGTCCCCGCGCAGCTCGGGCACCACGGCGCCGGCGGCCGGGCCGTCGTCCTCGGTGATCACGCGCAGGGCTTCGGGCAGCGGCAGCTCGCTCAAGTCGTAGGGCGTGCGTCCCACCAGCAGCTCGTAGCCCAGCATGCCCAGGGCGTAGACGTCGCTGCGCGTGTCGATGCGCGCCGCGTCCCCCGCGGCCTGCTCGGGACTCATGTACTGCAGCGTGCCCACCAAGGTGCCGGCCGTCGTGGCATTCGCGCCGGCCACCGTCGCCTCGCTCTGCGCCAGGCGCGCCACGCCGAAGTCGAGGATGCGCGGCCGCAACGTCCCGTCCACGACCACGTTGTCCGGCTTGAGATCGCGGTGGATCACACCACGGCTGTGGGCGTGGGCCACGCCCTCGCCGATGCACGCCAGCAGCTCCAGCCGCTGCGTCAGGGAGAGACCCTGGCGACGCATGGCCAGGGACAACGGCGCCCCCTCCACGAACTCCATCGCCAGGTAGGGGCGCGAGCCGCCCGACTCGCCCGGCGCGCCGGCGGTCGCGCCCAAGTCGGTCGTCCCGGCCTCGTAGATCGACGCGACGTACGGGTGGTCGAGGCGACCGAGGGCATCGACCTCCAGCTGGAAACGGCGCAGCGCAGCCTCGGAGCCGGCCCCGGCGCGCAGGACCTTGAGCGCGACCGTGCGGCGCGGATTCTCCTGCAGCGCTTCGTACACCGTCCCCATGCTGCCGCGCCCCAGGGCGCGCACCACCTGGTAGGGACCGATGCGATCGGGGACGGGATCCGACTCCCGGCCTGCGGTGGACGCGGCCAGGCGCGCGGCGTCCAGCACCGGCGTGTCGAGCGGCCCCCCGGCGCGATCGGCGAAGGCGAGTAGCTGGCGCACTTCGTCGATCACGCCCGCGTCGATCAGGCCTGAGTCGGTCAGGCCTGGGTCGACCACATCTGAGTCGATCAGGCCTGGGTCGGCGCCACGTGGCAGCGGTCCGTCGTCCGCGGCGCCGGCCTCGTCGGGAGCCGCCGGCGAGCCGTGATGGGCCTGAGCACTCGTGGCCAGCCAGGCGTCCCGCTCCGCGGCGGGTCTGGCCCGGGCCGCGTCGAACAGCTCCCGCACGAGCAGCGCGCGACGCGTCACGGCGCGCCTCCGTCACCGGCGGGTCCCGGCGCCGAGGCCTCGCTCGACGGCGCCCCGTTCGACGCCGCGTCCGGCGCGAGTTCGCGCATGAGCCACGCGCGGGCGAAGTGCCAGTCGCCGTCGACGGTGCGCTTCGACACGTCCAGCACGGCGGCGGCCTGGGCGATGGACAAGCCGCCGAAGAAGCGCAGCTCCACCGCCCGCGCGGCCCGCGGATGATCGTCGGCCAGTCGCAGCAGGGCGTCCTCCAGGGCCAGCACGTCGAGACCATTGTCGGCCGCTTCGGTCGTGGCCTGGCTCAGGGTGACGCGCGTCCAGGCACCGCCGCGCTTGGCGGCCGAACGGCGGCGCGCGTGATCCACCAGCACTTCGCGCAGAGCGCGCGCCGCCACGGCCTGGAAGTGGGTCTCGTCGTTGTAGTGCGCAGGCTTGCCCGTGTGCAGTCGCAGCCAGGCTTCGTGCACGAGCGCCGTGGGCTGCAGCGTGTGCCCGTCCCGCTCACCGCGCAGCGCGTGCGCGGCGAGTTGGTGCAGGCACTCGTACACGAGCGGCCACCAGGCGTCGCGTGCCGGAGTGCTGTCGCTGCGGCGTTCGGACATCGGAGCGGACTTCACGACCTCCCCGATCGCCCGCGCTCCAGCGTAGGTCCGCTCCCGACGATCGACAAGCCGCGCGCACTCCCCGCGCCGACCACGACGATCAGGGAACGACGGTGCGGATCGCGTTGGAACCTGCCTTGCCGGACACGGCGCCGGCGTCGTCGAACCACCACTGGGTCGTGAAGGTCGTGGCCGAGGGCACGCCCGCCGGCCAGTTCCCGGCCAGGGCCGAACGTCCCGTGCCATCGACCGGGACACCGAACACGAAGTCGGCATCCGGGACGAGCACGCCGCCCTTGAAGGCTGCGTTGATCTCGCTGAGCCCGACCACGGCGAACGCCGTGCCGCCCGGCACCGCGCCCAACAGCTCGTACAACACGGGCGTCCCCGGCGTGAGCTGTCCCTCGGCGAGCTGGATCGGCAGTCCGTCGGTGCCCTCCAGCGCGGTGCCCAGGTCGGTGAACGGAGAGCCGGCCGGATAGCTGCGGTTGATCAGCAACCCCACGCTGTCGGGACCGAACAGGATGCCGATGTCGATCGCGACGGCGATGTCGAGATCCCCGTCTCCGTCTACGTCACCCAGGTCGAGACCGAGCGGGCGCCACACCTCGAGGCTGTTCACCAGCGTGAAGCTGCCGTCCCCCGCTCCGCGCAGGATCAGGATCGACCCGTCGCTTGCCACCTGGGTGTCAGTCTGGGACAGGGCCACGTCCAGTTCGCCGTCGCCGTCGAGATCACCGACCTCCATGAGCTGGGTCGAAGCGGGCAGCGACGTGACCGTGGGCGGGTCGAACGTGCCGTCACCGTTGCCCGCGAAGAAGGACAGCCCGCCACCACCGTGGGCCACGAGCAGGTCGAGCTCACCGCCCCCGTCCACGTCCACCAGTTCGATGTCGTACGGCGTGGCCCCGCCCGCCATGGCCAGCTCGGTGGGTGGCCCCCACGACGTGGCGGACGTAGCCAGGTACAGCGACACGGTGAAGCCCGAGATGGACTGAGAGACCAGCACGTCCAGCAGGCCGTCAGCGTTCACGTCACCCACGGCGAGGGAGTGCGGGCCGCCGTTCATCGGCTGCCCGGGGAACTGCGTGAAGCCGCCCAGCCCGTCCGCGACAAGCGCCACGAAGCCGACGTTGGGATCGAAGGGCCCCGTGAGCCCCAGCAGGATCACGTCCAGGTGATCATCGTCGCCCAGCAGGTCGACCACCTTGGCCACGCCGCCGCTGGTCGCGGGACTCGTGCCGTGCGCCGCGGCCGGGCCGAAGACGAGACCTCCACTGCCCGCGAGCACGATCGCGTTGCCCGGCTGCTCGCCGTTGGGGATGACCCACTCCAGGTCACCGTCCCCATCGAGATCGACGACTTCGCCACGGCCCACGCTCTGGGTGCCGAGCGATGCCCCCTGCACGGGCGCGCCGAAGGTGCCGTCCCCGTTCCCGGACAGCACGTCGTAGGGCAGGTTCGTCGGGAAGAAGGACGACTGGCTCGGCGTGATGAGCAGGTCGAGCGCGAGATCGCCGTCGAGGTCGGCTAGCTCCGCGTCGATCGCGCCGTCCGGCAGGGCGATCTCGACCAGCGGCTCGAAGGGGATCTGGGCCTGGAGCGTGGACACGCACAGGACCCACGAGGCCAGGGCCAGGGCGGCGCGAGAGCTGAGCAGGCGGCAGCGGGGCGATCGATCGGTCATGGCGGGTTTCTCTCTCGACGAAGCTCGAAGGGTCGGGCCGGTGGGCGGCTCACGCCATCCCGGCCCGGGACGACAAGCGCATTCCAGCCGCAGCGCGCGCAACGGTCGCCGCGTTTTTCCGGGCGGAACGAGCTGTGCCCAGGCAGCCCGCACGGATCAGGGCCTGTGCGCGGGGACTCACGTCCACGCGGCCATGCGCCGGCTGACCTCGGCCAGGACGTCGGCCTCCACGGCGAAGTGGAAGCGCAGCACGGGCAGCGTCGTGTCCGCGTAGAAGATGTCCGCGGGGATCGCGCCGATGTGGGTCTCTTCGAGGAACCTGAAGCACGCGTCCAGGGGCGGGATCGCGCCGAAGCGGCCGCTGTAATCGGCCAGCATGTAGTAGGCGCCCTGGGGCACGCGCACGTCGAAGCCCCCGGCGGCGAGGGCGGCTGCCAGCCGGTCGCGGCGCACCGCGTAGTCGTCGCGCAAGTCGGTGTAGTAGGACTCCTCGAGTGCGGCCAGAGCGCCGGCCGCGCCGGCCTGCAGGGGCCGTGCCGCGCACACCGCCATGGTGTCGAACACCGGCCCGATGGCCTTGGCGATGACCTCGGGCGCCGCGAGCCAGCCGAGACGCCAGCCCGTGATCGAGAACGACTTGCTCAGACCCGAGATCGTGATCGTGCGGTCGTAGAGCCCCGCGACCGAAGCCGGCGGGACGTGCACCCGACCGTCGTAGGTGAGGTCCTCGTAGATCTCGTCGGTCACGACGAGTGCGTCGCTGTCGCGCAGGGTCAGCTCCAGCCGCTCGAGCTCCTGCCTGCTCCAGACCTTGCCGGAGGGATTGGACGGCGTGTTCACCACCACGATCCGGGTCGCCGGACCGAGCGCCGCTTGCAACGCCTCCCAGTCCACCGCTCCGTCCTCCCGATCGAGGGGAACCGTGCGCACTTCGGCACCGGCCAGCCGCGCCGCCGTCTGGTGGTAGGCGTAGTACGGCTCGAACAGGATGATCTCGTCGCCCGGATCGATGACCGTCATCAGCGTGGCCATGAAGGCCATGCTCGAACCGGTGGTGACCAGGACCTCGTGCTCGCCGTAGTGCAGGTCGTAGCGCCGGGCCATGCGCCCGCAGATCTGCTCGCGCAGTTCCGGGATGCCCGCGAACGGCGTGTAGGTCGCCCGGTCGTGGAACAACGAGTCGACCGTGGCCAGGCGCAACACGCGCGGCATGTCGAGGTCGCAGACTCCCTGCCCGAGGTTGATTCCATCGGCCAGCTCGTTCACCCGCAGCGTCAGCGCGCGCAGGATGTTCGGCTGGCGCAGATGGGAAGACCTGGCGGAGAACGTCGGGACCCGAGGCGCTGTCGGCATGCGTGGCTCCTAGTCGGTCGCTGCGCGCACGTTAGCACGCGGCCCGACCCGGCGTGGCTCGCGACAGCCCCCTCAGCCCCGGGTGACCACCAGGCGCTGGTCGGCGTCCTGTTCCTCCAGCATGGTCACGCCGCCGTCCGGCCAACGCACTTCCAGTTCGAAGCGGTCGGCCCGGCCGAGCCCGAACCACGCCTCGGCAGGTGACTGCGACATGTAGTTGCTGCCGGCCTCGATCACGCGTGTCTGCTGCACACCTCCGATCGTGGTCACCACGAGCTTGGCCCCGATGCCGTGGGTGTTGGCCGTCGTCGTGTCGCGCAGTTCGACCTGCACCCAGTGAGCTTGCGACAGGTCGAGCAGGTTGCGGTACAGCGACAGGCCGACCTCGTTGTTGCCCACGAGCACGTCGAGGCGACCGTCCTGGTCGTAGTCGAACACGACCAGCCCACGGCCCTGGTGGGTCTCCGCCAGGCCCAGGCTCGCGGCCTGGTCGATGAACACGCCGCGGCCGTTGTTGATGAAGGCCCGCAGCGGATCGGTCACGTACTGGGTGTACATGGCGTGGTTCCAGCCGTTCGTGTGCAGCAGGTCCAGGTCGCCGTCGTTGTCGATGTCGGCGAAATCCGCGCCCCAACCCCACTCCCCGTTGCGCACGCGAGCGCCGTCGGTGCCGTCGGTGAACGAGCCCGCGCCGTCGTTGAGGTAGAGCCGGTTGCCGCTGGTGCCCACGCTCGAGTCGGGGTGCGGCTCGTCGTCCCAGATGGAGGACACGAACCAGTCGAGGTCACCGTCGTTGTCGACGTCGCCCACCGTCGTGCCCATGCCGTTCTCGTCGCTGCCCACGCCGGCGAACTTGGTCATGTCGGTGAATTGCCAGCCGCCGTCGTTGCGGAAGTACTTGCTGGTGCCGAAGTCACCGGACCAGATCGCGTCCAGGTCGCCGTCGTCGTCCATGTCGACCAGGCGCGGCGCGAACCCCCGCGTGTAGGTGTCCTCGACCACGGCGGGCGTGGCGTCGCGGAAGCGCCCGCCGTCGTTGCGCAGCATGTGCGTGGGTTCGGCGCTCCAGCTCACGCCCAGCAGGTCGAGGTCGCCGTCACCGTCGATGTCGCCGGCGGCTGCGCCGAACTGGCCGCTGCGCAACAACCCCAGGGATTCGGCGCGCTCCCGGAAGGTGCCGTCACCCTCGTTGCGGAAGTAGAAGTTGCGGAAGCTGGTGAAGTGCTCGGGCCACCAGGGAAAGGGCGGCGCGTTGCCGGCCCCCATCAGGAAGTGCGTCTGGCTGCCTTCGCCGCCCGGGCCGTCGGCTCCCGCGGAGAAGGAGAAGGCCTTCTCGTGGGCCTGCACGAGCAGATCGACGTCGCCGTCCCCGTCGCCGTCGAACCACAGCGGCATGGACATCGAGAAGGTCACGTCCACGTCCGCCCGTGCGGCGCGCTCTTCGAAGCTGCCGTTGCCCTTGTTGCGGAACAGCCGTGCGGGCTGCCCGCTGCCGGCGGTCCAGAAGATGTCCTGCCAGCCGTCGTTGTCGTAATCGCCGATGGCGATGCCCGACATCATCACGTGCGTCTTGACCAGCGACTGCCCGTGGATGTGCGCACCCCCCAGGCCCGCCACCTCGGTGACGTCGAGGAACGCCTGCGCGCTCGCGAGCCCACTCGTTGCGAGACACCCCACCGACACCCACACCATGATCATCCTGCTCATGCGCGTCTTGCTCCCGTTCGATCGCTGCCCGAACGCGCGCGGAGACTGCTCCACGGCCCGCGCGCCCCGGCCGGATTCTAGCAGCCCATCCAAAATCGGACCGACGGGGGGCAACTTCACAGCGCCCATCGGTATCCTCCCCCCCCATGCTGCCTTCGCAACTGCTCGACACCGCCACCGTGCCCGGCACGGACACCGAGATGACGCTGCACCTGCGCGGCGACATCTACTCCATCCGTGTCAACGGCGTCGAGTTGATGAACAACTGGATCTACGGCATGGACTGCGGCCTGGCGGACCACGGCTGTGACGCCCTGGCCGACAAGGACGACGCCCGCGTGCTCGTCGGCGGCCTCGGCATGGGCTTCACCGTGGCGCGCAGCCTGAGCCACCTGGGCGCCGCCAGTCGCATCACCGTGGCCGAACTCGTACCGGCCGTGGTGCGCTGGAACGAGGAGGTCTTCGGCGAGTTGGCCGGTCACCCGCTGCGTGACCCGCGGGTGAAGGTGGTGCAGGCAGACGTGGGCCGATTCATGCGCGCACGTCCCAACTGCTTCGACGCGATCCTGCTGGACGTGGACAACGGCCCCGAGGGCCTGTCGCGCAAGAGCAACGACGACCTGTACGACCGCAAGGGCCTGGACGCTGCCCGCGCCGCGCTGCGCCCCGGCGGCGTGCTGGCGGTGTGGTCGCTCTCGGAGGATCGCTCCTTCACCGAGCGCATGACCGAGGCGGGCTTCCGCGTCGACGAGCACCGCATCAAGAAGCGCGGCGGCCGCGGTCGCCAGACGATCTTCGTGGGCCGCCCGCGAGCGGCCGACGACCCCGCGCCCGCTCGCAACACGAGCAGCCCGCGCGCGGCCCCGCGAGGGCGAGACCGCAAGGGAGGCCGCTCGCGTTAGGCTGTGGTCCCCCTGCGGAGATCACGGCAATGACCATCGGCGTCGCCCAGCAGACGAAGCCGCAAAGCGCCCCCGCGCGCCGCTCGCGCGCCCTGGCCCTCGCGGCCGGACTCAGCCTCGCGCTCGCGGCGTGCGCCGTGCCCAACGGTGCCGGCCACGGCACGTCCGGCACCGCGCTCGAACTCGACGGTCCGGCGGACCTGTTGTTCCACGGCGGGCCGATCATCTCGGTGGCCGGCCCCGCCCCCGGGCTGCTCGATCCGGCGGTCACGACCTACGAAGTCCTGGCCCTGCGCGGCGCGCGCATCGCCTACGTGGGTGCCGCTGACGGAGCGGCCGGGTTCATCGGCCCGGACACGCGCATGGTCGACCTCGCGGGCCGCACGCTGCTCCCCGGGCTGGGCGACAGCCACCTGCACCTGCTCGGCTTCGGCCGGCTGCTGCGCGACGTGGACGTGGTCGACACCCGCTCGTACGCCGAAGTGATCGAACGGGTGCGCCGGCGCGCCGCCGAGACGCCCGCCGGCCAGTGGGTCCGAGGCCGCGGCTGGGACCAGAACGACTGGGACGACAAGCGCTTCCCCCACCACGCCGAGCTGAGCGCCGCCGTCCCCGACCACCCGGTCGTGATCGCCCGCATCGACGGCCACGCCCTGCTGGCCAACGCAGCCGCCCTCACCATCGCCGGCGTGGACGCGAGCACGCAGGCGCCGCCCGGCGGCCGCATCGAACGGGACGCCGACGGCAACCCCACCGGCGTGCTGGTGGACAACGCCATGAGCCTCGTCTACCGCGCGGTCCCCGACGACGGCCGCGAGCAGGACCGCGACGCCGCGCGTCGCGCCATCGCCGCCCTGCACCGTTACGGCATCACCCAGATCCACGACGCAGGTGTGAGCGGCGACGACGTCGAGCTGTTCCGCGAGCTTGCCCTGCAGGGCAAGTTCGACCTGCGCAGCCACGTCATGATCCGCGCCGGCGACCCCGTGCTGGCCCGCACCGACGACGACCTGCCCACCAACGACCTCACTGGGCAGGGGCTGATCGCGGTGCAGAGCATCAAGGCCATGGCCGACGGCGCCCTGGGATCCCGCGGCGCCATGCTGATCGACGAGTACAGCGACGACCCGGGCAACCACGGCCTGGCGGTGATGGACGCCGAACAGATCCGATCGGTGGCGGACTTCGCCCTGCGCGACGGCTGGCAGGTGTGCGTGCACGCCATCGGCGACCGGGCCAACCGCGACGTGCTCGACGCCTTCGAGGGCGCCTTCGCAGCGGACGAGCGCGGCGGCGCGGAGCTCGAGGGCCGCTGCCACCTCGGGCACGACCACGGCGTGCCGTCCCGAGCCGAAGGGCGACGCCGCTTCCGCATCGAGCACGCCCAGGTGTTGCACCCCGACGACATCCCGCGCTTCGCCGAGCTGGGCGTGGCGGCGTCCATGCAGGCCCTGCACCAGACGTCCGACATGCCCTGGGCCGAGGATCGCGTGGGCCCGCTGCGGGTGCGAGGCGCCTACGCGTGGCACTCGCTGCTGCGAGCCGGTGCCGTGCTCACCGGGGGCAGCGACTGCCCGGTGGAACGCCCCGATCCGTTCGCGGCGCTGCGCGCCTACGTCACGCGCCAGGATGCCGAGCAGACGCCACCGGGCGGGTGGTACCCGGAACAGACCGTGTCCCGCGGGCTCGCCCTGCAGCAGATCACGTCGGCCCCCGCCTGGGCGGCCTTCGACCGGTGCCGTCTCGGACAACTCGGACGGGGGATGAAGGCCGACCTCGTGGTACTCGACGGCAACCCGCTCGACGTGCCGGCCGATTCGCTCGACGATCTGCAGGTGGAGCTGACGCTGTTCGACGGCCGGGTGGTCTACGAACGGGAACCGGGCGCACTCGCACCGACGCTCCCGGCCACCGGACCCACCGGACCCACCGGGCCGCACGCGGCGCGAACCGACGCGGCGGCGACCCGCGCCGGCCACGAGGCGCGCCTGCGTTGACGCTCACCTTCCTCGACGGCCCCATGGGCAGCGAACTCGAGCGGCGCGGCGTCGCGCTGCCGGCGCCCGCCTGGACCGCCGCCGCCCTCGCCGAAGCGCCCGACGTCGTCGCCGCGATCCACCGCGACTGGGCCGACGCCGGCGCCGACGTGCACACGACGGCCACCTTCCGCACCCGTGAACGCAACCTGGCCGGCACCCCCTGGGCCGGACGAGCCGACGAACTCGCCGCCACCGCCGTCGCGCTGTGCCGCCGCGGAGCAGGGGCGGGAGCCACCATCGCCGGCAGCATCGCGCCGCTCGAGGACTGCTACCGCCCCGACCTCACACCGGACGACGACACCCTGGCCGCCGAACACAGTCACCTCGCGCGCACCCTGGCCGACGCCGAGTGCGACCTGCTGCTGGTGGAGACCATGCCCAGCCTGGGCGAGTTGTGCGCCGCCACCCGCGCCGCCGTCGCCACCGGTCTGCCCACCTGGAGCGCCATCACCCTCGGCCCGGCCGGCGACTTCTTCGACGCGTCGCAGGTGGCCGACGCCCTGCGCGCCGCCGCCGACCTGGGCGCAGCCGCCTTCCTGATCAACTGCACCCCGCCCGACCTGATCAGCGCGAGCCTGGCCGCGCTCACCCGGACGCTGCCCCAAGCGCCGATCCCCCTCGGCGCCTACGGCAACGACCTCTTCGATGGTCACATGGGCTGGACGGCCGAGCGCTACGCCGCCGAGGCGCGCCGCTGGGTCGATTCGGGCGCCACCATCGTGGGTACGTGCTGCGGAACGACCCCGGCCCACCTGCTCGCCCTACGCGCGGCGCTGGAGTCCCCCGCCTGAGCGGGTCATGATGACCCCGTGACCCTGCTCCGAAGGCTCCATCCCCGCAACTGGCGCAACGGCAGTTCGCCGAAGACCCCGCTCGTGCACGTGCCGCCCCAGAAGGCCCAGACGCTCGAGGACAAGGTCAGCGAGCTCTACGACAGCTACGTCACCCGCTCGACCGCCGAGATCAACGGCATGCTCGAGATGCTCGGGTCACGCAAGCGGCTGCTGTGGGTGAACTTCCTCGCCGGCCTCAGCCGCGGCGTCGGCTTCTTCCTGGGCGTGACGTTGATCGGCGGTCTGCTGATCGGCGCCACCGCGCTGGTGCTCGACAAGACCGCCGAGACCCTGGGTCTCAAGGACTACACCTTCACCAACATGGTCAAGGGGTTGTACGGCAAGTTCCAGGAGGTGCAGGACGTCATCACCGAACTGAAGGACGAAGAGGCCGTGGGCGGCGAGCCGCTGACGCCCGGCTCCGTCGCCGACCTGCACCAGGTGCCCATCGGCCTGTCGGGCATCGGCGCGTACGCGCGCTCGCTGGCGACCAAGAACGAGGACGCCGAGACCCAGGACGGGCCGCCCGTCGCCCCCACCGGCGGCACGCCGGACGACGAGGACGGCTGAACCGGCTAGCCCGGTGAGAAGTCCGGGCTCAGCGCCGCCGACGCGGTTCGGCGGGCAGGTCCGGCTCGAAGGCCGGCCCCGTGGGCATGCAGCGCCGCAACGCCATGAGCCCGAAGGCCGTGCCGTAGGGCCGGTGATAGCTGTTCATGTAGTAGTCCCACATGGAGCCGTCCGACTCCTGGGTCTTGATCAGCTCGTGCGCGAGCCGCGCGCGATAGGCCACCCGTTGGGTCGGTGCGAGCTGCTCGACCAGCAGCCCCGCGTAGAAGTGACCGAAGTAGTAGAAGTACCCGGCGTTGGCGTAGTACGCCTCGTGCGGCACGGGCCGCTGCCGGGCGACGTCGAGGAAGCGATGGTGCTCGAAGAAGCGGTCGAGCCCTTCCAGCACGTCGTCGGTGTCCACGTCGGGATGACCCACGAACTGCAGCGCGTAGTTGCCGGCCTGGATGCGCGAGAGCGAACCCTTGACCTGGTTGATGCCCTCCATGTTCCCGGGTGTCGGGATCGGCCCCACGCTGTATGCGTAGGCCCCGTTGGGCAGGCGACAGCGCACCAGGGCCGCCACCGCCCGCTCGAGCATGCCCTCCGGTGACTCAAGGCCGAGCCGCCGGGCCTCCTCCAGCCCCACGATGGTCGCCGCCGTCATGAAACTGGTGGACCAGGTCGGGCGCTTGGTGATCGAGTCGCCGCTGTCGTAGTAACCCCAGCCTCCGTCCGGCGACTGGTACGCGGCCAGCTTGTCGATGAAGTGCCGGGCCTTGTCGCGCATCAGGTCGTGCAGCGGCCCGCTCGCGTAACGCGGATCGGCCAGGGCGCGGGTCATGGTCTGCAGGCCGTAGACGTAGCCCCAGGTGTTGTCCACATCCCAGCCGGAGGGGCGCTTGAGTTCGTCCTGCTGGACGATGAAGCGCAGCGACTGTTCGAGCCCGGCACGCACCGACGGCGTCTCGGGCAGCTCCAGCAGCGACATGGCCACCAGCCCGGTGGTCGCCGTCACCCACGGGTAGTGGCTGTGCGGATTGCTCCAGAACTCGTCGTACGGCCCGGGCTCCTGCCAGCCGCCCCAGCTCCCGTCTTCGTTCTGGTTGCCGAGCAGGTAGCTGAGTCCGCGGTCGACGGCCACCTCCATGTCCGCGGTCGTGGGCAGGATCACCGCCGCGGCCTCGCGGCCGGCGCGCAACACGTCTTCGGGCGCGACGTCCACCAGGCTCGTGGGCGGATCGTTCAGCGTGTGGTCGCCGGGCTCGTCGTTGCCGGGCGTGCCGTCACCGGGCGTGACGGCCTGCGCGTCTTCGACCTGCCCGAGCAACGGCGCGCCCGCCAGCAGGAGCGCACACGCAGCCGCTCCCACTCGCCGCAACGGCGACGGGCTCGTGCCGCTCATCGGTTCGCCGCCAACGGCTGCTCGGCCAGCTTCTGTTCCCAGCGCCTCCGGTCCTGGGCCAGTTCGCCCTCCTCCCGCTCCACGTCGGCCAGCTCGCGCTGGAGTTTCATCGCCTTGCCGTCGAGCGCGCGCAGCTTCAGGCGCCGGGCGAAGTCGGCCGTCTCGAGCTTGCGCAGGGCGTTGCCGTGGGCCACCTGCTTGGCTTGCACCGCAGCCTCGAGCTCCTGTTCCCGTCGCGGCAGCTCGATCTCGCGCAGGTCGGCGCTGCGCTCCTCACGCAGCCCGTGGCGTTCCTCGGCCCGGGTGAGACGCCGGCGCGAGCGGTTGACCACGATCTCGGCGGCGGCGTCGCCCAGGTCGGCATCGGCGTACATGAGCTCGAGCTGGGCCAGTTCCTCACGCGTCTCGAGCAGGCGGTCGTAGGAGCTGCCCACTTCGAGCGCATTCTCACGCAGGCGCCGGTCCCGCTCCACGCCGCGGAAGTGCTCGAGCTGCTCGGTGGCGATGCGCAGTTCGCGCTCGGCGGCCGTGCGGGCCACGTCATCACTGGCGCGCTCGCTCTCGTGCTGGATGGCGAGTTGGGCCTGCTCGTCCGCGAGGTTCTCGAAGTCGCGCGCGTGGTCTTCCCGACGGCGCGCGAGCTTGCGCTGCCGACCGTCGAACTCCCGGCTCTTGGTGAGGTAGTCCTCGGAAGAGGGATCGTCGTCGACCCGTTGCGGCGCCGCGGCCGCCGGCGTCGCTTCGGGGAGCGGTTGGGCCAGCACCGCCTCGGTCACGGCACCCGGGTCGCCCTGGGCCTCGAGCTGGGCGAGTTGCTCGGCCGTGATGCGTGTGCCACTAGTGTGCTGGCAGGCGACGGTGAGCAGGGCAACGCCGCCGAGGACGGCCGTCCCCAGGGCAGCGGACATCGAGTGGGGGTTGAACACCGGGCGCATGGCTCCTCCTTGAGATCCCGAGCACCCCGGCGGCACAGGTGAGCCGGAGCGCGAAGGCCCGATGATACGCACACGTAACGCGCGGAACGATCAGCCGAGAAGCTGGGGGTCCAGAGGAGGAAGCCCCCATGTCGTGCCATTCGGCCTTGCCCACCCCCACCCACCCGTCCCCGTCCCCGTCCCCGTCCCCGTCCCCGTCCCCGTCCCGGTC
>JAJDEQ010000013.1 GCA_029259695.1 Planctomycetota bacterium
CGTTGCCGCCGTCGTCGTCGAAGTGGGCGCCGGCCGCGAGGTCCGGAACACCGTCACCGTCGAGGTCACCCAGAGCCGCCACCGAGACGCCGAGCTGATCGCTGGCATCGAGCACGCCGTCGAAACCCCCGGCACCGTCACCGATGCGCACCTCGGAGGACACCGTGCCGTCGTCTTCGAGGAACAGCACCCACACGGCACCGCGGTTGATCGCCCCGTACGTGCCGGAACCCACAGCCAGTTCGACGGTCCCGTCGCCGTCCAGGTCACCGAGCGTCGCCAGGCCCGTTCCGAAGCCATCGCCCGTGGACAGCACGCCGCCGAAGCCGCCGTTCACCCCATCGACCTGCTGATGGGACTTGAGCGTTCCGTCCGTATCGAGGAACAGGATGAACACCGAGCCGGTGTCGGGGCTGCCGCCGTACGCATCCGGCGCGCCCACCGCCAGGTCGACCACACCGTCGCCGTCCAGGTCGCCGAGGTTTGCCAGGCTGGTCCCGAAGCTGTCGCCCGACGTCACGGCGCCGCCCAGGCCCGCGGTCGTGCCGCTGAGCTTGTTGTGCGCCTTGACCGTGCCGTCCGCGTTCAGGAACAGGATCCACACCGCGCCGCTGTTGAACGTCACGTCGTCATCGCCCGACGCGCCGACGGCGATGTCGAGGACACCGTCGCCGTCCAGATCGCCGAGCCCGCAGGTGGAGTCCCCGAAGCGGTCGTTCATGTCCAGGTCACCCGTGAATCCCGGGGAGCCCTCCTGGATCACCACGCGATTGCGCCCCGTTCCGTCGCTGCGCATGAACTGGATCCACGCGGCGCCTCCATCTCCCGAGCCGCCACCGCCGATGGCTCCCACGAGCAGGTCGTCGACGCCGTCGCCGTCCAGGTCGCCCATGTTCGCGACGTCCGACCCGAACCCCGCGCCGGGGCCGAGGTCTTCGTTGAAGCCGTAGAAGCCCTCGGTGACGCGCTCTTCCTGGTTCACCACGCCGCTGAGGTTCACCGACAGTCGCCAGACGGATCCGTAGTCGGCGCCGGCCGAATCGTCACTTGCCGCGCCCACGAGGAAATCGAGCAGGCCGCCGCCGTCGAACGTCTCGAGCAGGGCCACGGAACTGCCCAGGCGATCGCCCGCCGCCAGGGGCCCGGTGAAGCCCTGCTGGGCCGCGCTGACCTTGAGCGGGTTGGCGACACCGCCATGACCGTGGAGCAGGAGTTGCCACACGGCACCGGCGTCGCTGCCGGCGTCGTCGTCGAACGGCGCGCCCACGGCGATGTCGGTCACACCGTCCTGGTCCACGTCGTCGATGGCGCCGACCGACCAGCCGAAGCCGTCCCCGTCGGACAGCACGGGCGGCTCGCCGCCGGAGGTGTGGCTGATCTTGTTGGCTGACTGGATCGCACCGAAGGCGTCGGGGAACAGCACCCACACGGCGCCGCGGTCGGGCCCGCCGTCGTCGTCACCCGGTGCGCCCACGACGATCTGGCCCACGCCGGCGCCGTCGAGGTCGCCCGGCGCGGCCACGGAGAAGCCGAACTGGTCGCCGTCGTCGAGCACGCCCGTGAAGCCGCCGAGCGTGTCGCTGGCCTTGAGATGGGCGTCGACCGAGCCGTCGCTGTTCAGCACCAGGCTCCAGACCGCGCCGCGGTCGCTGCCGCCGTCGTCGTCACCCGGCGCGCCGATGATCAGGTCGGGCACCGTGTCGCCGTTCAGGTCCCCCGGCGCGGCCAGCGCGTGGCCGAACAGGTCGCCGTCGTCGACGAGCCCGCCGAAGCCGCCCGCTGTCGTGCTGATCTTGGCGTGGGACGCCACCGTGCCGTCGGCCGCGAGGAAGAGCAGCCACACGGCGCCGCGGTCGGCGCCGCCGTCATCGTCGAAGGGCGCGCCCACCGCCAGGTCGATCACGCCGTCAGCATTGATGTCGCCGGGTGACACGACCGACCAGCCGAAGCCGTCGCCGTCGTCGAGCACGCCGGCGAAGCCGCCGAAGCCCGTCGTGATGTAGACCTCGTCGGCAACGCCGAGGGCGTCCGGGAACGCGATGTACACCGCGCCCCGATCGACACCGCCCTCGTCCTTCCCGGGGGCTCCCACCGCGAAGTCGGGCACGAGGTCCCCGTCGAACAGTCCCAGCCCGGCCACCGCCGAGCCGAACGCGTCGGCGCCCTGGAGGTCTCCCCCGTTGCCCGACAGCTCGCTGAGCTTCTGCTGCCCGAACGTGTGACCCAGGAACTGGGCACCGGCGGAGGCACTCAGCGCGCACAGCGCCAGGGCGGCTGCGAGCGCGAAGCGTGTCGTGCGTGCGTTCATGCGGCTGAACTCCTCGGCGGACGAGCTGTCGTCCGCTGGACTGCTCTCGCCCAGCAGTTTCCCACAGGTTCGTCGATCGTGGGGTGGCCTGGCGAACTCGCGGCCGTGGGCGAATCGGGCTAGACTCGGCCGCTCGCCGCGGACACCTCGAGCCCCGGTGCAAAGCGCCAAGCCCCGAAGCTCGTCTCACGCGATGAGTGCATTCTTTCGCCAACGCCCCCGGAGACAGCGATGTCCACCGCTCCCCAGCCGCCGCGTCGCCCCCAGCCCAGCCGCCTCTCACGCCGTCAGTTCGTGAAGGGCACCACGCTGGCCGCCGCCGCGCCGTTCGTCACCGGCCCGCTGGCTCGCGCCGCGCTGCCGCCGGTCGACGACCCGGACGTGCTCAGGATCGGTCTCGTGGGTTGCGGCGGACGGGGAACCGGCGCCGCCTTCAACGCTCTCGGCGCGGAGAACGGCACGGTCCGACTGGTCGCCATGGCCGACGTGTTCCCGGACAAGATCGAGAGCAGCCTGGGCCACTTGAAGAAGTCCCTCGGCGATCGGGCCCACCTGGTGGAGGTCGACGAGGAACACCGCTTCGCCGGCTTCGACGCCTACCAGCGCCTGATCGACAGTGACGTGGACGTGGTCCTGTTCGCCACGCCGCCGCACTTCCGGCCGATGCACCTGCGCGCCGCGATCGAAGCGGGCAAGCACGTCTTCACCGAGAAGCCCATGGCCGTCGACGGCCCCGGCGTGCGCTCGGTGCTCGAGACGGCGGCGATGGCCAAGCGCAAGCAGCTCTCGCTCGTGTCCGGTTTCTGCTGGCGCTACAACGTGCGTCACCGCGAGTTCTACGGACGCATCGCCGACGGCGCCCTGGGCGACCTGCGCGCCGTGTACAGCACCTACAACGCGAGCCCGCTCGGGCAGAACCCGCGTCAACCGGGCTGGAGCGACATGGAGTGGCAGCTCCGCAACTGGCAGCACTTCTGCTGGCTGGGCGGCGACCACATCGTCGAGCAGGCCGTGCACAGCGTGGACAAGATGGGCTGGGTGATGGGCGACCGCACACCCGTGAGCGTCACCGCCATCGGCGGCCGCCAGGCGCGCGAAGGTGCCGAGAGCGGCAACATCTACGACCACTTCAGCGCCACGTTCGAATACGAGGGCGGCGTGAAGGCCTTCCACATGTGCCGCCAGATGGCCAACTGCAGCTACGACAACAGCGACTTCATCATGGGCGCCAAGGGCACCGGCACGATCGCCTCGGGCGGCTGGCACCACGAACTCACGGGCGAGAACGCGTGGGTCTACGAGGGTGACGGCAACGACATGTACCAGAACGAGCACGACGAGATGTTCGCCGCCATTCGCAAGGGCGAGCCGATCAACGACGGCGTCTGGATGACGCGCAGCACGATGCTGGCGATCATGGCGCGCATGTCGGCCTACACCGGACAGACGATCACCTGGGAGCAGGCGCTGGCCAGCGAGTTGCGCCTCGGTCCCGACGGCTACTCGTTCAGCGACCTCGCCGTGGGGCCGGTCCCGATCCCGGGCAAGACCCGCTTCGCCTGACGCCCGGTTCGCCTGAGGCCCGGTTCGCCTGAGGCCCGCTTCGCCTGACGCCCGCTTCGCCCGAGACCCGGTTCGCCTGAGGGCCGCGACGACGCGGCCCCGCGGGGCGCGCTCCGGACTCCGGTCGCGTCAGTCCAGGCTGACGGGGCGGCCCGAGGTGAGACTGCGGGCTTCGGCCTCGAGCATGCGCATCAAGCCGACGGCCTCGTCGACGGTGGCCTGCAAGCGCACCGGGTCACCCCGTTCGGCGGCGGCCACGGCGGCCAGCAGGTGCCGCACTTCGCCGTCGTAGCCCGTGACGTCGGGGAGCCCCACGGCCTCGCTGCCGGAGCCGCGCGTGACCAGCAGCGACGGGTCCCGGGCGAAGTCATAGTCCACCTCGGCGCGCTCGAACTCGACCGTGAAGGCCATGTTGAACGCCGCGTGGGGCGCGTCGTCCCAGGTGCCCGAGACGACGACCGAGTGGGGAGCCTGCTCCTCACTCGCACCGCGCTCGGCGTCGTCGAGCGGTGCGCGACCGTAGACGTAGCGCGTCGTGAGTCGCGGCGCACTGCCGCTGGTGTGCACCGCGGTCGGGTCCCCGAAGCACCAGCGCACGAAGTCGGCGTCGTGCACGTGCAGGTCGAACAGCGCACCCCCGCAGCGGTCGAGGTCGCCGTAGAACTGCGGCGCCCAGTCGGGCACCGGGGACGTGCGGCGGAACACGGCGTGGCGCACGTGCCCGAACGTCCCGGCTGCGATGCACTCGGCGAGCCAGTTCCAGCCCGGCCAGAAGCGGATGCACATGGCCGGCATGCACACGCGGCGCGACTCGTCCCAGGCCCGCGCGGCCCGAGCGGCCAGGCGCTCTGCCTCGGCGGCCGTGAGCGCCACCGGCTTCTCCACCAGCACGTGCTTGCCCGCATCGAGCGCCGCGATGGCCAGGTCGACGTGGGTGTCGGTGTAGGTGCACACGCTGACCACGTCCACGTCCCCGTCCGCCAGCAGTTGCTCGGGCCGCTCGTAGGTGCGGACCTGCCCCGGATCGAACAGGCGCGCCGGTCCGTCGCCGGTCGTGTCGATGTTGCCCGCCGCCTCGTCGCCGCCGGCGCGCCGGGCA
>JAJDEQ010000121.1 GCA_029259695.1 Planctomycetota bacterium
GCATCCTGGGCCAGGCCAAGAAGGTCGTGATCACCAAGGACGAGACGACGATCGTCGAGGGCAGCGGCAAGAAGAGCGACATCCAGGGTCGCGTGGCCCAGATCAAGGCCGAGGTCGAGCGCAGTTCCTCCGACTACGACAAGGAGAAGCTGCAGGAACGCCTCGCCAAGTTGTCCGGCGGCGTGGCCCAGATCCAGGTCGGTGCGGCGACCGAGGTGGAGATGAAGGAGAAGAAGGCGCGCGTCGAAGACGCGTTGCACGCCACCCGCGCGGCGGTCGAGGAGGGCATCCTCCCCGGCGGCGGCACGGCCCTGATCAAGTGCCTGCGGGTGCTCGACAAGCTGGAGATGGACGGCGACGAGAAGCTCGGCGTCGACATCATCCGCCAAGCGCTCAAGGTCCCGGCGCGGCAGATCGCCTCCAATGCGGGCTTCGACGCGTCGATCGTGGTTGCCCAGGTGGTCGAGGCCAAGGACGTGAACCAGGGCTTCGACGCGGCTGCGGGCAAGCTGACCGACATGGTCAAGACCGGCATCATCGACCCGGCCAAGGTCACCCGGACGGCGCTCCAGAACGCCGCGTCGGTGGCCTCGCTGCTGCTGACCACGGACGCCCTCGTGGCGGAGATTCCGGAGAAGAAGGCTGCTCCGGCGCCCGGCGGCGGCATGGACGAGATGTACTAAACGGCCCGTAACCCGGGGGGCTGGTCCGCTTGGGCTAGCCTCCCGGTTTCGTTTTTGGTCCCGCTTTCCTATGTTGTGGATGGGACCGGCCCATGGTCGCGAAAGACCGTGTTGCCGGAACATCCCGGCGCCCTGCGGTTGTCCGCCGTACGGCGCGACACGCAGCTGACGTTCGTCTCCTCCTTGATTCGAGGTCATCCATGTTCCGCCATTCCCTCCCGGTGTTCTTCCTCGCTGCCGTCGCCTGCGGCGACAGCATGGCCAACGACACCAAGCCGGCCGTCGTCCAGCCCGCGAAGGCCGCCGCTTCCGAGCCCGCCGCCGCGACATCGACGCCCAGCGCTGCACCGACGGCCGAAGGCTCGATCACGGGCCGCATCAAGTTCAACGGCGAGTCGCGCCCCGGTGCGGCCATCGACCTCAGCCCCGACCCGTTCTGCGTCGAGCACAACGGTGACGCAGGCCTGCGCAGTTCCGGGATCGCAGTCGGTGAGGACGGCGGCCTGGCCGACGTCTTCGTGCAGTTGACCAGCGGCGTGCCGGACGAGAAGTACGACGCCCCGGACGAGCCGGTCGTGCTCGACCAGATCGGCTGCAACTACGTGCCGCACGTGTTCGGCGTGATGAAGAAGCAGGACATCGAGATCCGCAACAGCGACGCGACCCTGCACAACATCCATCCGACGCCCAAGCGCAACAAGGAGTTCAACCTCGCCATGCCCAACAAGGGCGATGTGCGCACGAAGAACTTCCGCAAGGCCGAGGAGGGCATCGCCTTCAAGTGCGACGTGCACCCGTGGATGCGCGCCTGGTGCTTCGTCCTCGAGCACCCGTACTTCGGTACGACGGACAAGGACGGCGCCTTCACGATCAACGCCAAGGGCCTCAGCGACGGCGAGTACGGCGTCAAGGTCTGGCACGAGGTGCTCGGCGAGAAGGAAGGCACTGTGACGCTCGCGGGCGGCAAGGCCAGCATCGAGCTGACCCTCGAGGCGGCTGAAGGCTGACCTGATCGGTCAGCTGACCAGCGCACGCACACGATCGTGAGCGTGATCTCCACCGCCGCTCCGGTGACGACCGGGGCGGCGGTGTCGCGTTCCAGGAAGGTCTTCGGGTTCACCCTGGTGGCGTCCACCCTGTTCCTGATCTGGTGGGGCGGACAGGTCAAGAGCAACGAGGCCGGCCTGTCGGTCCCCGACTGGCCCAAGTCGTACGACATGTGGTGGCCGCCGCTCGTGGGCAACGTGTACTGGGAGCACCTGCACCGCGTGATCGCCGCCGCCGTCGGGTTGTTGACGGTGATCGTCGCCGTCTGGACCCAGTTGACCGAGTCGCGCCCGTGGGTGCGCCGGCTGGCGTGGGGTTGCCTGCTCGCCGTGTGCGTGCAGGGCGTGTTGGGCGGGTTGAACGTGCTCACGTTGCTGTTCCTGCCCGTGACGTTTGCGCACTCGACGCTGGCGCAGGTGTTCCTGTGCCTCGTGACCACCCTGGCCTACGCCGGTTCCCGTGAGGGGGCGGAGGGGCAGCGCGGTGCGCATGCGCTCGCGACGGCCGGGTTCGACGCGGCACGTCGCTGTCGCGCGGCGGCGCAGTGGGCGGCCGGGGCCGTGTTCGTGCAGTTGATCCTCGGCGTGCTGGTGCGTCACTCCGAAGCCGGCCTGGCCGTGCCGTTCTTCCCCGTCGACGGGGAGGGGCGCTGGGTGCCGGAGTTCGTGAACCAACTCGTGCTGATCCACCTGCTGCACCGCGCATTCGCCGTTGTCGTCGCCGTGCTCGTGTTGCGCGCGGTGTGGAGGGCGGCGCGGCAGTGGCACCACGTCCTGGGGCAGGCGCTGCTCATGGTGGGCCTCGTCGTGACCCAGGTCTTCCTCGGGGCGGTGATCGTCTGGAGCGGCAAGTCGGCCGTGCCGACGTCCTTCCACGTGGTCACGGGCGCGAGCCTGTTGGCGGGCTGCTGGCTGCTCGTGCTGCGCTGCCGGCGCGCCGAGCAGCTCACAGCGGAGCACGCGCCATGAGCGACGCACACGTCAGCCCGCCGGCGTCCCTCGATCGTGCCGGCCTGGCCGCCCTGACGCGGCCGCGGATCGTGTTCCTGGTGCTCGTGGAGACGGCTGCGGGTTTCCTGCTCGCCGACCCGGTCGGGTTCGGGATCTTGCCCTGGCTCATGCTGGGCACCGGGCTGGTCGCCATGGCGGGCTGCGCTCTCAACCACTACCTGGAGCGGGAAGCGGACGCGCGCATGGAGCGCACCCGTCTGCGTCCGCTGGTGACCGGCGCGCTCACCGAGCGTCAGGTGCTGCTGGGCAGCCTCACCGCCCTGGCCGTGGGCCTGGCGCTGGTCGCGCGGGGTGGTTCCATCGCCTTGTGGCTCGAGGTCGCCGCGGCGGTCATCTACCTGGCGGTCTACACGCCGCTCAAGCGGCGCACGTCCACCAACACCTGGATCGGTGCGATCCCCGGTGCCCTGCCCGTGCTGGTCGGCGCGGCCGCGGCCCACCCCGGCGAGCTGGTGCTCGAGAGCATGCGCCTGCCGCTGATGGTCTTCACGCTCATCTTCCTGTGGCAGCTGCCGCACTTCTTCGCCATTGCCTCGATGTACCGG
Organism: Planctomycetota bacterium; assembly: GCA_029259695.1. Classification (GTDB taxonomy): domain Bacteria; phylum Planctomycetota; class B15-G4; order B15-G4; family B15-G4; genus OFTM49. The sequence continues at coordinate 3,286 of JAJDEQ010000121.1, forward strand.
GACCAGTACCAGCAGGGCGGCATGCGCATGCTCTCGGGCGACGATCCCTACGATGCGCTGCTCCGCTGGCAGATGCCGATCCAGGTCATGTCGGTGGTGCTCGTGTCCATGTTGCCGGTGCTCGCAGGGCCGGCTCGAACGGCGTACCTGGCGACCGCCCTCGTGCTGGGCGCCATGTTCCTGAGGTCAGCCCTCCTCTTCCGGAGTTCACCCGTGCCACAGCGTGCGCGACACGTCGTTCTCACCTCGGTGGTGTACCTGCCGCTCGTCCTGCTCGCGCTCGTCACGGACGTGGCCTGCACCCGCAACGTGGAGGCCGGCCTGGTGGCCGCGGCACCCGAGGCGTGCCCCGCGTGTGACATGGAGGGGATCCCCGGGCTGGGTGCCATGGCCGAGCTGCAGCCCCGGGCGGAGGAGTCGGGGGCGAGCCATCGAGGTCACGCGTCGGCCGGCGCGGAGCCGCACGCCGGCGCCGACGGAGAGGCCGCTTCGGGCGGGCTCCAGGCGGCGTCGACGCAGGCTGCAAGCGGAGACGCCACCGCGCGCACGCAGTCGCTCCCGCTGGCGAGCGACGTCGCCGACCTGGGCACGCTCCCGGAGTTCCAGCTCATGTCCGAGGACGCCATGAGCTTCACCCGGGACCACATGCTCGGTGAGGTCTGGGTCGTCGACTTCATCTTCACCCGCTGTGCCGGGATCTGCGTGCCCATGACGCGCGGCTTGATCGACATGCAGGCGGACGAGTTGCCCACGCGCTACCTGTCGATCTCGATCGACCCCGCGCGCGACAGCCCGCAGGTTCTCGCCCAGTACCGCGAGAAGTGGGAGGGAGACCCCGAGCGCTGGACGCTCGCGACCGGCGGGCACGACGAGATCACGCGGCTGGCGAACGAGGGCTTCAAGCTCCCGGTGAACACCCACTCGCGCCCGCGCGACGGCACGCCCGAAGCCGAGACCGCCGCCGTCGAGGGCCTGCCGGGGCTGTTCCACAGCGGCCGTTACGCCCTGGTCGATCGCAGCGGGCGTGTGCGTGGCTACTACGCCCACGACGACCAGGTGGAGCTCCAGCGGTTGCGCGAGGACGTCCGTCGGGTGGCCGAGGAGGGCGAGTGAGCCGCCCCCTGCTGCACGCACTCCTCAACGGGTGCGCGTCAGTCCTGCTCACCTGCGGCTGGCTGGCCATCAAGGGCCGGCTCGGGCGCGGCCGGGGAACCGGCTCCGGAGAGCCGGACCCGGAGCTTCACAAGCGCTTCATGTTGGGCGCGCTGGCGGTGTCAGCGGTGTTCCTCGCCTCGTACCTCGAGTACCACCAGCGGGTGGGCCACGTGCCGTTCTGGGGCGAGGGCTGGCGGCGCACGGTCTACCTGATCGTCCTGGTGCCGCATGTGATCCTGGCCGCGCTCATGGTGCCGGCCATCGTCTGGACCGTTGTCGCGGCTCTCCGCGGGCGCTTGGAGCGTCATCGCCGGGTTGCCCGCTGGACGTTGCCGGTGTGGCTCTATGTGTCGGTCACCGGCGTGGCGGTCTACTGGATGCTCTACGTCTGGAAGCCGCCGGGCTGACCGGACGGGGGCTCGGCTGCGAGGTCGATCGCGGGTCCTGCCAGGGCATGTCGCTGGAGGCCTCGAATCCGTAGAATGGTTCCCCCTTTCGGCCTCTGTTGGTCGAAGGCGGAGGCGGGGTGAGCCGTGCGTCGGCTCCCTCGGCCACCACCCTTGGGATTTCCTCCCCGGGGCTCGAATATCGCACCGGAACGCCACCCGACCGTGACTCCCATGGCATCACCCACCGCACCGACACCTTCCAAGCAGCCGTCCGGTCTCCAAGGCGTGACCGCCGGGGATTCCTCCCTCAGCAAGGTCTTCGGCGAAGAGGGGCGCCTCATCTACCGGGGCTTCCAGATCGAGCCGCTGGCCGAGCAGGCCACCTTCGAGGAGTGCGTGCACCTCCTCTGGTACGACCGTCTCCCGACGCCGGCCGAACTCGACGCCCTGCGCGCCGACCTCGCGGCGGCACAGAGCATCCCGGCCGAGGTCTGGACCGTGCTGCGCCCGATGGTGGGCAAGGCGTCGCTCATGGATCTGCTGCGCACCGGCGTGTCGGCCATGTCCGCCTGGGACGAAGACGTCGCCGCCACGCGCGACACCGACGCCGAGACCCGTGCGGAACTCAACCTGCGCATCGCCAAGCGCCTGATGGCGCGCATCGGCCCCCTGGTCGCGGGCCTGTACCGCCTGGGCCGCGGCGAGGCCGTGATCGAGCCCCGCGCGGACCTGTCGATGGCCGGCAACTTCCTGGCCATGGTGCGCGGCAGCGCCCCGCAGGCCGAGGAGGAGCGCATCTTCGACGCGGCCCTCACACTGCACGCCGACCATGGCTTCAACGCGTCGACCTTCGCGGCGCGCGTCACGGCCGCCACCGAGGCGGACATCTACGCGGCGATCACGTCCGCCATCGGCACCCTCGGCGGGCGCCTGCACGGCGGTGCGAACATGCGCGTGATGCACATGCTCGAGAAGATCGGCGAACTCGATCGGGTGGTGCCGTTCGTCGACGAGATCCTGGCCCAGCCCGGCGGACGCGTGATGGGCTTCGGTCACCGCGTCTACAAGGTCGAGGACCCGCGCGCGACGGTGCTGCGCCGCATGGCCCAGTCGCTCACGTCGGCCACCGGGAACAGCAAGTGGTTCGACATCTCGCGCAAGCTCGAGGATCACGTGAAGGAGAAGAAGGGCCTGTTCCCGAACGTCGACTTCTACTCGGCCTCGGTGTACGGCTCGCTGGGTCTCGACCCCGAGATCTTCACACCGATCTTCGCCGTGTCGCGCGCCAGCGGCTGGCTGGCCCACGTGATGGAGCAGCATGCCGACAACCGGCTGATCCGGCCGCGGGCCAACTACATCGGCCAGACCGATCGGGAGTTCACGCCGATGGACGCCCGCTGACATCGTCGTCATCGCCGCCTCCGCGAGGAGCGGTGCGAGAGCACGAGCACGTCCGGATCGGGCGTGCTCGTGTTCGTTCGAAGGGGGCGCCTCCCGCGGGTTCGCGTAGGATGCCGGGCCGTGCCCGACCCGGACACCGTGGGGAAGACGCGTGAGGGGCGGATCGTCGAAGATGGGGCGCGTGCGTCGACGGCCTGCCGCCGTTCCCCGACGCCGGAGACGAGCGGAGTGAGAACCATGGCCAGTCGCCTGCTGTCGATCGCCTGGGGAGCGTGGCTGGTGCTGCTCGCCCTCGGGCTGCCGGTCGCCGATGCGAGCGCGCAGTTGGGCGACGACACGGGGCCCGGCGCGCGGCGCATCCCCGTCAGCCGACTCCCGTACACGATCGATCGCCCCGGCTCGTACTTCCTGACCGCGACGCTGGTGGGGGATCGCGGGATCACGATCGCCTCGGCCGACGTCACGCTGGACCTCGACGGGCACACGTTGGTGGGCCTCGAGGCGGCGGGCGACGCCATCGAGGTGGACGTCGAACGGGACAATATCGTGATCCAGAACGGCTCGATGCGCGATTGGGGCGGCCACGGAGTGAACGCCCTGCGCGCATTCCACAGCCAGATCAAGAACGTGCGTGCGACGAGCAACGGCGGGCACGGCCTGCTCCTCGGTCGGGAGAGTGCGATCACCGAGTGCGCTTCACGCTTCAACGGCGGCTCGGGCGTGTCGGTGAGCGAGGGCACGACCGTCAGCGACACCGTGTGCGTCTTCAACGGCGGCAGCGGGATCGCGGTGCACGGAGCGTGTCGCGTCCTGCGCAACACGTGCCAGAACAACGGCTACCTGCTCGGGATCGGAGCCGGCGTGCTGGTCACGGGTGACGACAACCGCATCCAGGGCAACGACCTCTCGGACAACGACGTCGGGCTCGACATTCGCGGGCGGGACAACCTGGTGGCCGAGAACCTGGTGCGCCACAACGTCGACAACTACGAGATCGAGCGGGGCAACGTGCTGCACATCCTGCTGGGTCAGATCCCCGAGGTGATCGAATGGCCTGCGACCGTGACGCTGGCGGCGCCGCTCACGGGGAAGGGCGGCGATCACGGCGTGGAGATCCGCTCCGATGACGTCAGCATCGACCTCAACGGCCATGCGCTGATCGGCTTTCAGGGCTCCTACAACGGCATCATCGTGCGTCCCGGGTACGCGAACATCTCGGTCCACAACGGCTCGCTGCGCGAGTGGGACGGACACGGGATCTTCGCCGCCGATGCCGGGGGCAACGTGGAGGTCCGGGACGTCATGTTCTCCAGCAACGGCCTGTACGGCGCATGGCTGGGGGACGAGAGCACGTCCCTGGACTGCCGCGCGGTGCGCAACGGCCGGCGCGCGGCGGCGGCCGAAGAGCGCGAGGCGCTGGAGGGCGGCGGTCTGCGGCTCGGTCAGGGCGGGACGCTGCGCGACTGCACGGCCATCGGGAACGAGGGCACCGGTTTCGCGGTGGGGCCGGGCAGCACGTTCACCGACTGCCTGGCGCGCAACAACGCGGGCTCGGGCCTGAGCGCCGCCGACGGCTGCCAGGTGATCGAGTGCACGGCCTCCTTCAACGGCGTGCATGGTTTCGAGATTGCCTCCCAGTGCACGCTCCGCGGCTCGTCGGCCAACGACAACGTCCAGGACGGGATCCGCATCGGCGACGAGTGCCGCATGCAGTCGAACACGGCCAGCGGCAACGGTGATGGCGAAGAGGGGGCCGGTCTGCACGTGATCGGCTCCCGCAATCGCGTGGAGGACAACAGCGTCTCGGGCAACGCTCGCGGGCTGGTGGTGGACGGGACGCGGAACCTCGTCGTGCGCAACAGCGCCGCCGGCAACGAGAGTGACTTCGAGATCGTGCCGGGCAACTCCGTGGGCCGCATCGTGGAGGTGCAGGACGGCACCGTGCCCGGCGGCGATCCCTGGGCCAACTTCGTCCACTAGCCCGGACCTCTCAACAGCTTCGTCGCGAGGGTGCGACTGGCGCTGGAGGGCAAGGAGCATCGTCGCTTTCGGCGCGGAGGCGGGGTGACACCCCGTCGAGCACCGGAAGCGACGACCGACGCAGCCCTGCAGCGCCAGACGTGTCCGCAGCAGGAGCTGGTGAGAAGTCCGGGCTCGGCCCGTTCGGGTTGTCGCGGGGGTCAGCGCCCCGGGCGAGCCACGGAGGGTCGCGACTTGCGCGGGTGGGGCGGGGTAGGATGTCGGGTTGCGTGCGCCGCCGCAGAGAGCGGGCGTCGGGCGCGCACGGCGTTGCTGCGGACGGAGACATGACGACCACCAGGCACGACCTGTCGAAGCTGAGCATCGACCGCTCGAGCGCTCCGCGGCGGGGCCCGTCGTGGGTCACGTGGTTGATCCTGGTGCTGCTGTTGGCCGCCGTGGGCTGGATGGCGTGGGAGCGCTTCGGCGCCGACCTGGTGGACCCCCGCCCGGCGGTCCAACTCACCCGTGCCCAGCGGGTCGGTGGCGCGGCGGGCAAGAGCGGGACCGCAGCCAACGGCTACGTCGTGGCCCGTCGCCGAGCCGCCCTGTCGACCGACGTGCAGGGACGCCTGGTCGAGATCCGGGTCGAAGAGGGCACACACGTCGCGGAGGGCGACCTGATCGCCCGGCTCGACACGGCCCAGCTCGAAGCGCAGCTCGCGCGCACCGAGGCCCAGATCGCCCGGGGTGAGGCCGACCTCGACTATGCGCGCAAGGACTACGAGCGCCTGACGAAGTTGCAGGTCCCGGTCGACGTGAGTCAGTCGCGCGTCGACCAGAGCGAGGCGACGCTGAACGCGCGCATCGCGGACGTGGCGGCGTTCAGTGCGTCGCATCGCGAGATCGAGATCCTGATCGAGAAGGCCTCCGTGTACGCACCGTTCGACGGCGTCATCGTCGAGAAGAACGCCGAGGTGGGCGAGGTGGTGAGTTCGATCAGCGCTTCGGGCGCCAACGCCCGCGGCGCGGTGGCGACGATCGTGGACTTCGCCACGCTCGAGGTGCAGGTCGAACTGGCCCAGACGTCCTTGCGCGCCGCCCGCCAGGAAGCGGCGGTGCTGATCTACCTCGACGCGTTTCCCGAGCGTGCCTACCGCGGCGTCGTGCGCCAGATCTGGCCCACCGCCGATCGCAGCAAGGCGACCGTCGAGTTGCGCGTGAACTTCCTCGAACGGGACGACCGCATCCTGCCCGAGATGGGTGTGCGCGTCGTGTTCGTGGAGGAGGACGATGCCGAACCCAGCGAGCCCGAGGTCTTCGTGCTGACGAGCGCCGTGGTGGGAGCCGGTGGCGAGCAGCCGTTCGTGTTCCTCTTCACCGGAGGGGCGGTGATGCGGCGACCGATCACGCTCGGGCCGATCGACGGCGGGCGGGCCCAGGTGCTCGACGGGTTGCAGGGCAACGAGTTGATCGTGCTCGATCCGCCCGAGGGCCTCGTGGACGGCGCGGAGGTGCGCGCTGCCGAAGACGGCGGTGCCCGCTGAGGCGGCGCGCGCAGCCGGGGGAACTGGCACGATGGACGAACGCAATCAGGATCGACACAGACCGACCGTACACGGAGCCGTGACGCAGCCATGATCGAGATGCAGGGCGTGACCAAGACGTACTCGCGAGGGGGTGAGACGCTCACCGTCCTCGACCGGCTCGACCTCACGGTGCCGGACGGCGACTTCGTCGCCCTCATGGGCCCGAGCGGTTCCGGCAAGACGACGATCCTCAACCTGGTCGGCGGGCTCGACGTGCCGGACACCGGGCAGATCACCGTCGCGGGGCGGGAGATCACGGGCATGTCCCGCTCGCGGCTGCCCGACTGGCGCGCCCGCCACGTGGGCTTCGTGTTCCAGTCGTTCAACCTCGTGCCCGTGCTCACGGCCCACGAGAACGTGATGCTGCCGCTCCAGCTCACGCCGCTCGATCGATCCAAGCGCCGCGAACAGGCGGCCTTCGCGTTGGACATCGTGGGGCTCAGCGACCGCGGCAGTCACCGTCCGAGCCAGCTCTCGGGCGGGCAGGAGCAGCGCGTGGCCATTGCGCGCGCCATCGCCACCGACCCCGACGTGATCCTGGCCGACGAGCCCACGGGCGATCTGGACCGGGACAGCGCCAACGCCATCATGGAACTGCTCCAGCGCCTCAACAGCGAGCTGGGCAAGACGATCGTCATGGTCACCCACGACCACGTCGCGGCGGCCATGACCAAGCGCGAGTTGCACCTCGACAAGGGCGTGCTCGAGCGCGAAGAGAAGAACACATCGGTGGGGTCCTGACCCGTGAAGACTCCCTGGCGCCTCGTCTTCAAGCACCTCTTCGCCCACCCGATGCGCACGCTGCTCACCGGGGCGGCGGTGGCCGTGGCCTGCTTCCTGCTCGTCTTCCTGGTCTCGCTGATCACGACGCTCGATGCGGCCGTGACCCAGGCCGCGAGTAATCGGGTGGTGGTCCAGTCGGCGGTGTCCTTGTTCGTCGACCTGCCCCGGGACTACCAGCCCAAGCTCGAGGGGACGCCCGGCGCAGAGTACGTCTCCAAGCTGCAGTGGTTCGGGGGCTACTTCGAGGAGCCGGCGAACTACTTCGCCCAGTTCGGCGTGGACGACGACGTCTTCTTCGATCTGTACGCACGCGACGTGGAGATCGTCGAGGCCGGCGCCGGCGGCGCCGCCGGATCGAACGGCGCGGGTGCCGGCGACGTCCGCTCGCGCGCGCTGACGGCGCTGGCCGGCGAGAAGCGCGGCTGCA
>JAJDEQ010000122.1 GCA_029259695.1 Planctomycetota bacterium
CCCTCCGACGAGACCTCGACCCGGATGCTCGGCGAGGCGACGTGATCGAAGGCGAAGGTGCCGTTCTGCTTGGTGAAGGTGACCTTCCAGGGGCGCCGGTCCTCGGGCGCGACGAAGGCCATGTCGAGGGTGTAGTAGAGCTCGACGCGTGCCTCGGGGATGGGTGCCACCGCATCCCCGGTGTAGACGCTGCCGTAGATCCGGGCGCCGAGCTCCAGGCGCAGTTGCACGCTGTCGGTCGTCTGGTCCTGGGTGACCCGCACACTGGCGCTCTCGGTGCGCGCGAAGTCCTCGTGCTCGGCGACGACCACGTAGGCCTTGCCCACCGGCACGGGGCGCAACACGAAGCGCCCCTCGTCATCGGTGAGGGCCTGGACGCCGTCGATCTGCTCCTTGAGCCCCGGGAAACTGCCGCCGACGAGGTTGCTGCCCTTGAACAGCGTGATCTCCGCGCCGGGCACCGGGTGTCCGTCGGGGCCCTCGACCCAGCCCGCGATGGCGCCGACGGGGCCCACGGTGGGCTGGAAGATGGTCTCCACCGGCGCGGGCGTGAGCATGTCGCCGCCCATGTTCTCGACCGGCGGGGGCGCGATCGCCAGGGGATCGGGGACGTCCCCGTCGGGGCCGAGATCACCCGAGTCGCGCTCGAGCACCTGGGGGCCGTTCGCCGGTGCGTCGGTCGAGCCGCCGTCGTCCATGAGGAGCCAGACGACGGCCCCCAGTCCGAGGGCGACGATGAACAGGCCGCCGACGAGCAACGGCGTACGATTGGAGCTGCGCGACTTCATGATCTGGCCGACTTCATGGCGTGGATTGGACGGGGTGGAGGGCGGTGACTTCCCGGGAATTTCCGTGCGGTAGCGACCGCGGATCGTACCAGGACGGGGTGGCCAGGCGCTGTGCGGGCAGGCCGGGAGCCGCTGCCGCTGTCGTCCGCCGGGTCCCTGGATCGAGTCTAGTGCGCGTTGCCGCCCAGTGCCCGGAGACAGGCCTCGAAATCCGGGGGCGGGGCGGCGCAGACCTCGAGCCGCTGGCCGTGGGCCGGGTGCGGGAGGGCCAGTCGCTCGGCGTGCAACATGGCGCGCCGGGCCGGGATCGCCGGGCTGCCACCGGTCGCTCGCGTGCTTTGCGGCCCCCTGCGCCGGCGGCCGAACTTCGCGTCGCCCAGCAGCGGGTGGCCGACGTGGGCCAGGTGCACCCGGACCTGATTGTGCCGGCCGGTCTCCATGCGTACGCCCACCAGGGCCGCGGCGCCCCAGGGGCCGGAGAAGGTCTCGAGCACTTCGTAGTGCGAGACGGCGCGTTTGCCGCGCCGGTCGGCGCGGGCGGTGGCGCCCTGGTCGAGGATCGGGACGTCGATCGTGGCCCGGGCCGGGCGGGGACGCCCGTGCACCAGGGCCAGGTAGCGCTTGTCCACGGTCCGTTCGCGGAAAGCGGCCTGCAGGGCCCCGCGCGTGTCGGGGTCGAGACTCAACAACAGGACCCCGCTGGTGTCCCGGTCCAGGCGGTGGACGGGTGCCACGCGGTGGCCGTCGCGACGCAGGTCGTCGAGCAGGCAACGCTGCTTGCTCCCGGCGTGTCCGACGGTGAGCACGCCGGGCGCCTTGTCCACCGCGAGCACATGCTCGTCCTCGTACAGCACGCTGTAGGTGGCCGCGCTCATGCGGGGTGCACCACGGCGAGTGCGGTGGCCAGCCACAGCACCACCGCCGTCTGGATCATGCGGTCATCCAGCACGATCTCCACCGGGTCGCCGCGTCGCCCCTCGCGCACGCGGCGGGCGAACCGCACCACGCCCAGGGCCACCATGGGCACGGTCGCCAGCAGGGCGCGCGAGCCGACCTTCTCCACGGTCTGGGGCGCGAGCGTGTAGAGCGTGTAGGAGGTCAGCGTCAGCAGGGCGGAGCCGATGAACATGAACTCCAGGCCGCGCGGCGAGTAGGCCGCCAGGACGGGTCGGGGGGCGTACCCCGCGTCGACCGCCTGCGCGACCTCCAGGCGGCGCTTGCCCACGGCGAGGAACGCCGCGAGGCAGAAGCAGCACACCACGAGCCAGCCGGATGGTGCCAGTCGCAGCGCCGCGGCGCCCGCCAGGGCGCGGATCGCGAAGCCCGAGGCGAGCGCGACCACGTCGGCCACGACGACCCGCCGCAGCCAGGCGGTGTAGGCGACGTTGACGGCGAGGTAGACGAGCACCCAGTCGGCGGCTCCCAGCGCCTCCAGCCCCTCGCCGCTGCTGGCCGGACCGGTTGCCGAGGCGGGCGGCATCGAACTCGCCAGCGCGCGCGCGTCGACTCGCTGGGCCAGGAGCACGGCACCCGTCGCACACAGCAGGGCCAGCACCAAGGCGCTCGCCGGTTGCAGCGCGCCGGCCGCCACGGGGCGCTGGCGCTTGGTCGGGTGCAGCCGGTCGCCGGGCGCATCGTGCCAGTCGTTGAGTGCGTAGACGGCCGATGCCGCGAGGCAGAAGGCGGCGCCCGCGGCGCCCGCCAACACCAAGGCCCGCCCGTCGAAGGCCAGCCCCGCGAACACCAGGGGCCCGAGCACCACGGTGTTCTTCACCCAGTGGTGCGGGCGCAGCAGGGCGAGCAAGGGCGGCATGGCGAGCAGGATACGGTTGGGGTGCGGAGCGGACGAGACAGGATCCGGCCGGGGGGTGGTCGGGTTCGTCGGTGCCGGACCACGGCAGCGAGAGCCGTCGCGCGCGCCGCGGCCGCTCCAGGCTAGGTCGTGCCGGCCTCGGGGCGTGCGCCGGGCCGATCTGCGTCGCTCGTCCGGTCGTCGTCGGAGCCCTCGCCAACCTGAGCGCTCTCACCCAGCGGGGTCCGGATCGCGATGGACGTCCCGTTGCCGGCGCGCGTGCGGATCTCCATGCCGCCCCCGAGGTGGTTGAGCCGTTGCCTGATGGTCGACAGCCCGAGGCCGCGCTGTCCCACCGTGTCCACGTCGAAGGCCACGCCGTCGTCCTCGACCAGGATGCGCAACTGGTTGTCGCTGCGCTCCAGCTTCACGATCGCGCGGGTCGCGTGGGCGTGCTTGGCCACGTTGATCAACAGCTCGCGCACCGCGCGGAACAGCAGCAGCCGCACGCGTTCGTCGAGTGGTTGCGAGGCTCCATCTGCGTGCAGCGTGATGGGCAGCCCGTAGGACTGGTGGATGTCGTCGGCCAGCCACTCGATCGCGGCCTCGAAGCCCAGGTCGTGCAGCACCGGTGGGCTGAGCTGGAAGGTGAGCGAACGCGCCGCCTTGTGCGAGCGCGAGACGAGTTCCTCGATCTCCTCCAGCAGCACGAGGTCGAGCGTGGTTGCGGACACCTCCGAGTTGGCGGATGGGCGCAACATGCCCAGCTTCATGCGCGCCAGGGCGATCGTCTGACACAGGCCGTCGTGCAGGTCCTCGGCGACCCGCCGGCGCTCGCGCTCCTCGGCCAGGAGCACCTCGGTGGTCAGTGACTGCAACTGCGCTTCGGTGTGCGCGTCGAGTTCGGCGCGCGCTCGTTCCAGGGCGAGCTGGGCCTGCTTGCGCTCGGTGATGTCCTCGGAGATCCCGGCCACGCGATAGACCCGGCCGCTCGCGTCGTGGATCGGGAAGGCGCGGTCGTGGATCCAGCGCCGCTCACCGTCGCGCCGGACGATGCGGTACTCCACGTCGTAGAGGCCGCGTTCGGCGTCGTCGGCGAAGGCCTTGACGACGCGCTCGACGTCCTCGGGATGGATGTCCTCGGACCAGCTCCGCGGGTCGTCGTAGAGATCGCTCTGGGGGCGACCCCAGATGTCCTCGTACGCGGGGCTCACGTAGAGCACGTCGTTGGCCACCCAGTCGGTGAGCCAGAAGACCTCGCGGATGTTCTCTGCCAACTGGCGGAACAGTTCCTCGCTGCTGCGCAACTCGTCTTCGGCCCGCGTGCGAGTGATCGCCACGGCGGCCACGTGAGCCATGTTGCGGATGATCTCGAGTTCGAAGGGCGCGGGGCGCCGCGCCTCGGCGTAGTACATGGCGAACGTGCCCAGCACGACGCCCGCGGGATCTACGATCGGTTCGGACCAGCACGCGCGCAGGCCGGCCCGTTCGGCGAGGGGCCGGAACGGCTCCCAGTTGGGATGGGTGGCGATGTCCTCGACGATCACGCGTTCGCCGCTGAACGCGGCCGCGCCGCACGAGCCGATGTCCGGCCCGATGGGCAGCCCGTCCACGGCTTCGTTGTAGAACGCCGGGAGGTGCGGCGCCGCGCCGGTCCTCAGCACGGCCGCGTCCCGGTCGAGCAGCAGCACCGAACTGGTGACTCCCGGGATGACCTCTTCGGCGCTCGTGACCAGGAGCGCCAGGATCTCGGAGAGCGGGGCGCCGCGGGCCAGCGCTCCGAGGACGCGATCGCGGTGCAACAGCAGGTCGTGAGGCCGCGGTCCGTCGCTGATCTGGGTCATGGGCGCGCTGCCCTCGGGGCCGGTCACATGCTCGCTGCTCCCCGTCGCGGCTGCCCACCCCGGCGGGTGCCCCTCGTCCGGGTCGGCACCGGTCGCCGGACGCTCGGGAGCGGGCCCCAGTGTATCCGCCGGACCCGCGGAGGGGCTCCCGAGCCCCACAACGGACCCTGGAGCGGGTCTGCGCGCCCGGCGGGGCTCGTCCCGCGTGACGTTCCCCGCTGCGCGTCCGCAGGTCCGTTGCCGCGGGCGGGCAGCGAGGGGGAGTGCGACGGCCGTGCTCAGGCCTGGGAGACGGCATCCTCTGCGTTGATCCGTCGGGCCACGAGGGCGTCGCCGTCGAGGTCCACCTGCACCCGGTCGCCGGTCTGGATGCTGCCGTCGATCAGGCGACGCGCGAGCATGTCGGTGATGTGCTTCTGGATCGCGCGCTTGAGCGGCCGCGCTCCGTACGCCGGGTCGTGGCCGACCCTCGCGAGCCACGCAAGGGCCGCGTCGGTGACGTCCAACTCGATCCCGTTGAGCGCGGTCTGACGGCGCAGGTTGTCGACCTGGATCGTGACGATGTCGCGCAGGGCCTCGTCGCCCAGCGGGTGGAAGGCGACCACGTCGTCGAGCCGGTTCACGAACTCGGGACGGAAGTGTGCGCGCACGGCGTCGTGGCTCTGGAGGTTGCTGGTCATCAGCACCAGGGACTGGGTGAAGTCCACCGTGCGGCCCTTGCCGTCGGTCAGGCGACCGTCGTCCAGCACCTGCAGCAGGACGCCGAAGACGTCGGGGTGTGCCTTCTCCACCTCGTCGAGCAGCAGCACGCAGTGAGGGCGCCGGCGCACGGCCTCGGTCAGTGCCCCGCCTTCGTCGTGACCGACGTAGCCCGGAGGCGCGCCGATCAGTCGCGCGACAGAGTGCTTCTCCATGTACTCGCTCATGTCGATGCGCACCATGGCGCGCTCGTCGTCGAACAGGAAGTCGGCCACCGAACGGGCCAGCTCCGTCTTGCCCACGCCGGTGGGGCCGATGAACAGGAACGCGCCCATGGGCCGGGTGGGTAGTGCCAGGCCGGTGCGCGACCGGCGGACGGCGTCGCACACCGCGCTGACCGCTTCGTCCTGTCCCACGAGACGCTGGTGGATCTCGTCCTCCATGTGCAGCAGTCGTTCGCGCTCGGCGCTCATCAGGCGCGTGACGGGGATGCCCGTCCAGCGCGACACGACGGCGGCGATCTGCTCGGCGTCGACGTTCTGCGCCAGCAGGGTGCCCTGCTCGTGCGCGGCGTCGATGCGCTCGGTCTGCTCCGCGAACTGCTTCTCCAGTGCCGGGATCTCGCCGTAGCGGATCTCGGCCACGCGGTCCAGGCGGCTGTCGCGTTCGGCCAGCTCGGCTTCCTTGTGCAGCTCCTGCAGGCGTTCGGTCGACTCACGCTGCGCTTCGATCAGGCTCTTCTCGTTCTGCCAGCGCAGGCGCAGGGCGGAGGCGCTCTCCTCCAGTTCGGCCACCTCCTGGGCGATCTCGGCGAGCCGCGCCTCGTCGGGCTTGTCCTCGGCCTGCAACGCGGTGCGCTCGATCTCCAGCTGGCGCAGGCGTCGCTCGAAGTTGTCGAGCTCGGGCGGCATGGAGTCGAGGTTCATGCGCAGGCCGCTGGCCGCCTCGTCGAGCAGGTCGATCGCCTTGTCGGGCAGAAAGCGTCCCTGGATGTATCTGTCCGATAGCTCGGCGGCCACCTCAAGAGAGGCTGCCGTATAGCGACACTTGTGGTGTTGCTCATACTTTTCTTGCAGACCTCTAAGAATCTCGATTGTCTCTTCGACCGATGGTGGCGCCACGACGATCGACTGGAAGCGACGCTCTAGAGCGGCATCCTTTTCGATGTACTTGCGGTGCTCATCGAGGGTCGTTGCACCAATACACTGCA
>JAJDEQ010000123.1 GCA_029259695.1 Planctomycetota bacterium
GCACGAGGTACGCGCCTGTTTCGACGAACAGCGCGATGGCCTCGTCATCCAGGTAGGTGCCGTGCTCGATCGAGTCCACGCCGGCGCGCAGGGCGGCCTTGATGCCGTCGGCGCCGTGGGCGTGGGCGGCCACCTTGCGGCCCATGCGGTGGGCGGCCTCGACGATCGACTCGAGCTCGTCGTCGAAGAACTGCTGGTCGACGCCGGCCGCAGTCATGCTGAGCACGCCGCCCGTGGCGGTGATCTTGATCAGGTCCACGCCCTCGCGCACGCGGGCGCGCACCGCCTTGCGCACTTCGGCGGGACCGTCGGCCGTCATCGTCTCCGGGCCGCGTTCGGGACGCAGAACGGGCGAGATGGAGTTGGTCCGGTCGCCGTGCCCGCCCGTGACCGACACCGACGGACCGGACACGAGCAGGCGCGGCCCGGGGATCATGCCGCTGGCGATGCGATCTCGCAGGGCGAGCCCGGTCGAGCCGGCCGAACCCACGTTGCGCGCGGTGGTGAAGCCCGCCATGAGCGTGCGCTCGGCGTAGACCACGCCGTCGATCGCGGCGTGGGCCTCGGTCTCCTGCATCGTGCGCCGGATGCGCTCCTCGATCGGCACCGACTGGCCGGTGAGGTGCGTATGGCAGTCGATCAGGCCGGGCAGCACGGTGTGTTCGCGCAGGTCGATCACCGGCTCCAGCGCGTCACCGGGCTCGCGGCCGCCGGGCAGTTCGTCGACGAAGCCGTCGATCACCTCCGCCACCTCGCCGCCGCGCACCACGAGCGACACCTCGCGCAGCGGCGCCTCACCCGGCACCGCGATGAGCGTGCCGCAGTGCAGGATGTGGACGGGGGTGACCGGCGTGTCCGCATCTTGCCCGCCGGCGAGGGCGGCCGGCGCTGCGGCCGCCGGCAGCGCGGATCCCATCACCGGCGCAGGCGCGGCCCCCGGCATCCTGGCATCCGCGACGCAGGCGAGAGCAGTCAGGACGGACAGGCAAGTGGCGATCGAATGCGACATGACGACAGGCTCCGGACGAACGGGAGCCTGCAGCCTGCTCGATCCCGCGGCCCGAGCGCAAGACAGCGCCGACGAGGCCGCCGCGCTGCGAGCTGACGCCCGCGACGAAGACGGACACGATGCACGCGAGGATCCCGTAGCGTGTCAGCAACCACCAGATCATGAGCCCCGTCGGGCCCCGTCGGTTCAGTCGAGTTCGCGCATGAACGCGTCGCTCTCGGCGTTGGTGTCGCCCGCCACGAGGTTGCTCGCCTCGGAGCTGAAGCCCACCGTGCGACCATTCGGCGAGAA
Organism: Planctomycetota bacterium; assembly: GCA_029259695.1. GTDB lineage: Bacteria > Planctomycetota > B15-G4 > B15-G4 > B15-G4 > OFTM49. The sequence continues at coordinate 1,301 of JAJDEQ010000123.1, forward strand.
CGTGGGGTGATCGCTGTCGTTGTTCGCCTGGGCGCCCTCGGCGTCCATCGACACCCTTGTGGTCACCCCCGTCTCGAGATCGCGCACGAAGATGTCACTGAAGCCGTTGGTGTCGCCCGGGACGAGGTTGGTGGCGTCCGACTCGAACACCACGGCGCGACCGTTCGACGAGATCGCGGGCTCGAAACTGGTGCCATTCCCCTGTGCACCGTCGGTGCCCACGGACACTCGCTGCGTCAGGCCCAGCTTCAGGTCGCGCACGAAGGCATCGTTCAAACCGTTGGTGTCGTCCGGCACGAGGTTGGCGGCGCCCGACCGGAAGGCCACCACGTTCCCGTTCGACGAGAGCGCGGGTGCGAAGCTGGGGCCGTCCCCCTGGGCGTCATCGGCACCCAGGGACACGCGCGTCGTCACGCCCGTCTTCCGATCGTGCAGGAACACGTCCGTCGCGCCGTTGGTGTCCCCCGCGACGAGATTGGTGGCGCTCGACGAGAACGCCACGAAGCGCCCGTTCGACGAGATCGCGGGAGCGGAGCTGGCGCCGTCTGCCTGGGCGCCCTCGGTGCTCACCGAGACCCGCGTCGTCTCGCCCTTCTTCGTGTCGTGCACGAAGATGTCGCTGACGGCGTTGGTGTCTCCCGGCACGAGGTTGCCCGCGAACGATCGGAAGGCGATCACACGGCCGTTCGACGAGAGCGCGATGCCGCTGCTGGAATCGTCACCCTCGATGCCTTCGGGGCCCAACGAGACGCGCGTCGTCTGCCCCGACTTCAGATCGAGCACGAACACATCCGTCGCGCCGTTGGTGTCGTCGGGCACGAGGTTGCTCGCGAGCGAAGAGAAGGCCACGTATCGACCGCTCTTCGAGAGCAGGGGGCTGAGGCTGCCGTTGCTTGCCGGGGCTCCATCGAAACCCACCGAGAGCTTCGTGACCCGCCCGTCCTTCAGGCGGCGCATGAAGATGTCGCTCGAGGCGTTGGTGTCCCCGGGCACGAGGTTCGTCGCGCTCGACTCGAACACCACGCAGCGGCCGTTCGACGTGAACACGGGTTCGTCGCTGCCGCCGTCCGACTGTGCGTCAGGTCCCGTCACCGAGGCGCGCGCCGTGGTCTCTGCCTTCAGGTCTCGCACGAACACGTCGGACTGGGCATTGGAGTCTGCCGCGACGAAGTTGGTTGCGGGGGACCAGAAGGCCACGAAGCGGGCGTTCGGCGTGAGCGCGGGTCCGAGGCTGAACTGATCACCCTCGGCGCTGTCGGCGCCAAGCGACACGCGCACGGTCTCCTGCAGCTTCAGGTCGTGCAGGAACACGTCCAGCGTGGCGTTGGTGTCTCCCTCGACGAGGTTGGTGGCACCCGAGGCGAAGGCCACGACTCTCCCGTTGGACGAGAGCGTCGGGGCGGAACTGGTGCTGTTGCCTTGGGCGCCATCGGTGGCGACGGACACCCGCGTCGTCAGTCCGGCCTTCATGTCGCGCACGAAGACATCACTCACGCCGTTCGTGTCACCCGCTACGATGTTGGTCGCGTCCGACCGGAACGCCACGAACCGACCGTTCGACGAGATCACGGGCTCGTAGCTCTTGTTGTCCGCCTGGGCACCGTCGATGCCCCCGGACACTCTCAGCGTCTCGCCGGTCTTCATGTCGCGCACGTAGACGTCACCCGCGGGGAGAAAGGGGCCGTCGGCTTCTTCCTGGGTGAGATTGGCGGCGTCCGAGAAGAACGCCACGTAACGCCCGTTCGACGAGAGCGAGGGCTGATCGCTGGGCTGGTCCTCGTGCACACCATCGGGACCCACCGACGCGAGCACCGTCACACCGGTCTTGCGTGAGTGCACGAACACGTCGCACAGGAAATTCGTGTCGCCATCGGCGAGATTGCTCGACCTCGACGTGAACGCCACGACGTTTCCGTTCGCAGAGATCGCCAGGTCGAAGCAATGGTCGTTTCCATGACCGCCACTCGTGCTCACCGAGACCCGGGTCGTGATGCCCTTCTTTCGATCATGCACGAAGATGTCGTTCGCCTGGTTGGTGTCCTCCGGCACGAGGTTGTCCGCGTTGGACAGGAACGCGATGAAGCGGCCGTTCGCGGAGATCGCGGGCTCGACGCTGAAGCCGTTCCCCTGGGCGCCGTCGACACCCGTGGACACCCGCGTCGTCGAACCCGTCTTCACGTCGCGCACGAAGACGTCGCTCACGCCGTTGGAATCCCCCGGCACGAGGTTGTCCGCAGCGGAGCTGAACGCCACCACGCGGCCATTGGACGAGAGCACCGGTGCGGAGCTCTCTCCATTGCCTTGGGCGCGATCTCCCAACGAGACACGCTCGACCTGCTGGGCCGCGAGCAAGCACGGCGAGCCCAGCAACCCGATCACCACCAGGGCAACCGGAACCAGACCCTCGAGCAGCCCGCTGCGCGAGCCACGCGCCGCGACAAGCCGAACCGCCCGGTCACCGGCCAGGTGGCTGCCCATCAGACCTCGAAGCACTCCTCGACCATCGAACCGCACACGCATACCGAGGCACTCCGGTCGTCCTGGGAATCTGATCCGTCACCGCGAACGAGCAGGGTATGCGATCCCTCACGTCAGTTGGCGATCCGGCGCAGAACCGCCACCTCGCCGTCGGGCCGTACGGTCACGAGCAGGACGACATGCGCGACCGAGCTCTCATCCTCGTGAACGGACGCTGCCGAGGCCGCCGTCGACGCCGAGCACCTGGCCCGTGACCCAGTCATTGACCGGATCCAGCAGCCACGCCGCGGCGGACGCCACGTCTTCGGGGCGACCGATCCGGCCCAGCGGGTGCATGGCCCGGGAGGCCTTCGCGCTGGCGTCGTTCACGAGAACCGGCGCCGCGAGCGGTGTGTCCACCAGGCCGGGCGCGATGACGTTGAAGCGCAGACCTCGTCCGGCGTAGGTCGCCGCCGCGGACCGCGCCAGCCCCTCCACGCCCGCCTTCGCCGCCGCGATGGCCTCATGGTTGGCGAGCCCCAGACGCGCCGCCGCGCTCGACATGAGCACCACCGACGCCGGCCGAGTGAGGAAACGTCCCGCGGCGCGCGTCACTGCGAACGCCGGCGTGAGGTTGGCATCGACCACCGCGCGCCACTGCTCGACCGACGTCCGGTGGGCGGGCGCCAACAGGATCGAGCCGACGAGCAGCGCGATCCCATCGATGCGCCCCTCGTCATCGAGGACCCGCTTCACCAGGGTCTCGACCTGACCGAAGTCGCTCGCATCGACGCTGGCGTGCGCCGCATCGAGCTCTCCGGCCAGCGCCTCGACGGAGGCCTGGTTGCGACCGGCGATCACGACGCGCGCACCCTGGGCGACGAGGCGCCGACACAGCGTCGCCCCGATGCCACCCGAACCTCCGAGCACGAGGTGCACGGGTGCCGCATTGCTCGTATCCTGTTCCATGCGGTCTGTTTCGACGATGCACCGTGATGTGGATTCAGCCGTCCCACGCCCCGCGCGAAAGCGCGAGCCCCCGTGGCGAAAGGGCCGTCAAGCCGCCGGAGGCCTTCGTGAGCGTCCTCACCGTGCTCGTGGCTCATGCCGCCGTGACGTGGTTCCTGGCGGGCCTGATCTGGGTCGTCCAGCTTGTGCACTACCCCTTGTTCGATCACGTCGAGCGCGAGCGCTTCGTGTCGTTCGAGCAGGCGCACTCCCGACGCATCACCTGGATCGTCGCCCCGGCCATGCTGCTCGAACTGGTCACCGGGGTCTGGCTGCCGTGGACCCTGGGGCCAGGCCCGGAACGCGGACTGCTGCTGATCGGCGCAGCGCTCATCGCCGCGTTCTGGCTGTCGACCTTCTTCGTTCAGGTGCCCTGCCACCGGCGCCTGGCACGCGGCTACGACTCCGACGCGCACCGGCGGCTCGTGCGCTCGAATTGGTTCCGCACGGCCGTGTCGTCGCTGCGCGCCGCAATCGTCACCTGGCTGGTGCTCGAGCACCTCGCGCGGGGTGATTAGCAGCGTCCCATGATCCGGCACGCCTGGGCTGCCCGCGGCGCTGGAGCACACTCCGCAGGCTGCTGGGCCAGCGCCCGTCGCTCAGACAGCGAGGACGGCGACGCAGCCGGCCAGCACGAGCAGCGCGGGCAGCAAGCGCTTCAAGGGGTCGGTGATCTTCACGTGCATCAGGATCGCACCGAGCATCAGCACGCCCAGCAGCGCAGCGGCGGGCTCGACCAGTTACGGCTTCCAGATGCCCACGACGAGCGCTGCCGCGCAGCTCAGCTTGAGTGCCCCGATGACCCACATGCACCAGGACGGGAGTCCGTACGCGGCGAACTCGCCCCGCAGATCGGTCGCCGCCCCGCCGCGCCATGCCGTGGCCTTGCCGAACCGGACGACCCACACATTGGTGATCCCCAAGGCGATGACGACCTGGAGGACGATGATCGCGCTGTCCATGCTGCTGCCCAATCAGAGTGAAGCGGGGTTCGGCTGGTGCGGACTCCACGCAGAAGTGGATTCACCAACACCTTCGTCGTGGCCTCGAGGATGGATTCGGTGGGACAGATCCCGTCGCGGCGGAGACCGCCGTCGGTCAGTGAGACCACCAACGACGTGCCTGTCATGAATCCGCGATCGCGAGGAGCACGAAGTCGCCACCATCGTTCCCTTCAGGAGATCCAGCGTGATGCCTTCCATCCTTATGCGCCCAGCCGTTCGCAGCGCCGAGACGAACCGAGTCCGTTTCGAAGTCAGCCAATTGCTCTCCCTCGTGCTCGGCTCGGCCTTTCTCGGCACCGGGATTGCGAAGATCGTTGCCACCGACTTCGTGATCCAGACCTTCCAGCAGACGGCCCTCGCCCCCGCACTGCTCGTGGTGATCGGCATCACCGAGTTGATCGCCGCCGTCTTGACGATCGTCCCCACCACGCGACTGCTCGGGACGGGGTTGATCTCCACCGTGATGATCGGAGCCGTCGGGTACCACATGGTGCGCGCGGAGTTCCTGCTCATGGGCGTTCCGTTGCTGGCTCTCTCGGTCGCCGTCACAGCGCTTGTCATCGAGTTCAGGATGCGCAGGGACGAAGTCGACGCCGCTCCCGCAACCGTGCTCGCCCGTCGCTGAATCGGCTCCTGTGGTGTGACGCCGATCCAGAGTCCGGTTCGGGGCCGTCAGGCCAGCACGCCACGGCCGGAGGTTTCAGATGAACACGATGTTCGAATGGACGCGGCTGCTCACGGCAGTCGCGTTCCTCGGCTTCGGTATCGCGTGCCTCGGCACCGATCACATGCGCGATGAGTTTGCCCGCTACGGGCTCGCGCGGTGGCGCATGCTGATCGGCGGACTCGAGATCTGCGGAGGTCTGGGCCTGGCCTTGTCGAGCCTGGTCCCCGCTTTGCTCCTCCCGTCAGCCTCCGGGCTGGGCTTCCTGATGCTGGTGGGCATCATCACCCGCATCCACATCCGCGACTCGTTCACGCAGATGTTGCCCGCGCTCGTGCTGTTGCTGATGAACACATTTCTGATCTCGCGCGTCCTCGCCACCCAGCGCACATCTTGACGCGCCACGAGTGCCCGCGGCGAGATCCTCGGCGCGACGTGGCCGGGTCCGCAGCCCGCATCAGTCACCGGTTGCTCCATCGAACGGCAACTCGTCACGGCGGGTCTGCGCGCAAGGAGGCACGCCCGCGTCGTGCGCGGCGCGCCCCAGGGCGTGGGCGACGACCGGTGAGGTCAGCGCCAGGAAGACGGTGATGGCGAGGGCCTGCAGCGCGAACGTCGTCTCACTCACGGCGAGCGCCGCGCCGACGAGCAGGAGTCCGATGCCGAAGGGCACCGCCTTGGACGTGGCGGAGAGTCGGCAATAGACATCGGGCAGGCGGGCCACGCCGAGGGCGGCCAACAGCACGAACAGTGTGCCCAGCAGCATCAACGCGAAGGCGATGATCTCGATCAGCGTCATGCCGCCCTCCTGATCACGCGCGCGAAGGCCAGCGCGCCGAGGAACGCCACCAACGCGAGCACCAGCCCGACGTCCAGCAGCACGGGCTGGTCGGTCGTGACCGCGGCGCACGCCGCGATGCCGATGCCGATCGTCGTGAGCAACTCCAGCCCCACCGCTCGGTCGGCGAGGGTGGGTCCCTTCAGCGCACGCCAGCCGCACGACAGGGCGGAGAGTGCCAGGAGAGGAAGGACCAGCGTGGACAGCAGGGTCGTCAACATGCGAACAACTTCCTGACGCGGCGGGCCAGGCCTTGCTGGATGTCGGAGCGGGCCGCATCGAAACAATCAGCGGTGAGCACGTGCACGTAGATCTGCTCGCGGTCGTCGGACACGTCGAGCCCCAACGTCCCCGGCGTCAACGTGACGAGGTTGGAGAGCAACGCCAGCTCGGCGTCCGACTCGACCTCGACCGGCACCGCGAGGATCGCCGGTCGCAGGTGCCTGCCCGGGGCGAGCACGACGAGCGCCATGCGCAGGTTCGAGTGGATCATCTCCCAGGCGAAGAACAGCCCGAGCGAGCACAGGGCCGGCAGGCGCGTCAGCACCCACCCGAGCCGGGTGCCCGGCATGGCGACGAAGCGCAAGGCGAGCCAGCTCATGGCCGCGCCGAGGGCCACGTTCGCCAGGCCGACATCGCGAGTCAGGGCGCACCAGGTCACGGTGAGGAGGATCAGGGCCAGTCTCATGTCAGCCACCTTCCCGCAGCACGGCCTCGACGTAGTCCGTGGGCTCGATCAGTTGATCCGCAGCGCGCTGGGCCACATCGAGCGCGGGACCCGCAGCCAGGCCCAGCGCGATCGACACCGCGGCCAGCAACGCGAGCGGCACCAGGTCCGCACCCCGTCCCGCACCCGCCGCACCCGCCACACCTGCCGCACCCGCCGCACCTGCCACACCTGCCGCACCTGCCGCACCTGCCGCAGCCTCCGGTGCTTCGCCCCAGAATGCGTACACCCAGACTTTCGCCATGGACCACAGCGTCAGCAGACTCACCACCGCCGCCACGGCGACCAGCGCGGCGGCGTCGGCTTCCAGGCCGGCCTTGAACACGAACAGCTTGGCCCAGAACCCCGACAGCGGCGGCAACCCGGCGAGCGCGAGCGCGGAGACCAGGAACAAGCCCGCCAGCCAGGGTTCGCCGCGAGCCAGTCCGCCCAGGTCGGCCAGGCGGTCGGTGCCGCGCCGCGCACGGACGACACCGGTGACCAACAACAGTCCGCACTTGGCAACACTGTTGTGGAACAGGTAGTAGACCGTCGCAGCCAAGGCCAGAGGCGTGCCCAGGGCCACGCCGAGCAACAGGTAGCCGACCTGACTGACGACGTGGAACGAGAGCAGCTTCTGCATGTCCCACTGGCCGAGCGCCCCGAGCACACCGACCACCATGGTCGGCACCGCGAGCACGAGCAGCGTCGGGCCCAGCCAGGAAGCCTCGCCCGGCAACACGAGTGTGAGCAACCGCAGGAGCGCGTACACACCGATCTTCGTGAGCAGCGCGGCGAACAGGGCGGCGAGCGGCGGCGGTGCCGCGGCGTACGACGCCGGCAACCACACGTGCAGCGGGAACGCCGCGGCCTTGAGGCAGAAGGCCAGGGCGAGCAGCCCGGCGGCACCCGAGACGGCGAGTGACGGACCGGCTTCGGCCAGACGCAATCGGGCGTCAGCCATGTTCAACGTCCCGGCCACGCCGTAGAGCAGTCCCACCCCCACGAGCAGCAGCATCGACGACACGAGGCTCGGCAGCAGGTAGGTGATCGTGGCCTTCCGGCGCTCCGCCCCCCGCCCCAGTCCCAGCAGGGCGAACGAAGCGATCAGGACGACCTCGAAGGCGACGTAGAGATGGAACAGGTCGCCGGCCAGGAAGGCCGCGCAGACACCGGCCAACAGCACGTGGATCAGCACGAACGAACCGGAGCGCACCTCTTCCTCGGCCA
>JAJDEQ010000124.1 GCA_029259695.1 Planctomycetota bacterium
GCCATGGCGCGCACGCACGGCATCCCGGTGATCGTGGACGGCGCCCACGCCCTGGCCCACTTCGACTTCAAGCTCTCCGACCTCGACTGCGACTACTACGCGACCAGCTTGCACAAGTGGCTCTTCGCTCCCCACGGCACGGGTCTGCTCTACGTGCGTCGCGACAAGATCGCGGACCTGTGGCCGCTGATGGCCGCGCCCGAGGAGAAGCGCGACGACATCCGCAAGTTCGAGGAGATCGGCACCCACCCCGCCGCCAACCACCTCGCCATCGCCGAAGCGCTCAGCTTCCACCAGGGCCTGGGCGCGCAGCGCAAGCAGGCGCGCCTGGTGCAGCTGCGCGATCACTGGGCCCGGCGTCTCGACGCTCACGACGGCATCACGCTGCACACGAGTCTGGAGCCGGGCTTCGCCTGCGGCATCGCCAACGTCGAAGTGGACGGCATGGACACGTGGGAGCTGAGCAACTGGCTGTGGAAGCAGCACCGCATCCTGACCACCGGCGTGGTCCACGACGAGTTCACCGGCCTGCGCGTCTCGCCCAGCGTCTACACCACCACGGCGGAACTCGACCGTTTCTGCGACGCGATCGAAGACGTCCTCGCCCACGGGCTGCCGACGTGAGCCCCGCGGGCTTCCCGGCACGCCGCTGAGCAAGGACAGGGAGCGGACGGCGCCCAAGCCTGCCATCCGCCGGGGCACCGGCCGAGACCGGTGTAGAATGGAGCGGCGCACGGCCCCTGAACGCCGGTGACGCCACCTGGGCACTCCGTCACCGGACCTGCTCACCCACCCCGACGTGCTTCCCTCCCACGGCGGCTTGCTGCTCGAGCCGCGAGTGCCCGCGTGATCTGCGCATCCCTGCTGATCTGGTGCCTGCTGTCAGCGCTCTCGGCAGCGAGTTCCGCTCCCGCACAAGACGAGTCCGCGGCAGCGTGGGACGCACCCGGCGCGTTGCGTGCCGAGGACATCGATCGCGAGCCGGGTCGCGCGCACTCGGTGCGCGGGGAGTTCCTCGTGGGGCTGCACGACTGGAGCGACCGGCACCTCGTGCAGCACACGCTGAAAGCCCGCGGCTGCCGCGTGATCGGCGCCATCCCCAGGCTCGCGTCGCTGCGCGTGCGCGCCGCCGCCGGCCTGCGCATCACGGCGGACGAGGTCGCGTCATGGGCCGACGTGCGCTACGTCGAGCCGCACGGAGTCGGGGGACTGGGTGGCGGCCTCGGCGACGGCGCGAATCCACCCGACGACACCCACTTCCCCAGTCAGTGGAATCTGGAGAACACGGGACAGAGCGGCGGCACGCCGGGGGCCGACATCCGCGCCCGTGCCGCATGGGGCATCCAACCAGGTCGCGGGGACGTGATCGTCGCGGTGCTCGACACCGGCATCGACGCCGGTCACCCGGAGTTCGCCGGTCGTCTGCTGCCCGGCTACGACTTCGTGAACGAGGACAACGACCCGTCGTCGCTGTTCACGCTGCAGGACCCGACCGGCGGCGAGGTGGTGGTCAACATCTTCCCCCACGGCACGTTCGTCACCGGGATCCTGGCCGCCGGCGCCGACAACGCGTTCGGCATCGCCGGCGCCAATCCGCGCTGCAAGATCCTCACCCTGCAGGTCAAGGAAGGTCCCGGCCCCGGCGCCGTGTTCGACCTGGCCCAGGCGCTCGATCGCGCGGCCGAGGACGGCGTCGACGTGGTCAGCATGTCGCTGGTGGACTACCCGCCGAGCCAGTTGCTGCAGGACGCGCTGCAACGAGCGCGCGATGCCGATGCGATCCTGGTGGCGTGCGCGGGCAACGGCGGGGCGGGGCACGCGGACGTGACCTGGCCCGGTGCGAGTCCGCTGACCATCGCCGTGGGCATGACCGATCACGACGATCAGCACGCCCCCGTCTCGGGGACCGGCGACGCGCTCGACTTCGTGGCGCCGGGCCGGCTCGTGCCCACGATCCACGGCGAACACATCGACGAGACCGTCGCCTTCACGGGTTGCTCAGCGGCCACGCCGCAGGTCGCCGCCGTCGCCGCGTTGCTGCGGGCCGAGAACCCCGACATCAGCCACGACGAAGTCGCCGCGTTCCTGCGCGCCGGAGCGGCCGACCAGGTGGGCGACCCGACCGAGGACACAACCGGCTGGGATCCGTTCCACGGCCACGGCCGGATCGATGCGTACGCCACCCTGTCGGCGTTCTGCTCCTGCCGGCAATGGCAGCCGCTCAAGGCCAGCCCGCCCGGCACCAGTGCGCAGGCCGGCCCCGGGCAACGGCTCACCCTCGACGCGGGCCCGGAGCACGCCGGCCGCCCCTGGCGCGTGCTCGGCAGCGCGGCGGGCACGACCCCGGCGACGGCCTACGGCCCGTTCGCCCTGCCCCTCGTGGCCGACCGCTACCTGCAGTTCACCCTGGGCGCGCCCGGCAACGGCCTGTTGCAGCCGGCCCAGGGAGTGCTCGACGAGAACGGCCGCGCCAGTGCGTACGTGATCGCCGACGACCTGCCCGAGCACCTCGTGGGCAAGCAGCTGCACCACGCCTTCGTGGTCTACGACGGCGCGCCCGAACCGGGCCACGCGGTGTTCGTGAGCAACGCCGCGCAGGTGCTGCTGGGCAAGTAGCACTCAGGGCACGCGTTCGGCGCGCACCTTCAGAGCTGGCTTGATCAACGCTCCCTGGTGAACGGCGCGGCGCAAGAGCACCTCAGGGAATCGCGGCCCTACAGCCCGCTCATGAACGCTGCGTGGTCTCCGATCAAGTCGGTCGAACTCCCGTCGGCCGGGGCGCAGACCGCCGATCGTCGTAGGCATGGACTCGATCACACGGTCGATCAGTTAGACTCGCGCCGCTTCGGGCGAGCCGCAGCCGTCGGGCAACGGCGGGCCGCGGCACGCACCACCGCGCCCCGCAGGCGCCGGCAACACGACTCCCCTCCCCATCCCACGTCACCAGCACCCCGCCTCGTGAGCACCCAGCCCCCGTGAGCAACTCCTCCCCCATCCTGGTCACCGGCGCCGCCGGTTTCATCGGCGCGCGCTTCGTGGAGTCGGTGCGCGCGGACGGTCTCGACGTGATCTCCGTCGACCGGCGCAGTCACTTCAGCGACCGGGCCGAGCACGCCGAGGTCGATTTCGGCACGATCATCGAGCGCGACGAGCTGTTCGACTGGCTCGCGCAGGAGCAGCCGACCGTCTCCGCCGTGGTGCACATGGGTGCCTGCACCGACACGACCAACTTCGACCGGGAGTACTTCGACCGGGTCAACGTGCGCTACTCCCAGCAGCTCTGGGACTGGTGCTGCGCCCAGGGCGTGCCCTTCGTGTACGCCTCCAGCGCGTCGACCTACGGCGACGGCACCAAGGGCTACGTCGACGACGAGTCCCAGCTCGGCACGCTGCAACCGCTCAACCCCTACGGCGAAAGCAAGCACTCCTTCGACCTGTGGGCGCTGGAGCGCGAGCAGGCCGGCAGTTCCCCGCCAAGCTGGTCGGGCTTCAAGTTCTTCAACGTCTACGGCTTCGGCGAGCGCCACAAGACCAAGATGGCCAGCGTGATCCTGCAGGCCTGGGACCAGATCCGCGAGCGGGGCCAGGTGCGCCTGTTCGAGAGCCACCACCCCGACTACCCCGACGGCGGTCAGACCCGGGACTTCGTCTCGGTGGAGGACGTGGTGGCCGTGCTGCGCTTCGCCCTCGAAAAGCCCCTGGCCCGCGGCGTGTTCAACCTGGGCACCGGCAACGCGCGCACATTCGGCGACCTCGTGCGCGCCGTGTTCGCCGAGATGGGCGTACCCGAGAAGATCGAGTTCATCCCCACGCCGGTGGAGCTGCGCGACAAGTACCAGTACTTCACCGAAGCCGACATGAGCCGCCTGCGCCGTGAGGGCTACGAGCGCCCGTTCCTGTCCCTCGAAGAGGGCACGCGCCGCTACCTGGCGCGCCTCGGCGCCTTCGAGGCCGCGCGCAGCACCTGACCGCCGTCGCCGCGACATCCGCTCGGCGTGGTCGCAGGAGCTGGACGAGCACCCTTCGCCGCCGGCATCCACCCCCACGGTCAACCGCGGCACCGCGGGAGATCACGGCCGGGGCGCGTCGATCTCCATCTCGAGTTCGTGGGCCAGGAACGACCACATGTCGGCGGCTTCGTCGATCTTCATGGACGTGGGCTTGCCGGCGCCGTGACCGGCACGGGTCTCGATGCGGATCAGGATCGGGTCGTCGCCGGCCTGGGCCCGCTGCAACGCGGCGGTGTACTTGTAGCTGTGCGCCGGCACGACCCGGTCGTCGTGATCGGCGGTGGTGACCATGACCGCCGGGTAGTCGGTACCGCCGCGGATGTTGTGGTAGGGCGAGTAGGCGCGCAGGGCGGCGAACTCCTCGGCCACGTCGGGCGAGCCGTAGTCGCGCACCCAGGCCCAGCCGATGGTGAACTCGTCGAAGCGCAGCATGTCCATCACGCCCACCGCCGGGAGCGCCGCGCCGAACAGGTCGGGGCGCTGGTTCACCACGGCGCCCACCAGCAGCCCGCCGTTGCTGCGCCCGTGGAGCGCGAGCTTGTCGGGTGACGTGTAGCCCCGCTGCACCAGCCACTCGGCCGCGGCGATGCAGTCGTCGAACACGTTCTGCTTGCGCGTCCTGGTGCCCGCTTCGTGCCAGCCCTCGCCGTACTCGCCGCCGCCGCGCAGACAGGCCGCCGCGTACACGCCGCCCAGCTCCATCCAGACCAGGCTCTTCACGGAGAAGCGCGGCACCTGGGGGATGTTGAACCCGCCGTAGCCGTAGAGCAGCGTGGGGTTGCCGCCGTCGAGCTCGAGACCCTGCTTGTGGGTGATGAACATCGGCACCCGCGTCCCGTCCTTGCTGGTGTAGAAGACGCGCGTGGTCTCGAAGCGCTCCGGATCGAAGGCCACGTCGGGAGCGCGGAACAGTTCGCTGGTGCCCGTGGTCACGTCGAGCCGATCGATGCGTGGGGGCGTCGTGTAGCTCTGGTAGCTGTAGAAGGTCGTGCTCAGATCGCCTTGGCGCCCGAAGCCGCTCGCCGTTCCGAGCCCGGGCAGCTCCACCTGGCCGGCAGGCCGCGCCGGCGCCGCGCCGTCCACGTGGAACAACTCCACCCGCGACGCGGCGTCCTGGAGGTAGACACCGACGAAGCGCGTCTCGTCGCCGGAGCCCACCATGGTGACCTGGCGCAGGGCCGCGTCGCTCTCGGCGATCACGGTGTGGCGCGGGAAGAACGGCTGCTGGGCCATGTCGATGGCCACCAGTTGCCCGTTGGGCGCGCCGTCATCGGTGCGGAAGTAGAACACCGACCCGTCGTTGCCCACGTAGCTGTAGCGCGCGCCGAACTCCGACACGATGTCCCGCACCGTGCCGCTGGCGGCGGGGACGCCTTCGCCCAGCGGGCGCAACATGACCATGTTGCCGTGGGTGCTGCCCGACGAGGCGGTCAGCACGAGCCAGCGGCCGTCGTCCGTCACGCGGCCGCCCAGCAACCAGTCGGGTTGGTCGGGACGTTCGTAGATCACGACGTCCTCGGCCGCGTCGGTCCCCAGCGCGTGGTAGCGCACCTGCGGGCCGCGACTGCGATCGCTCAGGCGACTGCTGTCCTCGGTGTTCTCGGGCGGCTCGTAGCGGGTGTAGAAGAAGCCCTTGTCCTCGGCGTCCCAGGAGGCGCCGCTGAACTTGACCCAGGGCACGACGTCGGGCAGGTCCTCGCCCGTCGTCACATCCCGCACATGGTACGTGCGCCAGTCCGAACCGCCGTCGGCCAGCGCATAGGCCACGCGGCTTCCGTCATCGGTCGGCACCCAGCCGGCGAGGGACACGGTGCCGTCCTCCGAGAACGTGTTGGGATCGATCAGCACCCGCGGCTCGCCCTCCAGCCCGTCGGCGACGTACAAGACGCTCTGGTCCTGCAGGCCGTCGTTGCGCACGAAGAACACCCGTTCGCCGTGGACCTCCGGCATGCCGTAGCGCTCGTAGTTCCACAACGCCTCCAGCCGCTCGCGGATCGTCTCGCGCTCCGGAATCGTGTCGAGGTAACCGAACGTCAGCTCGTTCTGGGTCTCCACCCAGGCGCGCGTCTCGGGCGCATCGGGGTCCTCGAGCCAACGGTAGGGGTCGGGCACCTGCTCGCCCTGGTAGTCGTCGACGTGCTCGACGCGCGCCGTGTCGGGGTAGATCAGCGGCGAGGCGCCGCCGCGCTGCAGATCGCCACCCCGGCCGCCGGTGACGCCGCACGCGGCGAGTGACAGGGCGGCGAGCGCGAGCAGCGGCGGAGCGAGACTTCGGGCGCGACGCGACGTGCGGGGAGCAGTCATCAGGGGTCCTCTCCGGGGCAAGGCGAGCGATCGTAGCAGTCCGCCGCCGATGGCCGCGCGCACCCCGTTCGGCGGCGGACGCTGTCGCGAACGACTCCACAACCCGCGTTCGAGACGGTCGGGGCTGGCGCGATCGCTGCGACCCGGCGAATAATCAACGTCCCGTCGACATCTCGCCCCGAGCAGCCAGGCCCCCCGAGACAGCCCATGCGCGCGTTCCGCCTCGACCCCACCGCCCCGTTCGCGACCGCCCTGATCGTCCCCGCGCTGATCGCGGCGCTCGGTCTGGCGAGCTTCGGCGCGGCACAGGAGCCCTACCGGCTGCCGCCGCCCGAGATCGTGTCGATCGTCGACGAACCTCCCGCACCCGTGGCGAGTCTGGATCCGACCGGCGCGACGCTGCTGCTCGCGCAAGGCCGTGCCATGCCGACCATCGACGACATGGCCGAGCCGATGGTGGCCCTGGCGGGCTACCGCCTCAACCCGGAGACGAACGGCCGTCACAACCCCACCTACTACGTGAGCCTGCAGCTCATGAGCGTGGCCGACGGCAGCACGCGCGACGTAGAGCTGCCGACCGGTGCGCGCGCGGGCATGCCCCGCTGGTCACCGGACGGCAAGCGCTTCGCCTTCGCGATGTACCGCGACGACGGCATCGAACTGTGGGCCGGTGACACGGCCAGCGCCGGCGTGCGTCGCCTCGGCCGCGGGCGGCTCAACGAGACCGTGGGTTCGGCCATCAGGTGGATGCCCGACAACCGTCAGCTGCTGTGCCGCTTCGTGCCCGACGATCGCGCTGCGCCGCCCGAGCGCGCGCGCCGCCCGGTCGGGCCCGTGATCCAGGAGACCGAGAGCGGCCGCGTGAGCCAGGTCCGCACGTACCAGGACATGCTCACCGACCCGCACGACGAGGCGCTGTTCGAGCACCTCACCACCGCCCAGGCGACCCTGGTGGACACCGAGACCGGCGATCGCCAGGCCATCGGCCGGCCCGCGATCTTCATCTCGCTCGGCCCGTCGCCGGACGGGCGCTTCCTGTTCGTGTCCCGCGCCGTCCACCCCTACAGCTACCAGGTGCCGGCGCGCAGCTTCCCCGCCGAGGCGGAGATCTGGAACGTCGACGGCACCCTCGCCAAGCACCTCACGAGCCACCCGCTGCGCGACACGACGCCCATCGGCGGCGTCCCCACCGGGCCGCGCAGCTACCAGTGGCGCGCCACGGCGGACGCCACGCTGATCTGGGCCGAGGCCCTCGACGGCGGCGACCCCAAGCAGGACGCGCCGTTCCGCGACCGCCTGTTGACGCTCGAGGCGCCCTTCGACGGCACACCGCGGGAACTCGTGCGGACGCGGCACCGCTACTGGAACGTGTCCTGGCTCGACGGCCGCAGCGAGGCGCTGGTCAGCGAGTACGACCGCGACCGTCGCTGGACGCGCACCTTCCTGTTCGACGTGGACGTCCCAGCGCGCGACGGCGCCGAACTCCCGGAAGACACCCACGGCCCGGGCGCGACACGTCTCGTGTGGGACCGCTCCACGAGCGATCGCTACGGCGACCCGGGTCGCCCGCTCAGCGTGCGCCTGCCGAGCGGCTTCTCGGCCACGCGGGTGGAGGACGGCGCGATCCTGCTCAGCGGTGGCGGCGCGACGCCTGAGGGTGATCGTCCCTTCCTGCACCGCATGGACCTCGCCACGTTCGAGACCGAAGAACTCTGGCGCTGCACCGGCGAACAGTACGAGACGATCGTGGACGTGCTCGCCGACGGCGCCGCCACGGTCATCACGCGCAGCGAGACGCCCGTCACGCCGCCCAACTACTTCGTGCGTCACGGCGCCGAACGGCGCGCGCTGACGGACTTCACCAACCCGGTGCCCGAACTGGCCGACGTGCACAAGGAGCTCGTGCACTACGAACGCGACGACGGCGTGCCGCTCTCGGCCACGCTCTACCTGCCGCCGGGCTACGACATGCACGCCCCGGATCGCGCACGCCTGCCGCTGCTCGTGTGGGCCTACCCGCGGGAGTTCACCGGCGCCGACGTGGCCGGGCAGGTGAGCGGCTCACCCTATCGCTACACGCGCATGCGCGGCAGCTCGCACCTGTTCATGCTCACCCAGGGCTGGGCCATCATGGACGCCGCGGCGATGCCGGTGATCGGGGACCCGGAGACGGTCAACGAGACCTTCATCGAGCAGATCGTGGCCGCCGCCCAGGCCGCCATCGACAAGGCCGACGAGCTGGGCGTGGGCGATCCCGAACGGGTGGCCGCCGGCGGCCACAGCTACGGCGCCTTCATGACCGCCCACCTGCTGGCCCACTGCGACCTGTTCAAGGCCGGCATCGCCCGCAGCGGCGCCTACAACCGCACGCTCACGCCCTTCGGCTTCCAGTCCGAGCGGCGCACGCTGTGGGAGGCCAAGGACACCTACTTCCAGATCTCGCCCTTCATGCACGCCGACAAGATCAACGAGCCGCTGCTCATGATCCACGGCCAGAAGGACAACAACTCGGGCACCTTCCCGATCCAGTCGGAGCGGCTGTTCCACGCGTTGCGCGGCCACGGTGCCACGGCGCGCCTGGTGATGCTCCCCGAAGAGAGTCACGGCTACCGCGCGCGCGAATCAGTGCTGCACGTGCTGGCCGAGCAGGTGGAATGGCTCGATCGCTGGGTCGCGCGGCGCGGCGACGTCAGTCCCTAGCCGCCGGTGCGGAGAGTGCTCCGGCACCGCGGGCGGTCCAGGCGTGCCAGATCAAGCCGCCGAACCGCGAGCGGCGCTGTCAGGCTTCCTCTTCGGCGATCTGCTGCTCGCGCTCCGCACGGGCGCCGGCGTTCTTCTCCTGCAGCTTGCTCAGCAGGCCGTCGACGCCGTCGTTGCCCACGATCTCCTGGAACTGCGAGCGGAAGTTGCTGACCATGCTCACGCTCTCGATGATGATGTCGATCACGAGCCAGGGGCCGTCGTTCTCCCCGGTCTCCGGGTTGCGCTCGCGGCGCAGGCGGTAGTCCACCTTGATGTCGTCGTCGCTGACGGCGACCACGCGCGTCTTGACGGTCCAGTCACCGCTCCGCTCCTCGCGATCCTCGAGGATCTCGATGCGCACGAGTTCGCCGGCGGAAGCATTGCGCCAGTAGGTGTTGACCAGGTGCTCCTGGAACGCGCGGGCGAAGGCCTCGCGCTGCCCCTCGTCGAGCTTGCGGTAGTTGCGAGCGAGCACGAGGCGACTCAGCACCGGCTCGTCGAGCACCTCGCGCACGACCTGATCGACCTGCGTGCGCTTCTCCGTCAGGGAGCGTTCGCCGGTCAGGGTCTCGCTCACCGTGGTCGCGGCGTACTCCACGACGCCGCGTGCGTTGCGTTCGAGGTTCTCTTCGGCGGCGTGAGCGGGCGCGGCGAGCAGGCCGAGAGCGGCGACGCCGAGGAGCGGAGCGAGGCAGGTCAGTCGGATGTTGCGCAACATGGTCGAGGTCTCATGGTCGGGCCGTCGGTCGACGGCGTGCTGGACGAAGGGGCCATACCAGTCAGGGGCGGCGGCCGGCCGGGCGAAGCTCGCGCGGCACGGTTTCCGGGACACGGCGGGGACTCAGTCCTCGTCCTCGCCCTCCTCCGACCCGTCGGCGTCATCATACCCGTCCTCCGAGAACGGGTCGGCGTAGAGGTCGTCCTCGTACGGATCGTCGTAGAGGGCATCGTCGCCGGCCTCGCCCTCCTCGGTGGCGTAGAGCGAGCGGTCGGCGCCCTGCTCGTCGGCCACCAGGGCCCGGCGGCGCTGGAGATAGGCGTTGCGCACGAACGCGTAGAAATCGAGCGATGCCTCCTGCGCGTTGGCGATCAGCTCGAGATTGACGGCCCGGTCGTTCACCACGCCGGGGACCACCAGGCGCCAGTCGTTGGTCCAATCCGGCGGCACGAGGTAGTCGCCCACCACGCCCACCGTGCCGCGGACGGACGACGGCCCGAGGAACGGCAGCATCACGTACGGCCCGCTGCCCAGCCCCCAGACGCCGAGCGTCTGGCCGAAGTCCTCGGGGTGCGCCTCCAGGCCGGCGTCGGTCGCCGGGTCGAAGAAGCCCAACAGCCCGATGGTCGTGTTCACCACGAAGCGCCCGGTCTCTTCCACCGCTCCGCCGAACTTGGCCTGCAGCAGGTTGTTCACCAGGTGGACCGGGAACCTCAGGTTGCTGAAGAAGTTGCCGAACGCGGTACGCACGCCTTCACTCGTGATCGCATCCCAGCCGCGCGCCGTGGGCTCGAGCACGTACTCGTCCATCTGCATGTTGAACCAGAAGACCTTGCGATTCAGCGGCTGCCACGGGTCGTACTCGCCCTGGCCGGAAGGAGCCGCGCAACTCGCGGCGAGCAACGCGCAGGTCAACACCAGACAGGGCAGTCCGCGTCCGGCGCGGGGCAGCGTGGCACCAGGAGGGTTGCTCATCGCCTACTTGTCCACCTCGGTGTTGTGGATCAGCTTGCCGACCAGGCGTTCGAGCACGAGCGCCGACTCGGTGAACATGATCTCGTCGTCGTGGGCGAGCAGCCGGTCATCGCCGCCGAGTTGGAGCAGGATGTAGCGATCACCCAGCAGGCCTGCGGTGAGGATCGAGGCCGACGTGTCCGCGGGATACTCGAGCGCAGCATCGATGTCGAGGCGCACGCGGGCGCGGTAGTCCTCGTCGAGGACGATCTCCGCCACCTCGCCCACCATCACGCCGCTGATCGCGACCTGCGCGCGCTCCTTGAGGTTGCCGATCTCGTCGAACGCGGCGTAGACGCTGATGGTCTCCTGCTCCTCGAGCGAGAGGCCGCCGATCGAGAACGACAGAAAGGCCAGGGCCAACAGCCCCGCCAAGACGAAGCAGCCCACGATGAAGTTGCGGACGGCGAGTCGGTTCGTCTTCACAGAGTGAACCCCCAGAGTGCCGTGATGAAGAAGTCGAAGATCAGGATGCTCACCGACGTGACCACCACGGTGTTCGTCGTGGCCGCGCTCACGCCGGCGGAGGTGGGCGCCGACGAGACGCCGCGATAGGTCGAGATGAGACCCACCAGCAGGCCGAAGACCACCGACTTGATCAGCGTGGCCATCACGTCGTCGCCGAAGTCCAGCGCGGCCTCGAGGTTGCCCTGGTACTCACCGCCGTAGAGCCCCATCAGCCCCACCGCGACCAGGTAGCCGCCGCCGATGCCGATCACGTTGAACAGCACCGTGAGCAGGGGCATGACGATCACCATCGCCAGCGCGCGCGGCACGACGATCAGGTCGATCGGGCTCACCGACATCATGCGCAGGCCGTCGAGCTGTTCGGTCGCGACCATGGTGCCGATCTCGGCGGTGGTGGCCGAGCCGGCGCGCCCCGTCACGAGCAGCGCCGTGAGCACGGGCCCCAGCTCGCGCACCAGGCTGAGCCCCACGGCCGAACCCAGGGCCCCGGTCGCGCCGTAGCGCACGAGCGTGTTGTAGAGCTGCAACCCCAGCACCATGCCCACCGCCAGGGCGCTCACGCCCACGATGATCAGCGACAGCACGCCCGCCTTGTGGATCTCCTTGAGCAGCAGCTTCCAGCGGAAGGGCGGGCGCAACGCCTGGAGCACGATCTGGGCGGCGAAGACCGCCAATCGGCCGAGGTGATCGACGAAGCCGATCGTGCTGGCACCGAGGCTCTCGACGACCCTCACGACCATGTGGAGTCGAGCCCGCCGCCGCCGCCCCTGACCGAGGCCTCGAGCCGCTCGACGACCGCCGTGAACTGCTCGTCCACGTCGAATTTGAGCAGGTTCGACACGCGCGGGTCGTCGTGGTTCTGCATGTCCTCGATGGAGCCCTGGGCGTTGCCGTCCGGCAGCATCACCAGCAGGTGGTCCGCTATCCGGGTGGTGGCTCCGACGGAGTGCGAGACCATGATCGTGGTGACCTTCATCTCGTGGCAGGTCTGCAACAGCAGCAGCTCGATGCGCTTGGCCGTGATCGGATCGAGGCCCGAGAAGGGCTCGTCGCACAACAGGATGTCGGGCTTGGCGATGATCGCCCGGGCCAGCGCCACGCGCTTGATCATCCCGCCCGAGAGTTCCGACGGCAGGAGCTGGGCCGCGTGGGTCAGCCCCATGCGCATCAGGCAGCCGTAGACCTCGGTGGCGATCGTGCGCTCGTCGAGCGACGTGTGTTCACGCAGCGGGAAGGCCAGGTTGTCGAAGACCGTGGTCGAGTCGAGCAGGGCGCCGGCCTGGAACATCATGCCGATCTTGCGCCGCACCGGCTGCAGACCGCGCTCGCTCAGGCCGACCACGTCGGTGCCGTCCACCAGGATGCTGCCCGCCTCGGCGGGGAGCAGCCCGGCGATCAGGCGCAGGATGGTGCTCTTGCCCACACCGCTCCCACCGAGCACGACCGAGATCTTGCCGCGCGGGAAGGCGCAGTTGAGGTCGTCGAAGATGACGCGGTCCCCGAAGGTCATGCCCACGCCCTCCAGCACGACGTGATCGTCGCGCGGAGCAGTCTCGGCGGCGGACGGCGCGCTGGTCTCGGTCATCAGCTCGTCTGCGGGGTCGTGTGCGGGCAGTGGGATCGGGGACGCCCGGCGGGGTGCGGGCATCCTAGCCGATGTGCCCCCTCGCGGCTCACGCCTCTGGATGTCGTGGACGCGATCGGGTCGGCCCCGCAAGGCTCCCATCGCCCTGTCCGTCGGCCGGACTCAGCCGCTATCATGGCCGCCCTCCGGTGAGAGGCCACGCCCACCGCCGGCGGCGGGCCCAACCCGGGTCGAGCCCCACCCACCATCCAGAGCCGCAGGGCCGGAAGCCTCAGGGGCTATCCGGCGGGAGCCGTGACGTGACCCACCTCGTACGAACGATCACCCTGCTCACCTGCCTGGCCCTGAGCGCCTGCATGGTCGGGCCGGACTACGTGGGCCCCCAGATGGCGCTGCCCGACGCATGGCAGCAGGCAGCCACCGAAGGCATGTCGGACGGCACGTCCAACCTGCACACCTGGTGGACGCTGCTCGGCGACCCGACGCTCAACCAACTGATCCAGCGCGCCGGGGCGGGCAACCTCGACCTGGTGGACGCCTTCGGCCGCGTTCGCCAGGCCCGGGCCCTGCGCGGCATCGCCACCGGCGAACGCTACCCCGATCTCGACTCCACCGGCGCCGGCGAGCGCACACGCACGGGAGACGACTTCGCGCCCCCGAGCATCCAGGCTCAGAACCCCGACACGCTCTCCGACGTGGGGGTCGACGCCTCGTGGGAGATCGACCTGTGGGGACGGATCACGCGCAACATCGAGTCGGCGGACGCCTCGCTCGAGGCCACGGTCGAGGACTACCGCGACGTGCTCGTGCTGCTCTACGCCGAGGTGGCCCAGTCCTACGTCAACCTGCGCGCGCTGCAGTCACGCCTGGACTTCGCGCTCCAGAACGTCCAGACGCAGCGCGGCACGCTGCAGCTCACCCGCGACCGATTCGACGCCGAGATCGTGCCCGAACTCGACGTGCGCCAGGCCGAGCAGAACCTGGCCTCGACCGAGGCCTTCGTGCCGCAGCTGCGCGCAGCCATCGCGCGCAGCGTGCACCGCATCAACGTACTCCTCGGTCAACAACCCGGCAGCGTCGACGAGCTGCTCGCGGCGCCGGCGCCGACTCCGGCGCCCCCCGCCCACATCGACCTGGGCATCCCCACCGAGCTCCTGCGGCAGCGTCCCGACATCCGCCGCGCCGAGCGGGACCTCGCCGCCCAGACCGCTCGCATCGGCGTGGCCACGGCCGAGCTGTACCCGACCTTCTCGCTGGCCGGCTCGTTCGCCTACATCTCCGCCGGTGGCAGTCGCTTCGATGCCGAAGCCCGCAACTGGAGCTACGGCCCCAACTTCCGCTGGAACCTGTTCGACGGCGGTCGCGTGCGCAACGCCATCCTGCTGGAAGAAGAGCGCACCGCGTCGCAACTGGCACGCTACGAGCAGACGATCCTGCTGGCCCTCGAAGACGTCGAGAACTCCCTCGTCGACTTCCAGTACGAGCAGATACGCCGCGACGCGTTGGAGCGCTCGGCGATCGCCGCGAGCCAGTCCGTCGACCTCGTGCGGACGCTCTACCTCACCGGCCTGACCGACTTCCAGAACGTGCTCGACAGCGAGCGGTCGCTGTTCCAGCAACAGGACGCCCTGGCCCAGAGCGAGGGCAACGTCACCCAGAACTTCGTCGCCATCTATCGTGCCCTGGGCGGCGGTTGGCGCCCCGACTCGCCGCCGCTGTCCGACGAGCTGCGCGATCAGGAAGTGAACGGGGAGCCCATCTTCTGAGGGACCGCAGCCCCTGCTCCGCGCCGCTCGCACGCGGCCTCGTCGCAGCGCGCGACGCCCCACCACCGGCCACGGCCCCATGAACGCCCTACGCATGACGCCTCCCCCATCGGTCCTGGTCTGCGCGGCATTCGCCGTAGCGCTCGCCCTACCCGGCTGCGGCGACAGCTCGGAAGGCGTGCCGCTCTCCGCACCAGCCGCCCGTCGCCCCACCGTGGCCACGGTGAACTACCCCTTGGCCTACCTGGCGGCGCGCATCGGCGGCGACCAGGTGGATGCGTTCTACCCGGGTCCGGGAGACACAGACCCGGCCTTCTGGTTTCCCGACGACGAGTCCATCGCCGCCTACCAGAGCGCGCACCTGATCCTGCTCAACGGCGCGGGCTACGCCGGCTGGCGCGACAAGGTCTCGCTGCCCACGTCGCGCCTGGTCGACACCTCGCGCGCCTTCACCGATCAGCTCATCACGGTGGACGCGGGCGTGACCCACAGTCACGGCCCCGACGGCGACCACAGTCACGGCGTCACCGCGTTCACCACCTGGCTCGACCCGACCCTCGCCGAGGCCCACGCCCGGGCGATCGCCGAGGCCTTCGCCGCGCGCTGGCCCGATCACCGCGGCGCCTTCGAGCAGCGGCTGGAACAACTCGTCAGCGACCTGCAGGCGCTCGACGCCCAGTTGGCGGAGATCACCTCGGTCGCCGGGGATCACCCGCTGGTCGGCTCGCACCCGGTCTACCAGTACCTCGCCCGGCGCTACGACCTGGCTCTGCGCTCGGTGCACTGGGAGCCCGATGTGGCACCCGACAGCGCGGCCTGGGACGAGCTGTCACGCCTGCTCGAGCAGCACCCGGCCCGGTGGATGTTGTGGGAGGCCGAGCCGCTGACGGACACGCGCGAGAAGCTGCGCGTGCGCGACATCGGTTGCGTGGTCTTCCAGCCCGGCGCGACCGCTCCCGAGACCGGCGACTACCTCGACCTCATGCGCACCAACGTCGAGGCCCTGCGCGCCGCCTTCCGCTGACATCGCCCGCAGCGCGCGCCGCGGCGCCGTGCAGGCCGAGACCCGTCAGCCCCGCGTCGGAACCACGCGGTAGATCACGCCGGCGATCTCGTTGCCCGCGTCGTAGTTGCCCGAACACATGTACAGCCGGTCCTGCCCGTCGAAGGTGATGTTGCCCGTCTTGGCCCGCGGGTTGCCGGTGAGTTCGCGCAGGTTCACGTAGGGTTGCTGCGTCGTGCCCGTGCGGCCGTCGAACGGCCGACGGGGATCAGGCACGCCGATGTTCCACACCGAGCCGATGCGCGCGGTGGAGACGAACAACTCGCCGCGGCTGTTGAAGGCGATGTCCATCAGGTCGTGGCTGCGGCCCGTCACCGGGTCGTAGGGGTCGAAGCGCGCCACGAGTTCGCCCACCAGCGGCCGCTGCAACGCGCCTTCCCGATCCAGCGCGAAGCGCACGATCTGGGACGTGGTGCGGAAGCCGACGTACAGGTATCCGCCGAACGCGTCGAGGGCGCTGTGGCCGTGGACGTCGAGGGACTGCAGCGAGCCGTCGGGTGCACGCACCTCGATGCGGTCCTCGAACTCGGGCCGGGCGATTGGCGGGCCCGACAGCGGGTCTTCGGCCACGCCCCCGAGGTCGTAACGCACGAGACGGTTGTTGTCCTTGGCCACCACGTAGAGCCAGCGACCCACGACCACGGCTCCGTCGGGGCCGTTGAGCCAGCCGTGCGGCGCGGGGTTCGCCGCCGGATCGTGATGGGGGTAGGTGTCGTTCGGCACCCAGGGACCCAGCTCGTCGTCGCTCACCAGCTCCCCGCGATGCACGTCGACGACCGACCAGAGAGCGCTGCGCAGGTCGTAGCGCAACACACTGTCGGTGGCGTTCTTGCGGAAGGTGTTGTCGGGCAGGTCGGCGCCGCTGAAGCCGCAGATGAAGAAGTTGCTGGTGGCGGCGTCGTAGGCCAGCGTGCAGTACGGGCGGTCCATGCTCGTGTCGCGCCGGGCGGGCACCAGCGACCGGTCCCAGAGCTTGAACGGCGGTGCGGTGGGTTGCACGAAGACCTCGCCGTTGGCGCGCACCGCGTCGGACGGCACGACCCCGGCCACGACCGGTTCCACCAGGTCCGGGTCGACCCGGAACAGGGTGCCGGCCATGTCCTCGACGGCCGGGTCGGGACCGCCCGCGCTGCGGTGGCGCCCACGCGCGAGCACGATCAACTCGTCACCCATGAAGACGAGCCCCCGGGGCCACGGGACCGCGGTACTCACTCGTTGCAGTTGGCGGCCGTCCGCGGTCACGGCCACGGGCGCGCTCCCGGCCCGGTCGGCCTCGGTCGATGTCTGGGGCTCGCCGTGGAGCATGATCGCGAGGGCGAGCAGCAACAGCCGGCCGGACGACGAGTGGGCCATGGGGGAGCACTCCAGGGGTGGGCTTCAGGCCCCGAGAACACGCCGGCGGGCCATCCGGGTGCCTGCCGGGGCCGCGGCGCGTCCCCCACTCAACGCAAGCTCCGACGGGACCGGACGGGCGGCTCGCTACAGCCCCGCGGCAAGGCCCCGCGCTGCCCAGAGCGCTCGCAGCGGCGCCCGGCGGCTCTCCCAGATGCGCAGCGTCCCGTCCGCCGCGGCCGACACGATGCGCCCGCCGTCCGCGGTCATCGCCACCGCGGTCACGGCGCCTCCGTGCCCGGCCAGCAGGGCCAGCTTCTCGCCCGCCGCCACGTCCCACAGGCGCAGCACCTGATCGCCGGCCGAGGCCGACACGACGCGCCCGCCGTCGCCGGTCATGGCCAGGCTCGTCACGCCGCCGCGGTACCCGCTGAGTTCGGCCACCTGCTCGCCCGACGCGGCGTCCCAGATCGTGACCGTGTCGTCGCGCTCGGCGGCCCACGCCACCAGCCGGCCGCCGTCACCGAGCGCCACCACGCCGCCGCCCACCAGGCCGGTGGACTCGCGCAGCGTGTGCAGGCGCCAGTCCCCCGCGGTCTCGTCCCACAGGAACACGGTGCCGTCCGAGCACCCGGCGACCACGCGCCGACCGTCGGCGGAGACGGCCACGGTGGCGATGCGACCCGAAGGCGACGGCACGACGTAGCTCGGCTCGATCGACGGCGGACCCTGGCTGCCCCCCGCATCGGGGAGCGGCAGGTCCCACACGCGCAGCTTGTGATCGTAGGAGCCGGACGCGACGCGGAGGCCGTGCTCGTCGACGGCGACCGAGGTCACGCCCACCCGGTGGCCGCGCAGCACGAACAACGGGCTCCCGTCCGCGCCGTCCCACACGCGCACGGAGCGGTCGTGGGAACCGGTGGCCACCCGCGTCCCGTCGCCGCTCAGGGCCACGTCGACCACCTCGCCGACGTGACCGCTGAGACGCGTGACGAAGCGCCCGGCCACACCGTCCCACAAGGCCGCGTGGGTGTCGCGCCCCGACGCGGTGACCATGCGCCCGCCGTCCCCACTCACGGCGATGCGACCGGCCGCTGCGTCGAGTTCGTCGAGCACCACCACCGCGTCGCGCGTCGCGCCGGACCAGACGACGGCCGAACCGTCCTCGCAACCCGCGATGATCGTCGCGCCGTCCCGACTCAGAGCCAGGCTCGTCAGGCGCCCGTGACCGGTCAGCGTGGCGATGCGCTCACCCGTGCGCGCGTCCCACACGCGCGCGGTGGCGTCCTCGACCGACGCCGAGACGAGCCGCCGGCCCTCGTCGTCGCAGGCCACGTCGGTGACGGCCTGCGCATGGGCCTGGATCGTGAGGTGGCGCTCCCCCGTGGCGACGTTCCAGATCTCGAGCGCACCGTCGGTGGTACCCACGATCAGCCGTTCACCCCCGCCGGTCAACGCCACCCGCGCCGGGCCGACCCAGACCCACGGCAACTCGAGCAGCTTGTCACCGGTGGCCGTGTCCCACACGCTCACGCCGCCCTCGGCGCCGCCCGTGGCCATGCGCCGCCCGTCGGCCGACAGCGCCACCGAGACGACCTTCATGCGGAAGCGCGGAGCCACCGCGAGCATGCGGTCCAGCACCCGGGCCGACTCGTCGTCGGAGCCCGACACGAGACGCGCACCGTCGGCGCTGTAGGCCAGCGTGCGCACAGCGCCCGTGTGTTGATCGAAGCTGGTGACCGGGCGCCCGCTGGTCGCGTCCCAAGTCCAGACCTCGCCCTCCTCGCCGGCGGCGGCCACGCGACGGCCGTCGGCGGAGAGCGCCACGCTCAGCACGGCGCCGCCGGGACCGCCGGGACCACCGAGCAACGCCCGCGAGACGCCCGACGCTCCGTCCCACAGCCGCAGGGTGCCGTCCTCCGAAGCCGTGGCCACGAGCGTCCCGCCGTCCGACGCGGCCACCGACGTCACCGCGGCGCTGTGACCGGCCAGGTGCAGGCGCGCCGTGTCCGCGCGCAGGTCGTAGTGGGACCACTCCCAGCCGCGCAGCTCCGGCGGGCACGCATCGAGTCGGCGGCGCGCCTCGGCGTGTTCGCCCCGGGCCAGATCGATCGACGCGGCCAGGATGTTGGCGCGATAGCTCTGGGCCAGGACCTCGGTGGCCCGTCGTTCGGCCAGCCGCGCGCTGCGATCGGCGGCGTCGGCGTTGCGATCGGCCCGCTGTCGTTGCTCGACCTCGCGCACCAGCAACAACGAGATCACCACCAGCGCCGACGCGGCCAGCACCAGCCCCGTGCTCCACGCGGGATGGCGCACGACCCACTTGGCGGCCCGTGCCGCGGCCCCGGGCGGGCGGGCGTGGATCGGCTCGTAGCTCAGGAAGCGCCGCAGGTCCGCGGCGAAGGCGCCCATGCTCCCGTAGCGATCGCCGCGGTTCTTGGCCAGGGCCTTCATGCAGATCACGGCCAGGTCGGTGGGCACGCGCGAGCGGATCGCGCGCGGGTCCTCGGGGTCCACTTCGCGCACGCGCTCCAGGACCTGCCCCACCTCGTCGCCCTCGAACGCGCGGCGCAGGGTGAGCGCCTCGTACAACACCGCCCCCAGGCTGAAGACGTCGCTGCGCCGATCGATCTCCACGTCGCGCTCGCCGGCCTGCTCGGGACTCATGTAGGCGCAGGTGCCGAGCAACCCCGGCCGCGCGGCCCGCCCGGACTCACCGGCGACCCAGGCCAGCCCGAAGTCGGTGACCCGCGGTCGCCCGTCCGGACCGATGAGGATGTTCTGGGGCTTGAGGTCCCGGTGCAGGATGCCCGCCTCGTGAGCGACCTCGACCGCCTCGGCCACCTCCGCGAACAGCTCGGCCAGTTGGCGGAAGTCCTGACGCGGCGCGCCGGGCACACCCTCGGCACCCTCCCGCAGGCGGCCCAGTTCATCGGCGAACGTGTGGCCGTCGCCCACGAGTTGTTGCGCGATGTAGGCGACCCCGTCGATCTCCCCCGCCGCGTAGACCGCCACGAGCCCGGGGTGGTCCACGCCCCCGCCGGCCCGGGCCTCGTGCACCAGCCCGTTCTCGCGACGCCCGCGGGAACGCGAGTCGGCCGCGCTGCCCGCGGCACAGCCGGCCGCACTTCCGGCTGAACTGCCGGCCGCGTCGGGTGCGGCGTGGGACGGAACCGAGTCGCGCACCGACAGGTGGCTCGCGTTGCGCACGAAGCGCGCCTTGTCCGGACGCACCAGCTTGAGCGCCACGCGCCGCCGCAGGGACAACTGCTCGGCCTCCCACACCTGGCCCATGCCGCCCTGGCCCAGCAGGCGCACGAGGCGGTAGTCGCCGAGGGTGTCGCCCTCACTCCAACGCCGCATGGGCGCGAGGCCGGCCGGGCCCAGGGCGTCGTCCTCGAAGGGT